>CAYVQA010000081.1:0-4771 GCA_964453965.1 uncultured Staphylococcaceae bacterium
TGAAGTTATTTGTTTTTATATTGTTTTACCGGCAAATTGTGTCATATATAAATCGTAATATTTACCTTTTTTATTAAGTAAATCTTGATGATTTCCTTGTTCAATTATTTTTCCTTCGTCTATTACAACAATCACGTCCGCATCTTGAATTGTTGATAAACGATGGGCAATGATTAAACTAGTTCTATTCTTCATTAAATTTGCCATTGCGTCTTGAATGTTCTTTTCAGTTCTTGTATCAACACTTGAAGTTGCTTCGTCTAAAATTAATATTTTCGGATTAGCAAGCACTGCTCTACCAATCGATAGTAATTGACGTTGACCTTGTGATAAATTACTACCACCTTCTGCTAAAACTGTATCATATTTTTCTGGAAGTTTTCTGATAAAATAATTTGAGTTACTTAAAATCCCTGCTGCTTTTACTTCTTCAAATGTTGCAAGTTCATTACCATATTTTAAATTATTTTCAATAGTATCTTTGAATAATACTGTATCTTGCAAAACAATTGCGATTGTACTACGTAGACTTTCTTTTTTGATATCATTAATGTTTACACCATCGATTGTGATATTTCCACTATCAACATCATAAAAGCGCATTAATAAGTTTACAACTGTTGTTTTACCTGAACCTGTTGCGCCAACTAAAGCAATTTTTTGACCTTTTTTAATACTTAAGGTAAAGTCTTTCAAAACTCTTTGTCCTTCTACATAACTAAAATTTACGTGATTAAATTCTATATCACCATTAAAGTTTTCTTCTTTAAATTCTTTTGTTCCTTCATCGATTTCGTTTTTGCTATCTAATATTTCAAATACTCTTTCTGCGCAAGCTGTTGCGGTTAATAATTGTCCAAATAAATTTGCTATTTCATTAATTGGTCTTGAAAATTGTTTACTGCAGGTTAAAAATAATGATATGGTTCCAATAGTTACAAGTGGTAAAAATGTAGGTTTTGTTATCGCAATCCACGCGCCTACTGCTGCAGTTAAAACATAACCAAAATTAGAAACAAAGTTCATTACCGGTCCCATTGAACCACCCCAAATTTGCGCAATTATTGAAGTTTTTGTATATTTATCACTAATATCATTGAATTCATTAATGACATCTTTTTCTTTATGATATGCACAAATTGTTTTATATCCTGTGATCATTTCTTCTGTATGGCCGTTTAATTCTCCCAAAATTTCTGTTTGGCTAGTAAAGTAAATACGCATATGTTTTGTTAAAATTTTTGATAATAATAATGTTAATGCAACGGTGAATAAACTAACAATTGTAAGTAACCAACTATAATAAATCATAATAGCTAGTGTTCCTAATACCATCATAATACCTGATATTAATGAACCAATTGATTGCGAAATTGTATTACTAATATTATCAACATCATTTGTCATCCTACTCATTAAATCGCCATATGAATGGGTATCTAAAAATTTTATTGGCAATTTAACAAATTTTTTAAATAAATCATTTCGCATTTTTCTTACCATTGATTGTGAAAGTTTTGCAGAAATACGTTGTTGAAAATAATTAAGAACAGCACTTAAAATATATAATAAGGCTAAAATGATTATTAAAGTTAAGGCATTTTTCCATGAGAATTTAAGTGACGCAATATCTAATGCATCTAAAATATATTTTTGAATAATTGGGGATGCAAGCGAGCATAATGTTGATAATAACATTACTATAATTAAAGCAATTAAAAGAAATTTGTGATAATTAATATATTTAAATAGTTTTTTTATTGTTCCAAATAAATCATTGGGTTTTTCAACAAATAAATTTGGTTTTTTTCCTGGACGTCCCATTGGTCTTGGAGGATTATTTGGTGCTGCCATTATTTGTCACCTTCTTTCTTTAATTGTGAATTATATATATCAATATAAATTGGACTATTATTGATAAGTTCATCATGACTACCAATTGATGCAATTTCACCATCATTTAAAACAATGATTTTATCTGCATTTTTTACACTTGCGACACGTTGAGCAATTGTTACAATTGTCATATTTTTAAAATTATCATTAATTGCTTGATAAAGGTTTGCTTCTGTTTTTAAGTCAAGCGCACTTGTTGAATCATCAAAAATTAATATTTCTGGTTTTTTAATGATTGCTCTTGCAATCGATACTCTTTGACGTTGCCCTCCTGATAATGAAGTTCCTTTTTCGGTAACTAGTGTTTCATATTTGTCATTAAAACTTTCGATAAAATCTGCTGCTTGGGCGATTTTTGCTGCTTCTTTTACTTCATCTATTGTTGCATCCATTTTCCCAAAGCAAATATTTTCTTTTATTGTTCCCAAATATAATTCGCTCTTTTGTAAAACTAATGCGACTTTATTTCTTAAACAACCAAATGTATAATCTTTAACATTAATTCCATCAACTAAAACTTCACCTGAAGTCGTATCATAGAATCTTGTTATTAAATTTACCAAGGTACTTTTTCCACATCCAGTTGATCCTAAGATACCTATTTTTTCACCTTTATTGATTTTCAAATTGATATTGTTCAAAACTAATTCACCATTTGAGTTTGGATAAGAAAAACTAACATTTTTAAATTCAATCGTTCCTTCTGTATTTCCTTTTGTTTCTATTCCTTCTTCAACTTTTGGATTTGTTTTCAATACTTCATTTAATCTTTTAATACTTGCCATACCTCTCACAATTGTTTGGAATGTCATTGCAAGCATCATAAAGCCATTTAAAATAATTGTAATATAACTAATTGCACTTGTCAATTCACCTAGTTTTATTCCCGCTTTGCCACTATTAAAATTGTTTACAATTTCGCTTCCACCAACATATAAAATCCCAATCATAGCGCCACTTATACATATATTCATAAGTGGAGAAATAATCGCCATAATATTAAATACTTTCATATTTATATCATATAATTCGGTATTAGTTTTGCCGAATCTTTTTATTTCTTTATATTCCGCATTATATGCTTTTACAACCCTTGAACCAGTAACATTTTCTTGAACTACTGCATTAACATTATCAATTTTTTGTTGTACAATTCCAAATAATGGACTTACTTTAACTAAAAAGCAAATAATTATGATTAATAAAATAGGTAAAGCAATTAATAAAATTACAGAGAAGCGTTTATTTATTCTTAATAAAAATACTACTCCCATCCCAAATTGCATTAACGTTCTTATAAACATTCGCATTGACATAGATACAATATTAGATACTTGGGTAATATCATTAGTAATCCTTGTAACTAGTGATCCAGTTGTAAAATCATCTGTTTGTTCAAAACTTAAATAAATAATGTGTTCAAAGACGTCTTTTCGTAAATCATTAGCGTATTTAAAAGTTGCTAAATTTGTAAATACACCCGATAAAACTCCAAACATTCCTCCAACTAATACTAGACATAACATTGTAATACCAGTTGATATAATATAAGCAACATCCCCTTCTGCAAGCCCTATATCAACAATTTTAGCCATTAATTCCGGCTGCAATAGATCCATTAAAACTTCGCCTATCATAAATATTGGCGCAAGTATTACAAAAAACCAATATTTTTTTAAATATTTAAAAATTCTCATTATTTATCCTCCATTAATTTATTAATTATTTGCATAATTACTTTTTTGGTTATTTCTTTTTCTTGAGTATTGATATTTTTAGTAATTTCAATATCTAAATTTCTAATTGATTCCGCAATTTTTCTTTCCAAGATTCTTCCCTTTTCGGTTATACTTACCATTATATAACGTTGATCTTCTGGATTTATCTTTCTTGTTATTAAGCCATCATTTTCCATTTTTTGTAATGTAACGCTAATACTTGATGGTCTTAAATGACTGCGATTCACTAAATCAACTTGTGTTAAAGTTGTATTTCTGTCAAGATGAAACAAAATACTGTTTACTGCTGGAGATATACCTATTAATTCAGCTTTTTCGCCTGCACGATGTTTAAATAAGCGATGAACATCATTTATTAACATAATCAAAGTTTTATCTTCATCATTTATTAATTTCGTTTTTTCCATATTTTTCTCCTTAATTAGTTAGTTATTGAACTAATTATATCACATTTTTTCATTTTTGCAAAAAAATAAACCCATTTTAAAAAATGGATTTAAAATTTTTATATTTTGTAGATATAATTTGCTTTTCTTGGTTTTGTGATTGGTTCTATATCTGGATAACCAACTATGCAGTTGCCAATACCTTCATAATTACCTTCAATATTTAGTTCTTTTAAAATACTTTTTCCTTCTTCTGTTTCAAAAACTTCTTTAGCACGATGAATCCAACATGCGCCAAGGCCTAATGAATGGGCTGCAAGTAACATATTTTCCATTACAAGGCTACCATCATATACATAAGTTGGAACATCTTTATTAGCAAGTACAACTAATACTACCGGCGCATTATAAAATGGATCCATTCCATCTTTCATATTTGCAACTTTAGCATTTAATTTAGATATTTTATCTCTCATTGTTTTATTAGTTATGGCCAATATAATTGGTGATTGTTTATTTAAGCCTGATGGCGCATATGTCCCCGCTTCAGCAATCATATCTATTAGTTTTTCATCAACCATATCACTTTTATATTTTTTCACACTTTTTCTTGATTTTATGTTTTCGATAACTTGATTCATATTTTCTCCTTAATTTTTTTAGTTTTTAACCTCTTTATTACTAATATTATACTCTGATAATATTTTTTAAGCAATTAAATTGATATTAATCTTCAAATAAATTATTTAA
>CAYVQA010000082.1:0-4583 GCA_964453965.1 uncultured Staphylococcaceae bacterium
AATGTTACCAATTTTAAATTTCATAACCCTTCTCCTATTTTTTGTATTTTATACTTACTAATTTACAGTTTCTAAATTAATTAATCTTATTTTAATTTTTGATATATTTTTAATTTTTTAATATTCTTTTTATGTTACTTATAATTTAACAATATATCTAGTTATCTCAATGCATCCTAAGTTAAATATTATTGTAAAAGATTCAACAAAATTGTTACTTTTTTCACATATAATTTTGAATTTCATTTCACAATTTTTTATAATGAAATAATTAACAAAAGAAATCAAACATACGTATATTAATTTTTTAATATTTATTCTTTTATTTCCCAGTGCCCTATTCTTGGAGACCCAACTCTAATAATTCGATTATCGTTTTTAATAATTCTTTCAACAGTCTTTATAGATTTATTTATTAACATAGCTAATTCAGCTCTAGTAATATATTTATTATTCTTTATTGCATTAAACACTAACTCGCTGTCTTTAACATTATTAGCGACATTATTAGCGACATTATTAGCGACATTCTTCCCTATTAATTGATAATACTTTTCTTTATCAACAATATTAAATGGCAAAATACATTCAATGAATGATGAACCAAAATGAAAAACTTCCCTTCCATATTTAGAAATAATTGTAGATATTCCTTTTCCAGATTGTTCCATATATTTTAATTTTAAGAAAATATTTGCTAATTCTTCATTAACAGGTTTAGATACTCCATTAAAAAATTCTTCTTCAGTCAAATCGTCTCTTAATCTGCCTTGTGATATAATTTCTACTCGATCTTCAAAGCCATAAATTGCAGGGGGTATTTTTGAAGTCCATAAATTATGACATACTGCGTTATACCAAGCTTCTTTAAAAGCATCCTTATCCAGCAATGGTGTATCAACTCTATTATTTCCACCTGAAACATCCGTTTGTATCAAATTAATAACATTATCTGCATAATCAAAAGCCTCTTCCATTTTTCTTAATATGCATCCATCATCAAATTCTTTTCTTGATAAAAAATCAACTTTTGTTTTCCCTTTAAATTTACATACCTTAATCGATATACTATTTTGATCTGATAATAAATAAGCTAAATAATTATATTTATTATCGTTATTTACTAAAGAAAAATTTTGATTAAAAGATATCTCATTATAATGAAAATGCTTATATGCTAAAATAGTTTTGAACTCATCAAACGTCAAATCTTGCCTAGGGCTAATCATATCAACAATTGTTAATTTTGGCATTTTTAATGTTTTGATATAACCTTTTTCTATTTCTTCTTCACTCATACTTTTACAAGTTGTTCCAATTCTTATATAACATCCTGATGAACTTCTGCCATATCTTTTAATGTAATATAAAGAATTTCCTTTACTTACTTCAACTTTAATAATCATTTTGCCATCTTCAAGTATTGCGTATGGATGTACAAAGTTTTTACAATCAGGTAATATTTTATCAGTAATAATATCTGATATTTCTTTTAATAATTTATCAACATCATTAACTCCAACTACTGTTCCATCATCATCAATACCTATATAGATTATTCCATCATGACTATTTAAAAACGCTACTACTTCACGCACAAAATTATCATTTAAGACCCTTTTTAATTCAACTTTTTCAGTTTCAATATAATTCATTAATCTCATTCCTTCCAATTTAATTCTCATTATATTTTACCACAAAATTCTTATTTAATCAAATTGTATGAATTATCTTCAATATTAAAAATTTTAATTTAATTTTTTCTTCTTATGAAATATTAGACAATATAATTATAATTAATAATCATATTTTTCGAATAGAAAAAAGATGAAGTTTTAAACCTCATCTATTCAAGTTCATCTTCATCTTTTATTTTTTAACTTTTCCAAAAACTTTAATAGCAAAAAAGTTTGTCTTAAATCATAGCAAACCTATGCTAAATGTATAGCACTTAAGAATTTATTGTTTTTCAACAACTTTTCTTTCCAGGATAATAAATAAATCACCACTATGAGCAATTAAATAATGATTAGCGAAAATAACTGATGCACTTTTATTTTTCTACTATTTCTTAAATATTTTCTTTTACATCAAAATTATTTTACTACACAATCTCGCATTTTTCATATAACAAGAAAAATATGTATTATCATATAATATCGACTTTTTAAAAAAATCGTGGTTGTTTTGATATTTGGTTAGTAACATTTTAGTTTTTCAATGCTGTAATTGGAACAACATAAACTCCATCTGGTCTTTGATATGCAGCATTAGACATACCACAAATGACGCACATCATCGAAGGTGCTTTACCACCTTCAGCCACGATTTTATTTTTTAAATCAATAAGACCTCTTGCAGCTTTATCAATTTGATTTGCTCCAAGTTTTATTTCGAAAGCGCACCAACGACCATCTTTCAACTCAATGACCGCATCAATTTCTTTTCCTGCATAGTCCTGATAGTGAAAAACCTGAGCACCAAACGATTCTGCATAAATCTTAAGATCTCTTTCACAAAGCGCCTCGAATAAAAAGCCAAATGTTTCCAAATCATTAATAAGTCTATCAGGAGTTGCTTTTAATAACGCACAAGTTAATGCAGGATCACAGAAATGGCGCTTTTCTGCTTGCTTTACGCGTACAGACGAACGAATATTGACCGCAAAAGGTTTTTGATTGTCTAACAAAAACAAACGGTCAAAAACATCAAGGTAGGTACTAACACTATCATAATCAACAGATTCATCATCATTTTCCTTGATATCGCTTTCCAACTTTTTTTTCGTTGCAGTTGTACTTTCATTTCTTGCGAGTGAACGCAAAAGTAATCGCATTTTATCTATATCATATCTTTTATTATCAATCCTTTGAGCATCATCTTTCAAAATTGTCTCAATATACGATTCAGAAATCAACTGTGCATTCTCAACAGGAATACCAATTGCCCCAGGGAAACCACCACGAACAATAAAGTTCGCAAGATCACGCAAAGAAACCTCTCCCGTCATTATAGGTTTTATTCTACCTTCACATAAATCTTCAAGAGATACTTTACCGCTTGAATCACCGGACTCATAAAGAGACATCGTTCTCATTTTTAACTTGCCGATACGTCCAACACCACTATGAACCCTATTTTTTTGTATAGGAGTCGATGAACCCGTCAAAATAAACTGCCCTTTTTCACCTCTTTGATCAACAATATAGCGAACTGCATCCCAAATAGCATCAACCTCTTGCCATTCGTCAATTAGTCTCGGTGTTTCTCCTTCAAGAACGATTGACGGCGATATTTCTGCTAATTTTCTATTCTGAAAATTATTTGACGAATCTGCGACTAGGAATTCACTATTTGCATGGTATGAAGAAATCCATGTTTTACCACACCACTTAGGGCCTTCAATACAAATAGCACCAAAAGTAGACAAATATCTCTTCACTTGCTCGTCCATAATCCTTGGTTTATACTTTTCTCTATTAGCTATTTTTTTCATGACAAAACCTCCTTGTTATATTTTTCCTTATTATATCACATTCCCAAAAATTTTGCAACCATAATCGGCAAAATTTTATAAAATTGTTCGGCAAAATTCAACAGTTTCGCTCGGTATAGTTTTGGATTTAATTCTTGTAATGTTTTTGCCACCTGGAAATTGTCTTTTCAACCATATACAGTCTATTTCCAATCTCTATACCTAAAATTGGAAAATAAATTATCGATTGAAAGAATAGTTAAAGAATTAAATACGTTTAAATGCACAAGAAAAATTAGTAAACGCAACAAAGTTAAGCGAAAATAATGAAACAATAACAGATTTATTAAATATTATTGAAAGTTTTAATTCACAACCGTATTTTTCATATTGTTGTCAAAACGATTTTAATGAATATTTAGAATCAATAAAATATTAAAATAAAAAAAGTTTATCAAAGATAGTAAATATCTAAGATAAACCTTTTGTAGTATAACAACTGCAAAAGTCAAGTTATAACAAATTTTCTAAAATATGTCAACACATTCGTCGTATTAAATTTAATAATTTGTCATATTAAATGTCGTGATAATTTTTAAAATGATAAAATTATTTTATACTTTTTTTATATTAGGTTTTATGATAACTAAATATGTTATCTAATCATAAACTTATAATCAATATGAGTAAGGGGGCAGTTTCCATTGGAACTATAGGCTTTATTCTTCACAAAAGAAGGTTCGATTTTTTACCAAGCCTCCAATAGTTGTAAATACAACTATTGTATATACAAAAAAAGTCTTTTATTTTCATAAAATAATAAAATATTTGAACCATATTTGGCTAAAATACCTATAAAGTCAAAAAAAAGTCTTAGAAAAACTAGTTTTTCTTAAAGACTTATCAATTTACTTAAATGTGTGTAAATACCTATTTTGATACAATTTGCGTACACATTGTAAAAATTGCGTACAGCTCTAAAATTTTTACGTACAGTCAATAGAAATTTCGTACACCTATAAATTGGAATTTGCCGAATGTGTTATATGGGACTTCCGACTTCAATCAGATTGCCGTCGGGGTCATAAAATCTGACAACCTTTTGTCC
>CAYVQA010000083.1:0-4464 GCA_964453965.1 uncultured Staphylococcaceae bacterium
AAGCAAAATATAAAGATCAAATCAAAACTTTAAGCAATGAAATCTTAAATGAAGAAAAATAAATCATAATATATATAAAATTTAAATTGAATATATAAATTTAAATTGTTATTGCATAAATATTGAAAAAACATATAAAATGTGTTAGAATTTAAGATAGTTTAAGAGGTAAAAATAATGCAAAAAAAGATACAATCAAAAATGGATTTGATTTATAGATTAATAAGAGTTTCACTATTATTAATAATTATTATTTATACAATTTTATATGTTGTAACTGGCAGAAAACAACCAGCAAACATTTTTAGATTTAATATTTGGCAACTTGTTCTTATGGCAATTTTTTCTTATATTCCTAATTTAGTTGAACATGTTTTCAAAGTAGATGTTCCGTTATATATGGGAATAGCTTTCATTGTTTTTTGTATATGCCACTTTATTTTAGGTGAAATTATGGGTTTCTATGCGACTGTTAGTATATGGGATTCATTACTTCATTCTTCAACAGTTGTTGTTATAACATTGGTTGGAGTGTCAACTATTTATATATTAAATGAAGAAGGAAAAATAGAATTGATTCCTGTTTTCTTAATTATTTATCCAATCTGTTTTGTAATGACAATTGAAGTGCTTTGGGAAATTGTTGAATTTAGTAGCGATGTTATTTTAAAAACAAATATGCAACGTTTTAATAACTCAATAACAGGTGAACCATTTATTGGTCAGCTTGCATTACTTGATACAATGAAAGACTTAATTGTTGATTTCATTTTTGCGTCTATAACAGCATTTACTGCATATAAATGTGAGAAAAAAGGAAAAGAAGGAATTCATAATTGGATTTTAACTAAAAAGGGAAAATAATGGATCTTACCCATATTTATAACCAATTTAAATTAATTGAAGATAATTTATTACCATATGGATTTACAAAACAAGATGATGAATATATCTTAACTAAAATGATTTTAAATGACACTATGTATGCAAATTTTAAAATAACAAAAGATATAATCAATGTTGATGTATATGATACATATGATAATGAATTATATTTACCTTTTAATATAAATAATGCAAAAGGAACTTTTATAAATACTGTAAAAGATGCAGTTGCAAGCCATTTAGCCGATATTTTAAAAGAATGCTTTGAAGAAACAAATGTTAAAGAACTTATTAATCAATATATTAAAGAAAAATACAACATTGAACCTGTTTATATTTTTGAAAAAGAACGCTATGCATTTAAGTTAAATAATAAATGGTTTGGGTTTGTAATGAAAGTAAAATATCAACAATTAGGAATAGATAAAAATGGTTTTGTTGATATAATTAATGTTAAATTAGATCCAGATGAAATTAGTCAATTAATCGATAATAAATATTATTTTAAAGCATATCATATGAATAAAAAATATTGGTTAACAATAATGTTATCAGCAAGTCTTGAATTAAACAAAATAACTGAATATATTGATAAAAGTTACCATATTATTGAAACAAAATAAAAAATCCTCCGTAAATAATTACGAAGGATTCATTTTTTTTAATTTGCAATTTTTCTTGCGACTTTAATACCATTTGCACCTGCTTGCGCAAGACCACGTGTAATTCCAGCTCCATCACCACCAACAAATAGATTATGTATTTTTGTTTCAAAATTTGAATCTACTTCAGGACGATCACTATAAAATTTTGCTTCAACGCCATAAAATAAAGTGTGATCATTTGCGATACCTGGTGTTACATAATCTAAAGCTTCTACCATTTCAATTAATGATTTTAAAGTGTTATAAGGAAGGATTAAACCTAAATCACCTGGTATTGCTTCTTTAAGAGTTGGTTTTACGAAACCTTCATCAATCCTTTTTTGTGTTGAGCGGCGACCTTTTTTGATGTCTCCATATTTTTGGACAATTACACTTCCACCACTTAATTTATTGGCAAGTTTTGATATTTCATATGCAAATTCATTTGGATTTTTAAATGGATCATCAAATTCATGAGAAACAAGTAAAGCAAAGTTTGTATTATTACTACCAAGTTTTTGATCATGATAAGCATGGCCATTACATACCATAATACCATTGTGATTTTCAATAACAACATGACCTGAAGGATTTGAACAAAAAGTTCTAACAGTTGTACCAACACTAGCATTATATATGAATTTTCCTTCATATAAATATTTATTAATTTCATCCATAATAATATCGTTAGTTTCAACTCTTACGCCAACATCAACTTTATTGTTAAAAAACTTAATTCCATGTTTAGAAAGAGTAGTTGATAACCAGTCAGCTCCATTACGACCTACACCAAGTACAACATAATCGGCATAAATAATATTTCCGTCATTTAGTATAACACCTTTTACAGTATTATCTTCAACAATAATATCATTTACTTCAGTTTTAAAAAGAAAATCCATTTTTTGTTTCATTTCTTCATAGATATTTGTTAATACTTTTAGATTAATTTCTGTTCCTAAATGTCTAACTTCACTACGAAGTAATTTTAATCCATGGGCAATACCTCTTTTTTCAATATCAAGGACTTCTTTTGTGTATGGATTTGTAGTTTCTGTAGGAGCACCATGTTTTAAATTAATATTATCAACATATTTAATCAAATTTAAAACTTCTGATTCGGGTAAATAGTCTGTCATCCAACCACCAAATTCACTAGTGATATTAAATTTACCGTCAGAGTATGCGCCACTACCACCGAATCCAGATGTCATCGAACAACTTGGATGGCAACCACTTTCACCAGCTTTATTAACTGGACATTGTTTAATTTTTTTAAGTAAAATTGGACATTTACGATTATATATATCATGTCCTTTATCAATTAGAAGAATTTTTTTATTAGTCTTTTCTAATAATTCATAAGCAGTAAAAATTCCCATTGGTCCTGCACCAACAATAATTACATCATACTTGTTGTTCAAATTAACACCTCACTAAATATTTATCTATTATAAATAAACCATAACACATAATTTTAACATAAAACAGAAAAATTTGCAATTATAAAACAAAATTTAAATAAAGCAGAGTATATAATATTAATTAGAAAAATAATTAATTTGATTTTACTAAATTAATAAAGGCGTTTTCATTTTGTATTTAAAGCAAATATCGAGATTAATAAAAATATTTAAGATATAATAAATATAGAAGTTAATAAATCGTATAAATTCGATAATATGGTTCGAAAGTCTCTACCCTATTGCCTTAAATAATAGGACTACGATTAAAACATGACAATTTTGCAAAAAAACTTTTTTCTAAATTGCCAATTTTTCGTTACGTAGAGACACTAAATTTTTAGTGTCTTTTTTGTATTCCTCGCGTTTTATTAACTTCAAAGACTAAGCGGAGGAAAAAATGAAAAATTTTTTAAACAAAGTTTTTAAACTTGAAGAAAACAAAACGACGATTAAAACGGAAATCATTGCGGGAATTACAACATTTTTTGCAATGTGTTACATCGTCATAGTAAATCCTACCCAAATGGTTGGTTCTAATAATACTCTTTGGAATGCTTGTTTTATTGGCGGAATCCTAGCATCTGTGATTGCGACACTATGTATGGCTTTTATTGCAAATAAACCATATGTTCTTGCGGCGGGGATGGGACTAAATTCTTTCTTCTTTGTTTCTTTTATTGTTCCTAATTTACTTACAAATGTTGAAGCTGGATATCAAGCTGGTCTTACGGTAATACTAATCTCAGGAATTATCTTTTTAATTATCTCATTAACTGGATTAAGAAAATTAATTGCTAAAGCCTTACCAAATTGTTTAAAAGCAGCTATTCCAGCAGGAATCGGTTTATTTATTGCATTTATCGGTTTACAAAATAGTGGTCTAGTTGTAGCTAATCAATATACATGTGTAAGTATTGCAGATTTTACAAAAGATCCAGAAACCACTATCAATGCAATAATTGCTTTTTTAGGATTAATTATTATTGTTGTCTTTTCAAAAGTTAATGTCAAATTTTTAAATAAAGGTGCAATAATACTAGGAATCATCTTATCAACAATACTTTATTATATTGCCTATATAATTTTTGTTGGTAAAATATCATCACCAGATCACTTATCAATTGCAGATACTTTTAAAGATTGGTCAAAATATGGATTATTTGCGTCAATTAAAGGATTCAAATATGCATTTGATAAAACAACAATTGGTTCAATTTTTACAGTGATTATGCTTGTTGTTACGTATTGCTTGATTGATATGTTTGATACTATTGGCACATTATATGGAACAGCAGCCGAAGCAAACATGTTAGATGAAAATGGTGATCCGCTTTCAATGGAAGAAGCAATGTTATCAGATTCAATCGGAACTGTTGTTGGTGCATTAACTGGGACTTCAACTATTACAACATTTGTTGAATCATCTGCTGGTGTTGCGGCGGGTGGAAGAACAGGCCTTGCGTCACTTA
>CAYVQA010000084.1:0-4450 GCA_964453965.1 uncultured Staphylococcaceae bacterium
ATTTCTTGATTTTAGTGATTTAATCAGAGAAAATCATAAATAATTTAATTTAAGAAGAAGATATGGTTTTACCCTTCTTCTTTTTTAATTTTCTATTTTCACTTTCAATAAATTTTTACAAAATAAATAACAAAGATAAATTTAATTTAAATTTACAATTAATTAAAAGAATAATTGTTTATAATAAATTATGCGATATTAGTTTGCGTAATATAATTACGTTTTTTAATTAAAAACTACCTTATTAATACATCTTTAAAATAATTATTTTTCATCAGTTATTCATTTTTAACAAGAATTGATACTAGTTTAAACAAAAAAGACTTATATGTAACTAAAATTGATACATATGTGCCTTTTTACATTAAAAAATTCAAATTTTTTTGATAATTATTTTTCACAAGTTGTAAATGAACCAAGTGTCCTAAATTTTATGGTAGTTGATTTACTTGATTATTAACTTTTATTTACTGCTTGATATAGCCAGTTTGCTATATCTACTACTTTTATTCCTTCAATATCATATTCATCATGTTTTGTATTTGCAATTAACACTTTTGGATATGAATCTTTTATTTGTTTTAAAGGAGCAAGTTCTCTTTCTAATGTATTAGGTGAGGAAATATTATCTGCTACTTGTATGTATATTTTTTCTGTTCCTTTCATTGCCACAAAATCGACTTCTTTTTGATAAAGTTTGCCTACATAAATTTCATAACCTCTTCTAAGTAATTCCATTGCAATAATATTTTCATATACTCTGCCATAGTCAAGATTTCTTTTACCTTGTTTAGCAAATCGTGCACTACTATCTACTAAATAGTATTTTTCATTTGTTTCAAGGTAGCCTTTCCCTTTTATATCATATCTTTTCACTTTATAAAATATAAATCCTAGACATAAATATCTTATATAAACACTTACTGTCTTATGGTCAATTGATATTCCATTTTTATTTAAAATATCAGAAATATTTCTTTGCGATGTCAAATTTCCAATATTATCCATTAAGAACTCTGTGAGATTTTGCATTGCTTGTTCATTGGAAACATTATTTTTTTTCATTATATCTTTTAAGATAACAACATCTATGACATTATTTATATATGCAATTTTTTGACTATCTAATTTATATAAATAACTACCAGCAAATCCACCTTCAATTACATAATTATCAAATGCATTAAAAATATTTGATGATAAATTATAGTATTCCACATACTCACTAAAAGAAAATGGATATACCTTTATTTCAAAGTATCTACCGGTAAATAATGTGGCTAAATCACTTGATAGTAAAAAAGCATTAGATCCTGTTAAATAAATATCATATTCTTTTGATTCGTATAAATCATTTATTGCAATTTCAAATTGATTACATAATTGTACTTCATCTATAAAGAGATAATTATTTTTACAAACTGCAAAACATTTTTTAATATAACTATTTAGTTTTTTATAATCCTTAATTTCATCATATTCAATTTTATGAAAATTAATATAAATTATATTTGCATTCGAATCATTTTCTTTTATATATTCAATATATTCTTCTAAAAGCATTGATTTGCCTGATCTTCTTACACCAGTTATTATTTTAATATCTGGTGTATTTTGAAGTAATATCAATTGTTCCAAATAATTTAATCTTTTAATTTTTTTCATATCTATCATCACCATTTGTATTATATCACTTTAATTCCCCAAAGTCAATTTTTTTGATATTTTGGGGAATAGATTTTCTAATTTCATTTTTTAATATTATTTACAATATTTATTTTATTATTTTTCCATTTTTGACTATTACTGCAAATACATTTAATCTCCAATTAAAATTAAGATCATTTTTTATTAATTCTGCAATATTAGCATGAATAATACCATTACGTTTTTGAATTAAAAAGTCTGTTGTTAATACATACTTGGGATAATTATCTTTAATTAGTTCTAAAGGAGTATATTCTCGATCTTCAACCTTTTTACTTTCTAAAATTGTATAAGCAACTTGTAAATATGAATAATTCAAATAATCATCTCTTAAAATAAAGTCACATTCAAGCAGACCGATTCTTCCAACACTTACTGTATACTTTTTACTTCTAGCATACGTATATATTACATTTTCTAAAGCAGGGCCATAATTTATTCGATTATCAGTATTAATTGAATAATAAAATGATAAATCAGATAAATAATATTTCTTTTCATTTTTTAATGAACGTTTACTCTTCATATCAAATCTATCACATTGACAAGTTATTTTGCACTAACAAGTATCTCTATATATTTAGTTATTGTTTCTCTACTAACTTTAATATTAACATTTTCCAAACCTTTTTGAATGCTTAAAATTCTCATTGTTTGTCCGTAATTATTTATTATAAAATTTTTAACCAAGTTAAATGTTTCTACTGTTCTAATTTTAATTCTTTTCTTAATGTCTTTTTCAAATATTTTTTCAACAACAGCTTTAGTGTATGCTCTTTTATCAGCTATTGAATCATACTGAATAGTTTTTGGAAAACCGCCCTCAATAATATAATTATTAAGTTCATTAAATATATTTGAATCAATCGGTTTATTAAAAAACTTTTTCATTTCTAAATATTCATAAAATGATAGGGTAAAAAATTCAAATTCTATATATCCACCTGTAAGTTTGGTTACAAGTTCTCCACTTAACAAATATGAATTAGAACCAGTAATAAATATCAAATATTCTCCATCAGTTCTAAATGCATTTATTACCTCTTCAAAATTATTAATATTTTGTATTTCATCGATAAAAACATATTTAGTTCCACTAATATTTGAATATGAATCTAACAATTGTTCTAAAGCTTTATCTGTTTTTATTTTCTTATATTTTCTACTATCTAAATCTATTAAAATACAATTTTCTTCATTTATTCCATTTTCAATCAATTCATCCCTTATTGTTTGCATTAAGGATGATTTGTCGCATCTTCTAACACCAGTTATAACTTTAATAATTTCAGTATCATAATAGAACCCTCTTATTTTTTTAAATATTCTTCTCTTTTATATAAATTCATAAAGCAACTCATATTCATAATCAATTATATTATTCTATCTATCATTATATCTTGAAAAAATCATTTTAAATAGACATTTTTTGTCTATTTAAATAGTAAGTGTTATGCTTTGATAATATTTTTTAAGCAATTAAATTGATATTAATCTTCAAATAAATTATTTAAAAATTTTAATGAATTTTAGAAATGCTTATTATAGTCCGTTGAATTAAAAACATAATCGATATAAAATTATTGATAATAATAAATGTATAAAAATTCAATTAGGAGTGTTTATCAATGGACCAAACAAAAAAATTATATTACATTAACGCAGATGAAATTAAAAATTATGAATTAATTCAACTAATTTCGATTAAAATGAAAAATCAAAGAATAATACATGGATTAAGCCAAGAAGCACTTGCTCATGAAGCAGAAATTGACCGCGCATATGTTGGTCAAATTGAACGTTGCGAAAAGAATGTAACGGTTAAAACTCTCGCTCGAATTGCTCGTTCATTTGGCTTAGAAGTTCATGAATTTCTTGATTTTAGTGATTTAATCAGAGAAAATCATAAATAATTTAATTTAAGAGGAAGGTATGGTTTTACCATTCTTCTTTTTTTAATTATTGTATAAATAAGACTTCTGACTAGCTATTTAGGCATAGTGTTAAGTTTTTTTACTTTCTCTTTTTTCACTTCAAATATTAAACTATGAAATTATGCATTTTTGCTATCAATTAATACTGATTTTAAACAAAAAAGGCTTATAGGTAACTAAAATTGTTACATATACAACTTTTTACATTAAAATATTCAAATATATCTTTTGATGTTTATTTTCCACAAGCAACAACAATTTGCTTTTTACCTAGTTCTTTATTAAAATAATAGCCTAAAATAGTATTATGAGTAGTATATCCTAATATTTGATATATATGGCAACATATTCTGAAAGTGGTGATGTTGTAAATGAAATAGTAACATTATCAAATGTTGATGTTTCTTGAGGAAACTTTAAAAGCCAGTTTTTATTTCCAATTATAACTCCTCTTTTAAGACCAGCATTACCACCATAATGTTTATTACTATATGGTAAATTAGTAAAATCAATTAAAAAACTCATTAACATATCCTCCCTTATGAAAAAAGAGCCGTTATTCACGGCTACTTATTACAATACTGCCAGCGAGATTGTAAAAGTTAAAACATCTTGTCATTTACTGCCTGCGAGAAATGAATACTATAGATGTTTACATAAATATTTTATCATTTTAACAAATTTTTGTCAATTATAAAACAAACATTATGCAATATTATTATATGTATTAAATAGAATATTGGAATAAAATTTGAAACAAAAATTAATTATTTTATTTATTATCAATCTCCATCATTTTTAATATTATC
>CAYVQA010000085.1:0-4404 GCA_964453965.1 uncultured Staphylococcaceae bacterium
TGGAATTCAAATTGGAATTATTCAAATAGACCAGTATATTGGGGAGTAACAAAAGAAGACATAATAGAGCAAAATGGAATACAATATTTAATAATAAACGGAAATGCAACAATAACAAGATATGTAGGAAATGATTCAATTTTAGAAATTTCTAAAACAATAAGTATAGACAACACTACTTATAGTGTGACCAGTATAGGAAAATATGCATTCTCTGATTGTAGCAGTTTAACAAGCATAACAATACCAAATTGTGTGACAAGTATAGAAGCAGGTGCATTCCTTAATTGTAACAGTTTAACAATATATTTTGAAGCAACATTACAACCAAGTGGATGGAATTCAAATTTGAATTTGCACAGACCAGTATATTGGGGAGTAACAAAAAAAGATATAATAGAACAAAATGGAATACAATATCTAATAATAGATGGAAATGCAAAAATAACAAGATATGTTGGAAATAATGCAATATTAGAAATTCCAGAAACCATAATTGTAAATGATATTACATATAATGTAACAAGTATAGGAGAATATGCATTCTATAATTGTAGCAGTTTATCAAGTATAACAATCCCAAATAGTGTCACAAGTATAGGAGAAGATGCATTCTGTGGATTGTATGCATCCTATGATCGTGAAAGTTTAACAATATATTGTGAAGCACCATCTCAACCAAGTGATTGGAATTCAAATTGGAATTATTCAAATAGACCAGTATATTGGGGAGTAACAAAAGAAGACATAATAGAGCAAAATGGAATACAATATTTAATAATAAACGGAAATGCAACAATAACAAGATATGTAGGAAATGATTCAATTTTAGAAATTTCTAAAACAATAAGTATAGACAACACTACTTATAGTGTGACCAGTATAGGAAAATATGCATTCTCTGATTGTAGCAGTTTAACAAGCATAACAATACCAAATTGTGTGACAAGTATAGGAAATTGTACATTCTATAATTGTATTAGTTTAAAAAGCATAACAATCCCAAATAGTGTCACAAGTATAGGAGAATATGCATTCTATAATTGTATTAGTTTAAAAAGCATAACAATCCCAAATAGTGTCACAAGTATAGGAGAATATGCATTCTATAATTGTAGAAGTTTAACAAGTATAACAATCCCATTTGTAGGTGCAACATTAAATGGAACAGATAATACACATTTTGGCTATATTTTTGGGGCAAGTTCATATAGTAAAAATTCAAGTTATGTACCTTTATCATTAAAAGAAGTAATAATAACTGGTGGAACAAGTATAGGAGAATCTGCATTCTATTGGTGTAGATGTTTAACAAGCATAACAATTCCAAATAGTGTTACAAGTATAGGAGAAGATGCATTTAACGTTTGCAACAGTTTAACAATATATTGTGAAACAACATCGCAACCAAGTGGATGGAATAGTTATTGGAATTCGCACAGACCAGTATATTGGGGATATATTAAGAATTAATCATAAGTTTATTAATTAAATTTATATTTAAATGTTAATTTAAAAAATTTTTAATTAAATAATATATTGCTTATATGAAATATTATATGGAGATTAAATTATGATTACAAAAATAGAAATTCAAAATGCAGCTTCTTATAAAACAAAAGTTGAAATAAAACCTGAAAAAGTTAATTTTTTGTATGGTAGTAATGGTGCTGGAAAAACAACTATAAGTAGGCTATTATTTAACCCAAATCAATTTATCTATTCGTCTGTCATACAGGATGAAGAACATAAAACTTTAGTTTATAATAATGATTTTGTCGATTTACATTTTAATAATAATTCTTTAATTAAAGGTATTTTTACTTTAGGTAAAGATTCTAATGAAGCACTAGAAAAAATTAAAGAATTGGAAGAAACAAATAATAGTTTAAAGGATGAAATAAGAACTAAAGAAAAATCAATAGAAAAATCAAATTTAGAATTGAAAAGTAAAAAAACAATTATTAATGATCAATGTTGGAAATTTAAAAATGAATATAATTTTTCATTTAAGGAATTATTTAAAGGCAACGTAGGAACAAAAGATTCTTTTGCGAATTATTGTTTAAACATTAATTCAACTGATTCTGAAAGAAAAACATTTGAGGAATTGAAAAAAATATATAACAGTTTGTATGTAAATGAGCTTACTTTTTTTGACAAAATAGAATACAAGATAATTATTGATATATCTGATTTAAAAGGATTAAAATCTTTAAATGAAAGTATAATAAGTAATAAATCCCTTCAAATGTCAATTTTAATTGAAAAATTAATGAATTCGGATTGGGTAAAAAAAGGTGTTGATTATTTATTAATTACAAAAGATTTATGCCCTTTTTGCCAGCAAAAAATTAATTATGATAAACTATCAATGATTAATAAATTATTTGATGAATCATATGAAAAAACTATTAATCTTATTAAAGAAGCCAAAAAACAATATTCTTTTAGAGTTAGTGATGCCATAATTAAAATAGAAAATGTCTTAAACACATATAAAAATATTTTTGATTTGGAAGAATTAGATAAAAATTTGTTTGAATTAAAAAACATTTTATCTCAAAATAAGAGCATTTTTGAAAAAAAACTTGCAAATCCATCTCAAAAGTTTTCATTAATTTCCTTTGAAGAAAAAATTTCAAATATAAACAATATTATTGAACAATTAAATAGCAGTATTGATGAAAATAACAGAAAAGTGAAAAATATTGAAAATGAAAAGAAGAAACTGAAAGAAAATGTTAATAATTCCTTATATAATAAGCTAAAGGAATATATTAATTCTTATAAAAAAGATGTTAAGGGTTTGAATATTGGAATTACAAATATAAAAGGTAAGATTGACAATTTAAAAAAAGAAAGAGATAAAAACATTTTAGAAATTGATAAATTAAGATCTTCAATGTCAGGTATTTCAAATACATTAGAAAAAATGAATAAAATTTTAGAATCTTTTGGATTTACTGGATTTAGATTTGCTGCTAATGATTCAAGTACTTACAAAGTGATTAGAGCTGATGGTAGTATTGTTGGTAAAACATTAAGCGAAGGAGAACAACGATTTATATCATTTTTATATTTTTATCAGTTGATTCAAGGAACTTTAACCGAAAATGGTAGAAAAGAAGATTGTATAGTAGTGATTGATGATCCGATTTCTTCGTTAGATAGTAATATATTATTTATTGTCAGCACATTAGTAAAAAATATTATTGATGATTGTTTAACATCTCAAAATAATATTAAACAAGTTTTTATTCTAACGCACAATGTTTACTTTTTCAAAGAAATAACGTTTAGACCGAATAGAGGTAAAATATCGTTTAATAAAAAAAATACCGCTTACTTTATTATTAACAAGAACAATGAAAGTTCATATGTAAAAGAATATGATGATAATCCAATTTCAACAACATATGATCTGTTATGGAAAGAAATTAGAGATGATTCAAAGAAAAATAAAGGTACTATATTTAATACAATGAGAAGAATACTTGAGTATTATTTTAATATAATTGGCGGATTAAAATATGAAGAAATAATAAATAAATTTGAAGGTGAGGAAAAACAAATATGTCATTCTCTGCTTTCTTGTATAAATGATTATTCCCATTATATTCCTGATGATTATAGTATTGTTGTTACGAATGAATTAATAGAAAAATATATTAAAGTATTTAAATTAGTTTTTGAAAAATCAGGTCATATAAGTCATTATGAAATGATGATGAAAAAATAAAAATATTAAATTATAAAACATTTTTAAAAATGTCTTCAAAACTATATAATAGTATAATTGAGTCAAGGAACACACTATCATTTTTCTTTAAAGAATTTAAAGATTTTGTTACTGATATATATAATCATACTGATATTATGCAATTGTTTAAGAAAAATGAAGATTATTCATTAAATGAATTAATAAAAAAACTTGTTAGTATAAATTATTAATAATTTAATTAATCATTTATAAAAAATGTTGGTATTTTAGATAAAATGATTAAATATTGATAGAGACGTTTTATCGAGTATGTCGGAATAAATTTGTTAGATTTTATAGAACCATAAAATAAGGAAACGTGTTTTATCGTTTCCTTTTGTCATATTAAAACTATATATTTTACTTTTACTTTTTTATTTATTAACCACATCAAAGTCTTTATATCCAAAGTCAACTCTTTTAATAACCTATTCATTTAATTTTATGTGGGTACAATTTAATTGCTTATATTTTAAAAGTATACAATATATAATCAAATCGCAAATTATATCTGAATAGTAGTTGTGAAGACGATTATGTTTTAATGAAAGTAAGCTATTATAAATTATAGAAATTATTAAGATACTATAATCCGAAGAAAATTTGTTCAAATAATGCAACATTTTGTATTAATGTGGAAA
>CAYVQA010000086.1:0-4378 GCA_964453965.1 uncultured Staphylococcaceae bacterium
CGCATAACGAAAAGTATAAGCCGATCAAGCTGACTGAAAATGATAGCATTTACTGCTGCGGTAGGGTGCTTGGTGTGGTCGAAGAATAAAAATGACCTACGGGCAGAGAAAAATCTGTTCCGTAGGTTTTCTTTTTGTCAATAAATCATTTCGGCGGTGATCATTACGATCGTCGCTTTTTTGCTCTGTGTAATCGTTTCATTTTCTTCGGTTTGCAAAATTATAATAGTATGCGATGATAAATTCACGCCCTCCCGAAACGAATATTGTGCATTTTGGCATTCAATCGTTATATGGTTCACGGAATTTTTGCTACCGATCAAAATAATTTGGTTATTGCAATTTTGCGTGTTATAATTGCCCAAAACAAGATTAAACGCACAAAGGAAGAAGCGTATGAACATTACAAGATTTCAACTCGACACATCCGATTTCAATGTCGATCTGCACCTTACAAAACCGCTCTGCTTTATCCGCGGCAATTATGCAGACAATGTTCTGAAATCTATGCAAGAAGCAGTCGGAGGTTTTGATAAAACTATCGTGATCGATCATGATCTGATCGTCAAGACCGCAGACCATACCGTTGGAGCATTTAAAAGAAACAGCTATTATCCGAGGGCTCTCGTCGATATCATCGAAGCGATCACAGCTTTCGATAGCCGTCCCATCTTCATTTACGACTATTTCGGCAGGCTTGATCTTGCAACAGACACATTACCGATAATCGAGAAACTGGCAGCAACCGGCAGACAGGTATTTGTTGCGGTAGGGTCAAGTTATCCGGACGAAAAAATGGTGCATGAGAGTGTCGAAGTATTTGATATTACGATTTTGGAGAAAAACAATGTATAAGGGTATATTTTGGTACGATCCGACAGAGTACGGACTCATCTGCAAAAAGGTCGCATGTGACGGGAGCGGCACTGTCCTTGAGGAGACAGCATATTCCTCAAAATCGGGTGACAACTTCAATCACAAAGCCGAGTGGGAAAAACTTCCGAAGGTCGAAACGGGCGGACATCCGTATAATTACTATCCGCGCGGTCGAGTGGAGATCAAAAACAACAAGGTGACGATATATCTGACACCCGTTTTGAACACGGATCGTGTGTTAAGCCTGATTATGTCGCAATTCGGGCTTTATGACATTGATATTCCGATCAAGATCGTCCCCGACGGCTCGGAGCATTACAAATATCTGATGGATTACACCCCACGCGTATGCAACGTATGCGGAAATGTGTTCGACTTTTGGGACAAGCAGGAAGATTTCAGTTTTCAACGCTACATCGGATACGGTTCACGTTACGACTGTTCACGCATTGACATTTGCCTTTGCTGTGATTGTTTTGACAACGTGATGGATTGGCTTCTGCCGCAATGTAAGATCGACCCGCTGAGCGATTACGATGTATATGTGCCCAAGGAAGTATTTGTCGGCGGCTCAAAGAGCATTGACACACTGACAGACGAAGAAAAAGCCGTTTTGCAAAGATATATGGATAACAAATACCGAATCCTCGTCGGCGATTGCCGCGGTGCCGACCGTGCGATACAGGAATTTTTATCGTCGGCAGGCTATCCGTTTGTCACCGTATATGCGACGGGCGAGAAGGTTCGAAACAATGTCGGAAAGTGGCACTGTTGTATGATCCCAACAAGGCGCAAAGATCGAGATTTTGAATATTATCGAATCAAAGACTGTGCCATGATCAAAAACGCAAGCGAAATACTGATGCTTTGGGACGGCAAGAGCCGCGGAACATTTGCAAACATATGCGACGCTCTCGATGCGGACAAACCCGTAACCGTCAGTACAAGAACACACGGGATCATAAGCATAGCGACAAAAGAAACACTGGAGGAGATACGAGAATATGACGAAACAAAAGCGTAATGTTTTGGAAACGGGGCGGTTCAAAATCAGAAATAACGGTCGGCTTGTTCGTGATTATGACTGTCGGGACTTTGTTATTCCGTATGGTGTGCGGGAGATCGGTCACGACTGCTTTGAGAATGAATGCGTCCTATCGCTTGAGATTCCCGAGAGCGTTATAAAGATCGGTGAGTACGCGCTTTGCGGCTTTCACGGCAGACAATTAAAACTGCCACAGAGCCTTGAGGAGATCGGCGACAGTGCGTTTGAGGGCAGTTCGTTGCGTGAAATTCGCATTCCGGGCTCGGTAAAGAAGATCGGAGGGGATGCTTTTTCGTTCTGCGATTCGTTAGAAACGGTCGTTTTCGAGGAAGGACTTGCGGAAATAGATGCCCGTGCTTTCTACGAATGTAAAAAGATACGCCGTGTGGTTTTTCCCTCCTCCCTGCGAAAGATCGGTGAGTGTGCATTCCATGGTTGCTCCGAACTTCGAGAAGTTGTATTTGCGGACGGCATCGAAGAGATCGGCGAATTGGCATTCTCAATGTGCGATTCTCTTATATCAGCCAACATTCCGCCGAATGCCAAGATCGGCAGCGAGGCATTTTGGGAGTATTGGATACGAAACGGACTTGACGGCTATACAGGTAAGCAAAGAAAGGATTAGTATATGTTTGGAAAACGTAAAAAACTCATAAAGCGAAGCATTGAGTCTGCTCTAAATCAAAAGTACGGCGATTATATCGATCTTCCCGACGTCGGAGAATACGTGGACGATATTTATAAAGTAATACTCTGTCCCGTATGCGGAAATAAAACGCTCGATTCCTATTTTATATGTCAGCATTGCGATTGGGAGTACGATGCTATTCCGGAGGATCATTATTCGTCGACCAATCATGCAACGCTCCGCGAGTATCGTCAAATATATAAAAAAGTCGTCTTAAAAATGAAGCAAAAGCGGGGTGAAACAGACGATGTATAAATATTACAATGCAAATCCCCGCGGCATCAGCACGACCGATTGCGTAAAGCGTGCCATTTCGGCGGCAACGGGTATGGACTACAAAAAGGTACAGACCGAACTCAATCGCTACAAAAAGGTCACGGGAGCAAAAACCTTTAACAGCGATCAGAATCCTCACAAATATGTTGAGAATGTTTTGAACGGCAAAAAAATCAAACTGCCCGACGGAATGAGTGCCGAAGAATTTTGTCAGGCACATCCCAAGGGACGTTTTATACTGGATATGGAGACGCATTGGAGTTGTGCAATCGACGGTGTGATCTACGATTCGTGGGATTGCAGTCGGCGGACGGTGCTATATGTGTATGAAGTGCAAGCCGTTGACGGAGGAATGCACATTGACCTTGCCAAGCAGGTATTCAAAAACTGCTGCACTGCCGAGCAGATCTCTCCGACTCATACGCGAATACGATTTTACAACTATGAGGGCAAATATACCGAGGAAAAGATACCCACAACGTATGTGGACGGATATCTCCTGTGTCTTGAAAGATACGGTTATATCTGTGTGAAACTGTAAGGAGACGATGTGATGAATATTGAAATATATTCTCGTGATGCTATGGAAGCACTGATCCGAAAGGGCTTTCCCGATCATACGGCAGTCATCAGTTTTTCAAGTCCTGCAAAAAGCAACCGCACCGAAAGACCGCGGCTGTGCTATGACGGCATATGCGAACGAGTTTTTTACGTTACCATTCCCGATATCGATATCGGGATACTTGAAAAATACGGATACACCTACGACAGTTATCTCTCCGAAGCGGATGAATTGGCAAGCTTTATTTACAAAGCGACCGAGGACGGATTTTCGATTTTCTGCCAATGCGACTACGGACAGAGCCGCTCGGCAGCCTGTGCCGCGGCAATATTGCAACACTTTGAAGGACGCGGCATCGACATTTTCGCCGATTACCGCTACTATCCGAATCAGCTTGTGTATCATAAGATCTTTGACGCCCTGGAAACACACAAAACGGATACGGAAGAACGGCAGGACCTATACAAAACAAACGATCACGCTTGCACATCGGATGTGCATCCCGGTGATATATAACGAATACGGGGTGAAATGCAATGTATTTTATCACTTGCTTTTCCGAATTTGAATCCGAATACACAGATAACTACCGCACGTTTGGCTATTTTAAGGAACTTTACACTTGTTACGAAGCACTGCACGAAAACGCTTGCGATATGTGCGAGGCGGGCTACTACACCTATGCGGTGATCGAAGAGATCGCCGAAGGAATACATTCACACGCAAAAGAGATCGAGTGGTTCTCATGGGACAATGAAAACGGTGGTTTTTATGAAGTCAAAAAGCCGGAGTGGTCTGTCGGATGGGTTAATTTCGCACTTGGATGAAAGCGGAGGAAATATTATGTCTGCGATTGATAACGTGCTAATGGCATTAGAAGGGGTGTTCGGTAATGATACCGAAGAAGAACTTATGAATACGGTGGAGTATA
>CAYVQA010000087.1:0-4342 GCA_964453965.1 uncultured Staphylococcaceae bacterium
CATTCTTTGACTTCCATACCCCGCAAAAGCTTCAAACACTCTTAAGTTTTTATCTTTACCTTTTCCCATATTACTTCTATTTTACTATAAATATTTATAAATTAGAAATTATTAATACATTTGTTAAATCTATATAAGAAGTGTTTTTATGATATGATTATTAAAAAAGGGGAATGTGTTGGAAAATATACCTTTGCTATTAGATAAACCATTAAACTCGGTGGAAGCTGATCAATTTGGGCATGAACATTATGCTGAAGTGCTTTTCGATTTAATTGCAAATAAAGAGTTAAATACGCCATATAATATTGGTTTACTTGGTCAATGGGGAGTTGGCAAAAGTTCAATAAAAGAACTATGCAGAAACAAATTAAATTCAATGAAAAATATATACTGCATTGATTTCAATGCTTGGAAATACGGTGGCGATTGTATAAAAAGGGCTTTGCTAAAAACAATTTATACGAATATTGGCGGCAAAGACGAAGAAATAAAAGATACTTTTAGTAGGCAAATATCAAGACAGATATTGGCATTAAATGATATGAAAGAAATATCCAAAAATTGGATCAATGTATTGCTAAATTACTTTCAGATTATTGTAAGTGTTTACGTATTATTTTTTATTTATAGCAAGTGCCTTCCTTATTTAAAGGATTTTGGGCAAGCTTGTGCATCTATATCGTTTGCTATATTGGCAGGAGTGCTAACAAAAGAATTGTTAAACAAAAACAATTTGTTGACTCCAATATTTCAAAATATTACAAAGATAGATTTACCAGAAACAACTGCAGAGGTATACGAAGAATTTTTGATAAAAAAATTAAAAAAATACAAAAAAATAAATAAAGAAATTGATAAGATAGTTGTATTTGTTGATGATATTGATAGATTACCAACTGCAAAGGAAATGGTGGATGGCATTAATGCTATCAGATCTTTCATGGATATAAAACTCAAATCTGAAATTGGTTTTATTTTTGTAGTTTCGTGTTGCGAGTATAAAATTTCTGATGCATTAATAACAGTAAATTCAGTAATTGACAAAAATTACAATGATAATTGCTCAAAGCAAACAGAATCAAAAAGATTTTTGGATAAAATATTTCATTTTAGAATTGACATTCCTCCATTTCCTTACCGAGATATGATTGACTACTCAGAACAATTATTAAAAACACAAATTCCTAATTTTAAAGATTTTGAAATACGACTAAAGCAAACTGGCACCGACCTTGAAAACTTATTATGCAGATTAATTTATCCTAATGTACAAAATCCAAGACAAGCTATTCAAATACTTAATACATTTTTTCAAAATTGGAATATTGCTACAAGACGAGAATCCGATGAGATGAATGATAAAGCCGGAGGTTTGGCAAAAGGAATCGTAACTAAACATCCTTTAACTTTAGCAATTCTCGCAGTCTTAAAAGTGGATTTTCCATATTTTTATAAAGAACTCTTAATAGAACCCAAACTTTTAAGTTACATACTAGAAGTATTAAGGACAGGAAAAACTCCTAGATTTTATATTGATTCAAAAATCAGAGATAAGTTTATAGAGGTTTCTAACAAAGAAACAAAAACTTGGAAATTAAAATCATGCTTTTATGATTTAAATCAATATCTTAATTTAATTAATAATAAGTTCGAGCTCCCTTTATCCTTAAAACCATTTTTATTACTAAATCAAAATCCCTTAAGCCGTGAATACGGAGAACAAGCCTACGAAATAGAAGAGGCTCTAATTCATAATTCTCCTGAAAAACTTTTTAGAATTTTAAATTTAGATAACAATAAACTATCCATAGAAAATGCTCAATTAATAAAAAGTGTTTATGAGAGTTTGTCTTATAATTTGCATAAAGAGAATGCTTTTTCTGTAATTATAAAATTAATATCTTTTATTTCTGACGAAACTAAATTTTTAATTGATTCTTTTGCTGATACATTATTCAAAAATAGTAGATATCGCGAAATTTTATCAGTTGATGATTATAAAAAATTATTATATTCAGTATCGGAATCAAAAGTTGAAAAAATCATTGCTTCATTAAATAAAACTTATCGTACAAAATATAGCTATGACACTTCGTTAAATGAAGATAAAGTAAGGATGAATTTATTTAAAGACGCTTCAAATGTATTATTAGATTTCTATAATGCTAATCAAGATTACATAGATGATGATTTTTGTAAGTGGATAATATCACCCATTTTTGCTTCTGAAAACACTACGGAAGGAGAAGATTTCGATTTTGGATTTGAATATAGTTATTATGCGTTCCAAAACTATGAATTCTTATATCAATACAAAGGTAAAGAATATATTAATCTTGTTGTAAAAGAATTTCAAAGTAGTAACAGCTATATAAACAAAGAAAATGAAACTCAAGTATTACAAACATTTGAAAAAGCACTTGATTATGTATTAATAAATGACAATGAAGAATTTAATAGTATATTTGATAATATTGTAGAAGTAGAAAATACTAGACTATACTCCTATATAACAGACTATACAAAGAAAAATCTTAGTAATTATACTGATACTAATTTAAATAATTACTTGATTCAACTTGATGTTGTTATTGAAAATAAGTTGAATAATGATATAAAAACAGAATTTGACGTAAAAGAACAATTAAGGAATTTTAGAGATTTATTAAATACATATTTCCAAAACATAAAAAGTGATAATTATGAGTACATTGATGATTTATGTAAAGCAATTATACTTAATGAGGATTTTACAAACGAAATTCTTGAAATAATTGTTATACTCAAGAACAATAAATACGACAATATTTCAAAGATAGATAAACTTATTATTGATCAATTATTCCAATTTGAATTTGAATATAAAAATTTAAAAATGTACTTAAATTATTTATTTGAAAATTATAAAAATTTATCAAATGAAAATAAAATTATTTTTGCACAAAATTATGCAAATTTTATTATGGACATTAATGTGAATTCACTAGAGGATTCTATGTTGAATGATTTTAAGCAATATATTGATATAATTCTATTAGAAAAAAATCAACAAGTTGCATCTATACTTCTAAATAAATTTTTTGATTTCACAAATGATTATTTGATTCCAAGCGAAGAAAAAGAATATTTTGAACAATTGCTTTGTTTATTGCAAATTTTCCCTATTAGTAATTCAGATAAAATTAAAGATTTTATTATTTTGGTACTTGAAGATGCTGATTTCGCATTTGATTATTCCGATAAGATAGGGAGTCTTATATTATCTTGTGAAGAAAATATTTGGAGTGATGATAATAGAATTGATGAAAGTTTTAACCAAATAACAACCGTAGATGTGAATGATAAAAAAATAGATTGTGCTATTAGTTTATATAATGCTATTGCGAGATTACAAACTAATGAAAATCTAAATACTTTATATCAATTAATATTAGAATTAACGAATATCGAATTAAAAGAGAAAAAAGAATGGCTATCAAAGCTTCCAAAAGAAAAAATATACACGATAGATGAATTCATAAGAATAATTACAGAAAAGACAAATGAGAATATCGACCGCGAATCTGTTAAAGCATTATGTGAAATGCTAATAGGATTATATTCTACTGAAGAACGCGAATACATTCTTTTAAAATTACTATTGAATGACAATTATAGGGAATGCTTTAAAATTGTTATAAATGCACTTTATGATAAGGCAGGAAAATTCACAGAATTAAATAACATAATTGATAAAAATAGTAGAAATAGTAACATAAAGATTTTGTTGTCAAAAAGAACATTAATCACAGATATGCTATTAGGTGAAAACAGAAAAGAACCTTCTAAAATTTTATTGTTAAATACAAAAATTATAGAAGAATCCGAGATAGAAGACAAAGAAGAAGTTTTAATCAAAATGCTACAATGGTCTTATGATTTATATAATGATATAATAAGAGATCTTGAGATTAGAGGTTTTTCTGACAATTTAAAAGAAATAATAAATAAGATTTTTGTTGGAAAAACATTTGGGAAAATACGTTTTAGAAACAAAGAGAAATTATCGTAATTATTGTTTTTTTATATAAATTGAGAGTACTTTCGATTAAAATGGAAAAAGTTGTCAATGAAGATTATTTTTGAAACGCGAGCAAGCGTAATGTTTACTGTGCATTTGATGCATTTAAAATAGACATTTGAATCTTGCTTTAAAATAAAAAAATTTATTGTTTCATTTGTTGCTCTTTTTGCCAACTTTTTAACTTTATCATTTTATACATAATTATTTAATGATAGCCTCTTAAAATTTTTCAAATCCAACTCTTCCAAATTTCGCATTTCATCTGTCACACTTTCG
>CAYVQA010000088.1:0-1929 GCA_964453965.1 uncultured Staphylococcaceae bacterium
TCTTTCTAGGTTGGATTCCCACCAACTACATTATATACACCGTACTGGCGCACCCAATTAATACAATTATACCATACTTTTTATTTTACGCCAAGATTAATGCTATTAATAACTTTACATTTTTATGTAGAATTATTGAATTTAAATTTTTTTTATGGTATAATTCTTTATAGAGGTTAATAAAGTTATGAAGACAAATATTTGTTTCGCACGTCATGGAAGAACTGATGCAAATGTGCAAATGGTTATTCAAGGGCGAATTGACAACCCCTTAAATAATGATGGCATTAATGATGCCCATGATGTCGCAAAAATTATTAAACAAAATAATTTAAAATTTGACGTTGTTGTTTCAAGTCCCTTATCAAGAGCAAAAAAAACTGCACAGATTATTCTTAATGATTTAAATCAAAATTTAGATATTATCACAAATGAATTATTTGTTGAACGTGAATTTGGTGATGCGGAAGGAAAGCCAATTAACGATTTAAATTATCAAAAAATATTAAATGATGACTTTATTGGTATGGAAACAAAAGATGAAATTTGTGAACGTTCAAAAAAAGCAATTCAATATTTATTAAATAACTTTAATGGAAAAACTATTCTCGTAGTTGCTCATTCACATTTTATTAAAAGTTTATTTATGCAATATTTAAATGATGTAAAGTTTAATACGACTTTTGGACATACCGGATTAAGTTATCAAATTTTTGATAATCAAATAAACATTTCTAGTGTTTTTAACACTAAAGAAATAAATTTTTAGAAAGGAGAAAAATTATGAAAGATATTATTAAAACATTAGAAGGACTTCCTTGGATTGTACGTCTTCTTCTTACTATTTTTTATGACTTATACAATAACATAATAAGATTATGCCGTTCAATTCAAAAGAATAGTGTTCTAGGAATTGTTCTTGCAATTATTTTAATCGCATCAGGTGGTCTTATTATTTTATGGATTCTTGATATAATTGCAGTTCTACTTAATAAAAGAATTTGGTGGATTGATTAATTTAAAATGGTCATACAATATGTATGGCCACTTTTTTTATTTAATTATATTATTTCAATAAGACCTAAATCAATCATTGCAACTAATAGGCATGAAAAATGATAATAATGTTTATTTACGTTATGATAATTCTCTTCATATTCAAATATTTTTAAATTGATTTCTTTCATTTTCTCGTCTATATCATTTAAAGAAAATCTATTTAAAATCATTTCATTATATCTAGTTAAAAAAATTTTTACCGCATTTTCTAATTTTTCTTTATCAATTTGATTAATTTTATACTTGTTCATATTTACATATTTTTTTATATTTTGAATTTTATCATCAAGTATATTATTTTCAAAGCAAGAAATTATAAAACTTTCAATTGAAGGATAACTTAATAGTAATAGACCTTGCATTTCGTAGCCATTATCTCTTGAATTATAAAATTTCTTTAACAGTTCAACAACATTTTCCATTTTATTTGAGTCTTTATCTCTATCCCATATAAAATAAATTGCTGAATTTAAAATATCTATTTTAAAATAGCTATTTATTTTGCGGAACAATTGATCAATATATTCATTATCATCAACAGATTTGATTGATGATGATCGCGAATTTAATAAATATACAATTGAATTACTATTTTTTGGAAGTTTATATTTTTTTAAATCAGAATTAACACTTTTGCATTTTACTATTTCTGTTATTGAAAAAATCTTTTCAAATAAATTTGAAAAAAGTTTAAATTCAGTCTTTTTTCCTTCTAATATAAAAACAACATCTCCAATTGATTTTTTTTCATTGATTTTGATTTTCTCCATATCTCACCCTTCTACCAAAAACCCCACCTAAATACATTTTTTCATAATTTTGTGACTCTCGAGGAGATTCACTTGAAGCTCTAATTATTTCTGAACCAGT
>CAYVQA010000088.1:2029-4029 GCA_964453965.1 uncultured Staphylococcaceae bacterium
GCTTCTTTTGTGTATGAATTAAAATAAGCAGAATTTTCTAAAAATTGCATCCAGTCTCTTAAAATTTTGTTATTTGAAAATTTATCAACAAAATAGTATTTTTTTAAAAATAAAATTGTTCTATCATAGTCATCTGATGAATAATTAATACATTCATTTTTAAGATTAATTTCAGCATTTTTTGTATTTCTATATAAAATAATGTCATTATTCATTTCTAATTTTTCTTCTAAGATTATATTTTCACTATTAAATTTAAAATAATAACTAATTTCAAAATTATCTATTAAAAACTCATATTTTAATTCTGTAATGTCATTAGCACCAAACATACAAATAAACAAAGGCAAATATGTTTTTTTATCAGAAAATAACATCGTCAATAAAAGTTTAATTGCGTCAATAATACTCGTTTTGCCAACCGCATTGCTACCTACAAAAACTCCGCCTTTAACAATTCCATTACATACATTTTCTTTAATAATACCCTGAAATTTTGTAGCTTCAAAATCAATAATCATTTCGTTTTTAAATGTTTTAAAATTTTTTAATATTAGTTTTTTAAGCATACGACAACTCCTTTATATATTATAATATGTTCTTTTTATGCTTTTTAGTCAAGGATGATGTATTATTTTTACATTATAAATATTAACTGTATTTTTTTTACACTTTAATTATATCATATTTATTTTGGCTTGTAAAGATATTTGTACTTTTTATAAAAAAATATAAAAAATAATTTAAAACATTATTACTACTTTTAAAATTTAAAATGGTCATACAATATGTATGGCCACTTTTTATTTTCTATTGTTTTTTTCTTGTAATGCTTCCACAACAATTTTAGGAACAAGTTTTGAAATGTCACCATTAAACATTGCAATTTCTTTAACAACACTTGAAGATAAAAATGAGTATTCATGGGAGCTCATAATAAATATCGTTTCAATGTCTTTTGCTAAACTTTTATTTAATGTATCAAGTTGTAATTCATATTCAAAATCACTGATAACTCTTAATCCTCTTAACATAAATTTTGCATTGACACTTCTTGCAAATTCAACTGTTAATTTATCAGTTGAAACAACTTCTACATTATCAAAATGATATTCTTTTAAAACTTTTTTTATTAATTCAACTCTTTCTTCAATTGAAAAGAAAGTTTTTTTATTTGGATTGATGGGAACCGCTACATATAATTTATCGAATATTTTACATCCACGTTCAATTATATCTAAGTGGCCAAAAGTAATTGGATCAAAAGTTCCAGGATAAACACCTATTTTCATTTTGTCACCTTTTCTAAAATTAATATTTCACTACTTGAATATCTTTTACATAGTTTTATTTCTAAGTTAGGATAATCTTTTTGTACAACATCTTCAATTGGGTATTCTGCCATAATGAATCCACCAGGATTTAATAAATCATTATCGATTATAAACTGAATCAATTCTTCTATTACTTTCATTCTAAATGGTGGATCTAAAAAAATTAAATCAAATTTTGTTGTCCCAACTAATGAATTTAAGACAATTTTATAATCATCATGATAAATTTTTAATTTAGAAGTAACTTTTAAATTTTCGGCATTCTTTTTGATAATGTTAATCGCATCGATATTATTATCAATAATGTAGGCTTTACTTGCGCCACGACTAATTGATTCAAATGATAATGCACCGCTACCGCCAAAAACATCTAAAGTTACAAAACCAGGAATATAATTTCCTAAACTATTAAAAATAGCACATTTGGTCATATCTAATGTTGGTCTAGTTGATAGACCAGGTAATGTTTCTAAAAGTCTTCCTCGATATTTTCCACCAATAATTCGCATATTATTTTCCTTTGTATTAAAAATTATTTTTAGGTAATACTATAAAGTGTAGAAATGTTTTATTTCTACTCTCTTCTCCTCTACCTATATTTTTTAATGACTCTTACTTAGTAAGAGTCTTTTTCACCATATTTATAAAATATTGATGAACTAATAA
>CAYVQA010000089.1:0-4020 GCA_964453965.1 uncultured Staphylococcaceae bacterium
ACCTTTAATATTATACACTTTTTATGTTAGTTTGTCACTTGATTTGCTTTTTTATTCTTCTTTTCTTATAGAAAAACAATTTATATGATGGATAAAGTAATTCAAAACTTTTTTTATTAATTCCAATCATTTTAGTTTTACCATTATTATATTATCTTTTAAAATAATTTCCCCGCTTTTAAAAATTCCATTAAGTTTATATGTTTTATCCCATTTCTTTTTTGCAATAAATAATCAGTTGTTACTACATATTTTGGATAATTATCTCGTATCAATTCTAAAGAATTATATTCTCTATCTTCAGTTTTTTTACTTTCTAAAATTGTATATGCTACTTGAACATATGAATAGTTTAGTTCTTTATCTTTTAGAATAAAATCACATTCTAATTTTCCTATTCTCCCAATTGTTGCCGTATAATTTTTTGATCTTGCATAAGTATAAATAATATTTTCAAGAACCGGACCATAATTAATTCTACTATTAGGGTTACAAACATGTGTAAATGATAAATCCGCTATATAATATTTCTTTTCACCTAATAACGCTCTTTTTAACTTCATATCAAATCTATCGCACTCGTATAAAATTTTTGCATCAACTAAACACTTAATATATCTAAGTAATGTAGTTTTACTAATACCAAGACCTGATTCATTTAAATTATTTAGAATATTATTTATACTAGTTATGCAGCCAAAATTATTTATTATATAATTTAATACTAAATTAAATGTTTCTTTTTTTCTTATAACGCATCTTGATTTAATATCTTTATTAAATATCTCTTCAATAATTGCTTTAACATAAATTTGCTTTTCATTTAAATTATCAAAAAACATCGTTCTAGGAAAGCCTCCTTCAATAATATAATTATTTAATTCAATAATTAAATTGGAATTAATATTATAATTATAGAATTCTTTCATTCCCAAATATTCTTCAAAAGTTAATGGAAATATTTCAAACTCAATATATCTTCCTGTCAATTTCGTAATCAATTCACCACTAAGAAGATACGAATTAGAACCTGTAATAAAAATTGAATATTCATCTTCTTCTCGGTAAGCATTTATTACTTCTTCAAAATTTTTAACATTTTGAATTTCATCAATAAATAAATACTTATTTCCTTTTACATTTGATAGTGAATCAATTAATTTCTCTAATTCTGATGCATATTTAATATTAATATACCCTTTTTTATCTAAATTAATGTAAATTATATTTTCTTCATTTACACCGCTTTCAATAATTTCATCAACTATCATTTGCATTAAACTGGATTTACCACATCGTCTAATTCCAGTAATTACTTTAATAATATCATTAGCATGGTAAAACCCTCTTATCTTTGTTAAATAGTTTTCTCGTTTAAATAATTTCATTAAATCACCACCAATAATATTATACATTTTTTTGTTAAAAAAAGCAATTATACTGTACCATTTTTTTTATTTTTTAAAAATCGGTACAGTATAAGCCATTTTTTAAAAATTTAAAAGCACAAAATATATCGGCTCTGTAAAAAATTTTGAGATTTTAAAATTTTAAGATAAAAAAGGAATTTGTGATTTTAAGACAAATTCCTTTTAAAATTGTTCAACTTCCTTTATAAATAATGATTTGTGAGACTTTTTTAATTGCTTCAAAAATTGGTATTTTATAATTTGAATTCCTGAAAAAATATCATATACAATTAAATTAATAAATCATCGTTATGCTGTTTAACAAATGAAAAAAATTTGTTAGGTGCAAAATCAATTAGCGAAAATACACATGTATTTAAAACGCTTATCATGTTTCTTTCTGTAAACAATGCTAATTCAAGATCGTAAATCTTACAATAATCTAATTTCCAATAATCATCTATATTAGGTATTTCATATGTTCCATTAAGCAATTTATTTGCTTTTTTCACATGATGTACAGCTATACTGTAATATGTGATATAATTATATTTTGTTAAATCAGTAAATCCACTTATCTTCCCAACTATCTCTTTATATTTTTTTATTTCATCTAATGTAACCTCAAGATTTTCAAATGATGAGCAAGGAAGTTTATCAAAATGTTTATAAGATTGCATCATTGGATAATTCAAAAATAGCTTACCTTGAAGTGTTGAATCATTAAAATATGAAACCATTCTTTTTATTGTATCAAAATGAGGATGATTATGCTGAGGATCAAAATCAAATATCATATAAATATCTGAATAATTATCATATAACAACTGTTTCCTATTTTTATCATTTTCTAGTGAAGCTAAAATCAATTTAATATCTATATTCCCTTCATCAAAATCATTATAATTATTAAATAACTCTTGTGCTAAAACATGAATATTAGTTCTATAAGAATAAACTTTGTATTCAGTTTTCTGATTGCATTTTTTAAATAGTCCCCCTCAAAAATTTAACTTCATCAGAATCTCCCTCTACTATTAAAAGAATTTTCTTAGGCATCAAATTCTCCGTTTCTTAACATTTTTTCTAAATTATGTCCTTCTCGAAGTTCTCTTTCGGTACTATCTGCAAAAGATGTAAGTTTTCCATTTTTAAGGATAAAATAACAGTCTGGTCTTAACATTTCATTTGTTGCTAAATTAGGATTATGAGTAGTAAAAACAACTTGAATATTATCATAATCTACAATATGTTTAATAACATTTCTTGCTAAATCAAAATGATAAAATGCATCAAATTCATCCATAAATAAAAATGATACTTCATTAAATCTTTTACTCCAATAGAATAATAACTCTAGTGCCTTACTTCCACTAGATGCTATTTGTTTAAAGTGAAACATTTTATTCTTATGTTTTTCTACTAATAATTTTTGTGGTACAGGTTGAGTTAATTCTAATACTTCCAAATTAGTTTCAATGCCAGCTAAATCACGTAAAAATCTTTGAAATTCTTTTGCTAAATTATTATTTGCTATCCATTGGCTCAAAGATTCACCACCCGTTGTAAAACCAATATAACCATTTTCTTGTAAAGATCTAAACCATAGCATATGTGAGACAAAATTCATAATAAATTTTACTGTAGAATTGTCTGGTTGATTTGTATTGTTCGCAATATATCTGAGAATTGCAAAATTATTTTCAAAATATTCGAAATTTAAACTTTCAGCATAAATCTCTTTCAAATTTGAATCATTAAATTTTTTATTTTCAAAATCATACGAATAGATTAATTTATCATTAACATATAATTCTTCATATGTCATAATTTTTGGAGATTTCTTTTTATAAGAATAAATAATTATATCTTTTTTATTTTTAAAAACATACCGAAATTCTGCTATACTTGAATTTGAATCAGCATTTATAAATGATATTTCATCATTTTGAAGATGATGCGTATTTTTATCTGTAAGCAAAGATACAATATCAAATAATGCAAATCCAAAATTACTCTTTCCTGATGCGTTAGGTCCATATATAACAACTTTACTTAATAATCCATTTTTAATACATTGACTATTGTATTTATAATCATGAGTATCTTCAAAATTCAAAATAATTTCATCCTTAAAACTTTTATAATTTTTTACAAAAAAACTAACTAACATATAATTTTTCTCCTTATTAATCACTATCATTATACCACCTTTTCATAAATTTGTCAAATGTTTCCGTAATTATTTTACAGATGCGTAATATTTTTACATTATTATTATATGATGATATATGAAAATAATTCATTATTGGTAATAACTTGAATTGCAGAAAAATAAATCACATACAATTTTTCATAATATATTACATACAAAAAAGTCCAGAAATTTTAAAGAGACAATTAAAAAAAGCATAAGATATGTCCATACAGAATCATTTTCTTATGCTTTTATAATATTTTTTTAATGTTATATCATTTGTTAAAACATTTTTAGTTGTTATTTTTTAAATCATTTCTAACAAGCATCGTCGCATATCCTAATAAATTTTGACCTTGCCATTTATTTATATCTAAACGATTAGGATCTTTCATCGATAATCCTATGGCCCAA
>CAYVQA010000090.1:0-3741 GCA_964453965.1 uncultured Staphylococcaceae bacterium
GTGCATCATTAACACCATCACCAGTCATTGCACAAATAGCATCACGTTTTTGCCAGGCTTCGACTATTCTTACTTTGTCTTTTGGCGCAACTCTTGCAAAAACAGAGTATTCATGAATATGTTCAGCTAAATATTCATCACTTAATGTATCTAATTCCTGTGATGTAATAGCTTTATCGCCTTCTTTTAAAATTCCTAATTCTTTTGCAATTGCGCAGGCAGTGACAATGTGGTCACCAGTAATCATAACTGTTTTTATTCCTGCATTTGTTGCAATTTGAATCGAATCTTTCACTTCTGGTCTTGCAGGGTCAATCATTCCAACAAGTCCAACAAATTGCATATCATATTCTAGTTCTTCTACAGTTGGAAGTTTTTCAAATTTTTTTATTCCTAGAGCTAATACTCTTAACGCATTTGATGCCATTTCTTTATTTGCATTTAAAGCTGAATTCTTAATTTCATCATTATCAGTACACAAGTTAATTACTTTATCTGGTGCGCCTTTTGTAATTGCAATATAATTATTATCAACTTTAATAACTGTAGTCATTAATTTTCGTTCACTATCAAATGGTAAATCTAATAAACGTTTATATTCTTCTAAATTTTTACCGTAAACTAAATTTAAGTCTAACAATGCTAATTCAGTTGGATCACCAATCCGAACAATTTTACCATTTTCAACTTTAATTGACGCATCACAACAAATGGCAAAATATAAAATCATTTCCTTATCAATATCAGTCAAATTATCAAATTCTTTAATACTATCGGTATATATTTTTGTAACTGTCATTTTATTTTGAGTTAATGTTCCAGTTTTATCTGAACAAATAACATTACATGAACCAAGTGTTTCAACTGCTGGTAATTTTTTAACAATAGCATTTTGTTTACTCATTTTTGTAACACCAATTGATAAAACAATTGTTACAACAGTTGCAAGACCTTCAGGTATTGCGGCGACGGCAAGTGATACTGCTATTTTAAATGCTTCTGCAAATCTTGACCAATCCCAATTAATTGTTATCATTTCTAAAACAAAAACAACAACACAAATAACTAAGCACATAATACCAATAACACTACCAACTTTATTTAATTTTGATTGTAGTGGTGTTAATTCTTCTTTTTGTTCGCTTAACATTGACGCAATTTTACCAATTTCAGTATTCATTCCAACTGACGTAACAATTGCCGTAGCTTTACCATTTGTTACATATGTTGAGGAGAATAGGCAATTTTTTCTATCACCTAAAGGTATTTCTTCTGTTTCAATATAAAGAGCATTTTTATTTACAGGAACTGATTCTCCTGTTAATGCAGCTTCTTCTATTTTTAGATTTGAACATTCGATAATTCTTGCATCAGCGGGAATTGAATCACCTGCTTCAACATAAATAATATCACCAACAACTAAATCAGCTGTATTAATTGTTTGTAAACTATTATCACGATAAACTTTACAAGTTGCAGAAGTCATTTTTTGAAGTGCTTCTAAACTTTTTTCAGCTTTGTTTTCTTGATATAAACCTAATATCGCATTAATTAACACAACTATCATTATTATTAATGATTCCACCCATTCTTTTGGATCAATAACTATTGAAATTATTGCCGCAACAATTAAAATAATAATCAATGGATCTTTAAATTCAGCTAGGAATTTTAAAATCATTGGTGTCTTAGCTTTTTCTTCTAATTTATTAGTACCGTATTTTTCACGATTTTCTAATACTTGTTTTTCTTTTAATCCGCCTTGTAAGTTTGAATTAAATTCTTTTTCTAATTCATCTAATTTTTTTTGCATAAATTTTCTCCTATTAAATTTTTATCTATTTATAAAAGGTATTTATTTAATCAGTAAATTTTTTCACATAGATATATTTTCCTTTCACTAGATTTACTCAAAAATAAAACGAGACTTTTTGCTAACGTTTTATCATTAGCATAAGTCTCGCTCTTTACAATTGTACCTGGATTATTCCATGATGTAGATACAATAACTATTTCTAGTGAACTACTCCCTTATGTGAGCATATATATTTTACTATATTTTGTAAATTTTTTCCACAAATTTGTTTAATTATTTTTTAAAATTTCTTTTTCTAACTGATGCATTAATTGATAAAGGGTTTTTGAATTATCCGCTTCAACATTTAAATCACTTAATGCAGCACGAACAATTTGTTTTTTTGATGGACTTGAAAAACTTATTACTTCCATTCCAGTATCATGTTCATAGATTCCTAATGAACCATCAGGATTGGTTTTTGAATCATATGTTTTTCCAGTCAAACTTGAAGTAAAAGTTACTTCTTTAAAATGATGACGATTATTTTTTAATTCTCTTACTTCTTCTGCATTTTCTTCTTCAGCTTTTTCTTTATCTGTACATTTATGTAATTTTAATTTATCCATTGTTCCACTAATTTGCGCAATCGCAAGAAAAATATTATATGCTGTTTCTGCAGACATAGTGAAAAATTCTCTAACCCTTGCTTTTCCATCTATTTCTTCTTGACATCTTAAAGTTGGATTAAGTCTATCAATAATACTATGTAATTTTAAATCACTTAAACGCTCATCCACTTCATATGTTGCATAAATTCTAAATGAATATGGTAAACCGGGATTTTGATTAAGTATTTTTACGCGTTCTTCAACGTTATCCGCATATCCTATTTTTACAAATTGAGGAAATGATGGATTAGTTAAAATATATATATATCCTTTATTCATAAATACCTCTTTTGATAAGAAAAATATTACACTTTAATTATACCAAATTTTAAATATTTTAGCTTTAAAAGTGATATTAAATAATATAACTTTTCAAACTAACTACTACAATATCTATTTTTATTAGATAAATAAAAAAATAAATTGCTTAATTTCCATCGTTTATAAAAATACTCATATATAATGGATAACATTTTATTTTCGAAAAAGAACAATTAACATTATTCATTGATAACTTAATACCGCCTTTTAAACCCAACATAATTATACCATAAAGTTGGGTAAAGTTTGTTTTGTTTATTAAAAACAATAATACTTTTAAATACAATACCAGTAGTAAAATTCTTCTCCATAGAAATTAACATCTCACTTAAAAATTTCTATAAAATTATAAATTATACAACAATTGTAGAGTCAAGAAAAATCTTTTAAAAAAGTAGTAATAACATAAAACGTTTATTTTCTCATTGAAAAGGGTAACTATTTTTTTTAATTACTAAATTTCTATGATAAAAATAAATCAACTTTATTTTCCAAAAAATCAATTATATTTAAATGTGTAATCCCATTTTTTGACATATCTATTTTATCTAAACTTAATACATATTTTGGTGAGGCATCTTTAATAGGAGAAAATGCGTTAAATTCACTATCAATTGTTCCATTTGTTTCTAAAATATAAGCAACTTGTATAAAACATTTTTTACCATTTTTCATAGCCACAAAGTCAACTTCACTTTTATAAGTTTTACCAATAAACACTTCATAGCCTCAACTTAATAATTCTAAACATATAACATTTTCTAAAAATCTGCCTCTATCATAGTCATTTGAATTTGCATTAATAATTCTAAATCCATTATCAATTGCATAATACTTCGGATTTGATTTTAATGCTTCCTTTCTTGCAATATTATATCTGTTAACTTTTATAATTAGAAAAGCTTTTTCCATTTTCTCGATATAATTATAAATAGAACTTAATGAACAATATTC
>CAYVQA010000091.1:0-3733 GCA_964453965.1 uncultured Staphylococcaceae bacterium
TTTTAAAAAATTCAATATTAATTTTGAAAAATCTTATAATTCATTTATAATGATTTTTTTTTAATTTTTTGTTATAATTATCTTAATAAAACTGAATGAGGTGTTATTTTATGGAAGATATTAATGTATGGCACAAATTTTTAGATGCTTGTGAAATAGAAAATGATGAATTAGTTGATGGTAATATTAATGAAATAGTACTTCGTGAAAAAACTTTAGAAATTTTAATCAGTGTTTCTTTTCCTAAAGTAGTTAGTCTGAATTCGATTGTACAATTGATTAAGAATGCTGGGCGTGTGTATTGTGCAACTCAAAATATTAATTGTGTTAATTTTGAATTTTCTTATGACGAACAAATGATTAATGCTAAAATGCTTAAAGAATATTATGAAGATGCTATTCTAAAATGTAGTAAAAATAATATGATGGTTGATACTTTAAAATGTTATAGTGAAAATTTCAGTGATAATTTAGTTGAGATAATTTGTCCTAATGAAATTGAAAAAAACAATATTAATTTAATTCTAGATGAAATAAAGAAATATTTTTCTGATTTTGGTTTGTCATTTGTTCAATTTAATATTGTTATCGATAAATATATGACAAGTTTAATTGAACGGCACAATATTAAAATGGAAATTGAAAGAAAAAATTATGAAGCAAAAGAACAAGAACGACGTAAACAAATGTTATTGAAACAAAATCAAGAAACTGTTGAATTTAAAGAAAGTAAACACTTTATTGGTGATTCTCATTTTAAAATTCAAGATTTACCTGTACAAGAAATGGAGGTAATTGAATTTAAACAATCGCGTGGAAGTGATAAAGTTATTGTTCGTGGTATTTTGAAAACTTTTGAAACAAGAAAAATTGTTTCGAAAAAAACAGGTGTTAGTTATAATTTATTTTCTGGAGAAATTACTAATTATACGGATTCAATAATGATTAAAAGATTTTATAAAGATGTCGATCGAAGTTTTTTTGAAGAAAAATTAAAAGTTGATTATGAAGTAGAAGTAACAGGATCGATTCAATGGGATGCATTTGCAAAAGATGTTATCATAATGGCTGATAAATTAACAATGCATGGTGAAGATACAATTCTTACACGCTTTGATGAAGCAAAAGAAAAAAGAGTTGAACTTCATGCACATACTAAAATGTCGATGCAAGATAGTACATTGGATGTTGACCAATATTGTCGTACAGCGAAAAATTTTGGGCATAAAGCGTTGGCGGTAACTGATCACAATAATTGCCATATCTTGCCAGAATTCTTTAAAAATTGCAAAAAATTAGGTTTAAAACCAATTGCTGGTATGGAAGGATGTTTAATCGATGAAAAAAGATATCGTATTGCGCTTACAGATGAATCAATTGAATTAGGAAAAGCTACATTTGTAATTTTCGACATTGAAACAACCGGTTTACGTAATAATTATGATGATATTATTGAAATCGGTGCTGTTAAAATTCAAAATAATATTATTATTGATGAATTTTCTAGTTTTGTTAAACCAAATAAAGAAATTAATGAAGTAATTGAAGGAATCACAAATATTCATAATAGTGATGTAATAAATGCGCCTAATGTTAAAGATGTTTTGAAAAATTTTATTGAATTTACAAAAGATACGATTTTAGTTGCTCATAATGCGACATTTGACCGTGATTTCATTATTCATAAAATTAAGGAATTAAACTTAGAATTACCCAAATTTCCTTGTATTGATACAATGCAATTAGCAAGAATATTATATGGAGGAAAACTAAAACAATTTTCTCTTGAAAAAGTTGCAAAACATTTAAAAGTTACAGTTGAAACAAAACATAGAGCCTTATCAGACTCAATAACTACAACAAATGTTTTTAGAGTAATGTTAGGTGATTTGCTTGATCGAATGGTCATAAATTATAACCAAATTAATGAATTGATTGATGATAATGAAGCATTTAAATATCTATATCCTCGCCATATTACTTTACTTGTTAAAAATAAAATAGGTTTAAAAAATTTCTATAAAATAATATCGGATAGTCAAACTACGCATTTTTATAAAGAACCAAGAATATTAAAATCAGTTTTAGAAAAATATCGTGAGGGAATTTTAGTTGGAAGTAGTTGCTCAAATGGTGAAATTTTTAGACTTGCATATGAAAAAAGTTTCGAAGATGTTTTAGCGGCAATTGATTATTATGATTATATTGAAATTCAACCATTAGAATGTTATCGGTATTTAATTGATTTAAGTGGTGAACAAGCAACTTATAATTATATTATTGATGCAATTAAAAAGATTATTCATGCAGCAAAATTAAAAAATAAAATTGTTGTTGCGACTGGCGATGTTCATCATTTATCAAAAGAAGATGTTGAACTTCGTAATATTTATGTAAATGTTCCCCTTCCTGGTGGAGGTTTACATCCGTTATATGATGAAAAAATCAAAGAAATTCCTTGTCAACCGTTTTTAACTACAACAGAAATGTTAGAAGCTTTTAATTATTTACCAAATGAAGAAGCATATGAATATGTTGTTACTAATACTAATAAAATTGCGGATATGATTGACGAATATCCTTTATTCCCTGATAAATTGTTTGTGCCACGTGATAGTTTCTTAGAAAAATATGGTATTCCTTCAATGAGCAAAGGCTTGAGAGATTTTTCATATCGTAGAGCAAGAGAAATTTATGGTGAAAACTTACCAAAATATATTGAAGATCGTTTAGAATTAGAATTGAATAGTATTATTGGGAATGGTTATGCATCGGTATATTATATTTCTCACATGTTAGTTAAAAAATCAAATGATGCCGGATATGTTGTTGGCAGTAGAGGATCAGTTGGAAGTAGTTTTGTTGCGACAATGATGGGAATAACAGAAGTAAATCCATTAATTCCTCATTATAATTGTCCTTGTTGTCACTTCAATGCTTTTAAATATTCAAAACATGACTTAGAAAAATACACTCAAGATATTCCGGATGATTTACAAAAAGAACTAGATAAGGTAGATGTAGGATTTGATTTGCCAAATAGACCATGTCCTAAATGTGGTACAATTATGCGAAATGATGGAATTGATATTGCTTTCCAAACTTTTTTAGGATTTAAGGGTGATAAAACTCCGGATATTGACCTTAACTTTTCTGGTGAATATCAAGAACGTGCCCACTTATTTGTGCGAGAAATGTTCGGATATGATTATGCTTTTAGAGCTGGTACGGTATCAAGTGTTGCGGATAAAACGGCATATGGTTTTGTAAAAGGATATTTAGAAAGAAATAATAAGTTTAAAAGACAAGCAGAAATTAGTCGTATTGCATCACTAATCGCTGGAACAAAACGTACAACGGGACAACATCCAGGAGGAATTGTTGTTGTTCCGGATGACATTGAATATACAGATGTTACGCCGGTACAATATCCAGCAGATGATACAACTGCAACTTGGAGAACAACGCACTTTGATTATCATAGTTTTGAAGCTAATTTGTTAAAACTTGATATTCTTGGTCATGATGATCCAACAATGATTAAAGCGTTAATGGATTATGTTCATCAAAATCAAGATGAATTTTCATTTGATACGGTTGATGGAATTCCATATATTGATGAAGATGTAATATCACTTTTTTCATCTAAAAAAGCCCTTAATTTGAAAGGTGATGATGGTGATAAACATATTAGTGGAACTGTTGGTGTTCCTGAATTTGGAACTAATTTTGT
>CAYVQA010000092.1:0-3722 GCA_964453965.1 uncultured Staphylococcaceae bacterium
TAAAAATAAAGCAAATATGATTACACCTCCATTTTATAACATTGGAACATTTTGGTACGATGATCCAAAAGCTAAAAAAAATGGACAATTTGATATTGTAACAAAAGATAAAAATGGCTATATTTTTTATGAAGTAAAATATAAAAATCAAAAAATTAGCGAACATGTGATAAATGAAGAAATCACTCAACTTAGCAATTTAAATCTTAATTATTATAATTTAGGCTTTATTTCAAAGAAAGGATTTGTGACAACAAATAATAAATATATTTATATAACCATTGATGATATATACAATTTGGAAAAATAATTTATTTTAAAATTTTTTAGTATAAGAATTGATAAAATTTTAATTTTATTATATAATAAACATTGATATAAATGTAATAATCGGAGGAATAAGAAAATGGATTTGCCTGTAAAAGATGGTTGGATTGAAGTAATATGTGGAAGTATGTTCGCGGGAAAAACAGAAGAACTAATTAGAAGAATTACAAGAATTCAACTTGCAAAAAAAGAAGTAATTGTTTTTAAACCAGAAATAGATGACCGTTATGAAAAAACAATGGTTGTATCACATAGTGCAAGGAAAGTAAAATCAATTCCTGTTTCATCATCAAGTGATATTATGGCACATTTAGACCATTTACCATATGCAATTGCAATTGATGAAGCACAATTTTTTGATCGTGGGATTATAAAGATTGCGGAAGAACTAGCAGATCAAGGTGTAAGAGTAATTGTTGCAGGGTTAGATTTAGATTTCAGAGGTGAACCATTTGGCGTGATGCCAGATTTTCTTGCAAGAGCAGAATTTGTTACTAAACTACAAGCAATTTGTCAAGTGTGTGGTGAACCAGCCACAAGAACTCAAAGAATCATCAATGGAATTCCAGCAAACTATGATGATGAAATCGTCGTTGTAAGCGCGAAAGAAAAATATGAAGCAAGATGTAGACACTGTCATCAAGTGCCAGGACGTCCTAATGAATGATGAATATTATATGCAAGAAGCTTTAAAAGAAGCTTCTAAAGCATCCAAAAAAAATGAAGTACCAGTGGGATGTGTAATTGTCAGAAATGATGAAATTATCGCAAGAAGTCATAATACAAGACATAATAAAAAATCAGTCTTTGATCATGCGGAAATATTAGCCATCAAAAAAGCAGCCAAAAAACTAGATACTTGGATGTTAGATGATGTTACAATGTATGTAACATTAGAACCGTGCTTAATGTGTGCCGGAACAATTATCCAATCAAGAATCAAAAAATTAGTCTATGCTGCTAGTGAGCCAAAACATGGCGCATGTGGTAGTATTATAAATGTCTTCGATATTGATAAATATAAATTCAATCACAAAGTAGAAATTATCCCTAATGTCTTAGAAGAAGAATCAAAACAACTATTAAAAGATTTTTTTCAAAATTTACGAAATATAAAAAAGTCCAATCAAAACAAATAAAATTAGATATTGAATTTTTATCATCTAAAAATAGAAATAATAAACAACAAATTTTATTAATTTTTCATTAAATTATTTCAAAAAATGAAATTCTAAAACAAATGAAGTCAATCGCGAGTAATGTTATCAAATAAAACAAGAAAATTATTGCTGTTGAATTAGGATATTCAAAAGTATTTCTGATTCTTTTAATAGCAATAGATGAAAAAACGTCCTTTAAAAGCCTTATATTCTAAAAATTTAAATTTTAAATATCCAAGCATAAAAAAATAAATTTCACATAAAATAATGCCTTGATAAAAATGTAAAACAAGTATCCCTTAGTGAAGTAAAAACAATTCTAAATAAAAAATAAAAATGTTTATTAAAATTGACAAACACCTTAAATTTTGTTATAATATACAAGTAAGATTTCATTTTAGAATCCTTCATCCAAGGTTACAAGGTGAACCAGGTCAGGCCTTGATCGGAGCAGCCTTAAGCTGTTGTAACTTGTGGGTGGGGGGCTCTAAGATGAAATCTTTTTATATATGTTGATAAAAACATTTAAATGAATAAGAAAACTATGAAAGGAGAGAAAGAATAATGAATGAAATTATTAAATATCCGAGAACAAAACATATTGAAGGATCAAGACTTCAAAAAGGTGATGAAGATTTAAGTCAAATCCCTTTTTCAAAAATCAAAGACAAATATATCGTTATTGAAGAAAAGATTGACGGTGCAAACACCGCAATTTCTTTTAGTGATGAAGGCGAATTATTACTTCAAAGCAGAGGACATTATTTAACAGGAGGTTACCGTGAACGTCACTATAATCTCTTTAAACAATGGGCAAGTATTCATCAAGAAATATTATTTAATATTTTAGATACACGTTATATTATGTATGGCGAATGGATGTACGCAAAACATGCAATATATTATGATAACCTTCCTCACTATTTTATGGAATTTGATATTTATGATAAAATTGAAAAGAAATTCTTAGACACAGTTACAAGGCATAAAATGTTAAAAAATTCTCCAGTTATAAGCGTTCCCGTGCTAAAAACAGGAACTTTTAACAAAATGGAAGATGTTTTAAAATGCTTAACTAATTCAAATTACATAACGACTGATCATCTAAAAAATCTAGAAGAAGATGCAATTAAACAAAAATTAAATCCAGAAGAAATACTAAAACAAACAGATTCATCAATCTTAATGGAAGGATTATACATTAAAGTCGAAAAAGATGGAGAAGTAGTAGACAGAATGAAATATGTTAGAGCTTCTTTTTCACAAGCAATTCAAGATTCAGAAACCCATTGGTTAGACAGAACAATTATCCCAAATCGAATCAATAAAGAAATAAACGAGCTTTTTTAAAATGAAAAAAATAGATAATTTATTAAAATACTTACCTAATCAAAAAATTAATTGGAATTTAATTGAAGAAGAACTTCTGTTAGATTATAAAGACCAAATGAAAAATACCATTCAAGAATTTAAATGGCATCAAGAAAAAGATGTTTTAACACATACAAAAATGGTTTGTGAAGAATTAATTAAATTAGAAGAATATCAAAGCTTGAACCAAAATGATAAATTAGAATTATTCCTCGCATCCTTATTTCATGACATTGGAAAACCAGCATGTACAAAAATCATTGATGGCCAAATTAGATCTTTCCATCATGGCGAAACTGGTTCACTAATTGTAAGAAATAATTTAATTTTAAAATTTGGTTTTTCGGGGACAAAAGAAGAACAAATTTTTCGGGAAACAATTTGTTTATTAATAAAATATCATAGCCAACCGTTGTATCTAACAAATAATGACGAAAAAAACAAAAGGAAATTAATTAAACTTTCCCTTAATAATAATCTAGTACCTGATTTTAATTTAGAAAAACTATATATATTATCAAAAGCTGACGTTAAAGGAAGAATTAGCATTGATAAAGAAGAACAACTAGAAGCATTAGAAAAATTCAAAAATCTCGCAATCAGTTTAAACTGTTTTAAAGAATCATTTAAATTTAGCGATAATTATACAAAATATGCCTATTTAAATAAAGAAAACGTATGGGAATATCAATCATTATATGATGATACATGGGGAGAAATAATTCTTTTTGTTGGTCTTCCTGGTGTTGGAAAAGACACATTCATCAAAAACAATTATCCGAATATGAAGATGATTTCTTTAGATGATATAAGAGAAATAAACAAAATCAAAAATACAGATGATCAAGGAATCGTTTTTAATAT
>CAYVQA010000093.1:0-3663 GCA_964453965.1 uncultured Staphylococcaceae bacterium
TATTATATAGCTTGGTGAAAAACATATTTTCATATAAATTTTTAAGGAGGCTCTCTTTTCCATGGCTATCAAAAGAAACAAACAGTCAATGGACGGCAACCAGGCTGCGGCTCACGTCAGCTATATGTTCACAGAAGTTGCCGGCATTTATCCCATTACCCCCTCCAGCCCTATGGCGGACTATGTCGATCAGTGGTCTGCGCTCGGAAGAAAGAACATCTTCGGTAACACCGTAAAGGTTTCCGAAATGCAGTCCGAGGGCGGCGCCGCAGGTACCGTACACGGATCCCTCGCAGCAGGTGCTCTTACCACGACTTACACTGCATCTCAGGGACTTCTTCTCATGATCCCGAATATGTACAAAATCGCCGGTGAACTTCTCCCCTGCGTATTCCATGTTTCGGCTCGTACAGTAGCTGCTCACGCGCTCAACATCTTCGGTGACCATTCCGACGTTTACTCCTGCCGTCAGACAGGCTTTGCAATGCTCGCAGCGTCCAACCCTCAGGAAATCATGGACCTCGGTGCAGTTGCTCACCTCTCCACAATCAAGGGCAGAGTACCGTTCGTTCACTTCTTCGACGGTTTCCGTACATCTCACGAAATCCAGAAGATCGAATATTGGAACAATGAAGATCTCGCAGATCTCCTTGATATGAACGCTGTTAATGAGTTCCGTGCTCGTTCGCTTAACCCCGAACATCCTATTCTCCGCGGATCCGCCGAAAACGGCGACATCTTCTTCCAGCACAAAGAAGCTGCAAACAAGTACTATAACGCACTTCCCGCTATCGTTGAAGATTACATGAACAAAATCAACGAAAAGCTCGGCACAAATTATAAGCCCTTCAACTACTACGGCGCTCCCGATGCAGAAAAGATCATCATCGCTATGGGCTCCATCTGCGACGTTGCGGAAGAAGTTATCGACTATATGCTCGCCAAGGGCGAAAAGGTCGGTATCGTTAAGGTTCGTCTCTATCGTCCTTTCTGCGCCGATAAACTCGCTGAAGCTATCCCCGCAACAGTTAAGAAGATCGCTGTTCTCGACAGAACAAAGGAACCCGGCTCGCTCGGTGAACCTCTCTATCTGGACGTTGTTACAGCTCTCTCTCAGGCAGGCAGATCCGACATTAAGGTCGTAGGCGGTCGTTACGGTCTCGGCTCCAAGGATACTCCTCCCTCCTCTGTATTCGCAGTATACGAAAACCTCGATTCCGAATGTCCCAAGAATGGCTTCTCCCTCGGTATCACCGATGACGTAACAGGATCATCTCTCGTTGAGAAACCCGCTCCCGACACGGCTCCCGAAGGAACAATCGCTTGCAAGTTCTGGGGTCTCGGCGGCGACGGTACTGTCGGTGCAAACAAGAACTCCATCAAGATCATCGGTGACCATACCGATAAGTATATCCAGGCGTACTTCCAGTACGACTCCAAAAAGACAGGCGGTATCACAATTTCTCACCTCCGCTTCGGTGATAAGCCCATCAAGGCTCCTTACTACATCACCAAGGCAGACTTCGTTGCTTGCCATAACAGCGCATACCTCAAGAAGTATGACATGGTAGAGGACATTAAGCCCGGCGGAACATTCCTGCTTGACTGCCCCTGGACAGTAGACGAGCTTGACGCTCATCTTCCCGCAAAGGTTAAGAAGTACATCGCTGAAAACGGCATCAAGTTCTACATAATCGACGGTACAGGTCTCGCAACAAAGAGAATCGGTAACGCAAAGGTTAAGAACACCGTTCTTCAGTCCGCATTCTTCTCCCTCGCAAACATCCTTCCCAAGGACGAAGCTATCGAATATATGAAGAAGATGGCATACAAGTCCTATATCAAGAAAGGTCAGGCTATCGTTGACCTTAACTACAACGCTATCGACGCCGGCGGCGACGCATACGTTGAAGTTAACGTTCCCGAAGCTTGGAAGACAGTATCTCCCGACGCTCCCGCTGACGAATTCAAGTCCGGTCGTCCCGAACTCGATACATTCGTAAACAACATCGTTACTCCCGTTAACGCAATGAGAGGTGACAGCCTCCCCGTTTCCGCATTCGAAAAGTACGTTGACGGTACGTTCCCGCAGGGTGCTGCCGCTTCCGAAAAGCGCGGTGTTGCAGTTAACGTTCCCACATGGGACGCTTCCAAGTGTATCCAGTGTAATATGTGCTCGTTCGTTTGCCCGCACGCTACTATCCGTCCCTTCGCTATGACGGAAGAAGAAGCCGCAAACGCTCCTGCAACAACAAAGTTCGCTCCCAAGCCCGTAGTTAAGACAAACTACAAGTTCACTCTCGCAGTGAGCCCGCTCGACTGTATGGGTTGTACACTCTGCGTTAAGGTATGTAAGGTTGGCGCACTTGAGATGGTCGCTCGCGATACTCAGCTTGATCAGCAGCCCGTATTCGATTACGCTGTTGCAAATGTAGCTGAAAAGCCCGAAATCATCAACACAACCGTTAAGGGAAGCCAGTTCAAGCAGCCGCTTCTTGAGTTCTCCGGCTCCTGCGCAGGTTGTGCGGAAACATCCTACGCTCGTCTTATCACTCAGCTCTTCGGTGAGAAGATGTACATCTCCAACGCTACGGGATGCTCCTCCATTTGGGGTGGTTCCGCTCCCTCTACTCCTTATACGGTAAATAAGGGCACAGGTCGCGGTCCCGCATGGGCAAACTCCCTCTTTGAAGATAACGCCGAGCACGGTTACGGTATCTACCTCGCTCAGAAGTATCGCCGTGAAGTTCTCGCAGACAAGGTAAAGGCTCTCGCAAACATCGAATGGTGCGTTCCCGAACTCAAGGCAGCTTGCGAAGCATGGCTTGCAGCTAAGGACGACTCCGCAGCTTGCGAAGAAGCTTCCAAAGCTCTCCTTGAAGCAGCAAAGAACGGCATCCTCACAGCAGACGAAGGCGTTGAATTCCTCTCCTCCGAGGCAGGAAAGTCCGCATTCGGCGAAAAGGCTGAAGAAATGCTCGCTCATATGAAGGCTCTCAAGGCTGAAGGCAAGAACTGCGACTGCGAAGCTTGCTCGCTCGCTTCTTACATCGTTGAAAACAAGGATATGCTCAATAAGAAGTCCGTTTGGATCTTCGGCGGCGACGGTTGGGCATACGATATCGGCTTCGGCGGTCTTGACCATGTACTCGCTTCCGGCGAAAACGTAAACGTAATGGTATTCGATACCGAAGTTTACTCCAACACAGGCGGTCAGGCTTCCAAGGCATCCAACATCGGTCAGGTTGCTCAGTTCGCAGCAGCAGGTAAGGCTATCGGCAAGAAGAATCTCGCCGAAATCGCTATGTCCTACGGCTACGTATACGTTGCACAGATCGCAATGGGCGCTGACATGAACCAGACAATCAAGGCAATGGTTGAAGCAGAAGCTTACAACGGACCTTCCCTCATCATCGGCTACGCACCCTGCGAAATGCACGGTGTAAAGGGCGGCATGGTTAACTGCCAGCTCGAAATGAAGAGAGCCGTTGACGCAGGCTACTGGCAGATGTTCCGCTACAATCCCGCTCTCAAGGCAGAGGGCAAGAATCCTCTCACCATCGACAGCAAAGAACCCACAGCGGACTACATCGAGTTCATCAAGTCCGAAACACGTTACAGCCGTCTTGCTCAGTCCTTCCCCGAAAGAGCGGAAAAGCTCTT
>CAYVQA010000094.1:0-3614 GCA_964453965.1 uncultured Staphylococcaceae bacterium
GGCGGATTCAAGAAGCAAGTGGAACGATTAAGCAGCGAGTGCCATTTCATTGGGTGTTTTAAAACCAAGAACTTTCATAGGTAAGTTGTTAATCCAATTTTCCATTTTGATAATATCCTTATCAGTAATATTATCAAAGTTAGTTCCTTTTGGAAAGAACCTTCTTATTAAACCGTTAATATTTTCTACAGTACCCTTTTCCCAAGCGTGATATGGTTTGCAGAAATAGGAGTTGCATTCCAGTTTTTCATTAACTTTTTCATGTTTGGCGAATTCACATCCATTATCATATGTGATAGAATGTATTTGCGAAGAGTTGTACACGCTTAATGCGTTTACAATCGAAGAACTGGTTAGAAGGCTTGTCTTTCTTTCCAGTTTTTTGATTTTAGTCTTTCTTGTCATTCTATCAATAAGTACAAGTAATGCTGATTTAGAGCCTTTGCAAGAAACAATACAATCAGCTTCAAAATGCCCGAATACAAGCCTATCATTAGCTTCTTGTGGTCTAAAATCAATATCTATTCTATTAGGTATATTTTCTTGTTTTGTTTTTCGATATTGCCAAGTCTTTTTCCTTGCCATATGTTTTCTCGGCAAATATTTTGTTAAATCTCTATGACCATCATATATGTATTGATAAATACATTCTGCACTAATATTTAATTTATACAAGTATTTTAATCGTCCTGCGATTCTTTCAGGAGACCAATATTGTTTTAATTTTCTAAGTACGTATTTTCCTATTTTCGGATTTTTAAGTCTTGCTCTTTTATGGCTTTGAGACCATTGTATGGAGTAATTTTTACCAGAGATTTCTCCTAGGTAAGCACCTCTAAAAAACTTTGAAGTTGGTCTGTTTAATTCTCGTGATATAGTCGATTTTGAGCGACCTAATATCCTTGCAATCTCACTTACAGTTGTCAGTCTTGCATGCAAGACTGACAACTGTCCTCTTTCCTCTTGAGTTAAATGTGTGTATTTCTTTTTCATATGAACACCTTCCTTTCTTTTTTAGTTTATTCCTTTTTTTCTGTTTTGGTGTTCCACTTACTTATTGAACTTTCACAGCCCTCCTTTGTAAATTTTTGTAACAATACTAGAAAAATCTCTAAAGTTTTTAGAAAAAATGCCGTAAATACTAGTATAGAATTTAGGGAAAAAGTAAAAGGAGCAGCAAATGTCAACAGATATTTCAAGAGTATACGCATTTCTTGCTAAACAAGGAGATTGGGTCAACGAAGCTGACAAGAACGGAGATGGAGCCGTCATAAAATCTGAATTTAGAGATTTTATGGAAGAAAACTTTGAGTGGAATGGTGAAGAATCAACTGACTCAGCAAAAAATGACCTTATTAATAGTTTCTGGAAAACTATTGATACAAATCAAAGCGGCAAAGTAAGCGGAACAAAACTTAAGAATAAAAACGCGCTTGATAAAAAAGAACTTGCAGCAATGAATGATAAGATCGAAATGTACGAAATTCTAAATAATTTCGTAGATCAAATAGAAGCCCCTGACGTTGTTTATGATTCTTACGCTTGGAAAAAATCATTATCAGAAAGCCTTGGAAATTTTGTAGAGAATTATATCAAACAAGGTGGCAAACCTGATGGATTAGAATCAAAATTAAATGAAGAATTGCCTGCTGCAAAAGCTAGAACAACGGCGGACTATGTTGCTCAAGAATATATTGAAGAAGTGTTGTCTGATGTAGAAAATTATGCAAGAGGCGATGACAAAACTCTTTCCGGCATAATCGACAAATATATTGCTGAAATTAAAAAACTTGGCAATGACAATTTGCCAACAGATGAAGAAATCCAAACAAAAGTAAAATCATTGGTAGATGCTTATCTTTCAACTGCTAATATCGGTAACGGAGATGCTTCAACATTGGCTACATATGGTTATGCGCCAAAAGACAAGAGTATAATGAATGATTTACAAAAAGCAGTATTGCTAACAAATGCTCTAACTACAGTTAAGTATGATGCCAAAGAAAAGGCAAGCTATGATTTGAACAGTGAAGGATACACAGAAGCATTAAACAATTTTATCAATTCACTAAAATATGGTGACTTTGATAAATATCAAAATAACATTTTAGAAGAATTTAAAAATTCAAGCTATTATGCCACTGTTCAAGAAAAAGTTGATGCCGCAAATCTTGAGAAGACAAGGAATGAAGCTATTGAATACTGCGACTCTATTTATAAGCAAGGCGGAGTATTTAAAACCGCTGTCGAGGATATTTTTGGCAGCAATTACGCTCAAAATATAAAAGAAATGGACGCATCCTCAATTAAAAGCAGCTTGGCTCAGTTAAAAGAAATCGTTGGTTCATATGATATCAGTGGTATGACGGAAGCAGAGAAAAAAGCACTGTTTAGCGGCGTAAAAGATAGTTATGAAGTTAATGTTGGAAAATCAGAAACATTTAGTCTGTCAAATAGTGCAACCTGTAATGGCAATATAATAACAAGCGATAGAATAACATATCAGTCATCAGGCTGCATTTCTATAGATGCCAGTGGAAAAGCCACTATTAATCCTACTGCAGCTGGCGTTTACAGTAGTGTTGTAACTGTAAGTATTGATGGCAAAAAAGTTGCTACAAAAACAATAACAATTAATGCTGCATTAGTAGCGGATTTACGAAATGATGATAAAACAGTTGTAAACGGTGAAACAATCAAAAACATTATGTTAACAAACAATAACATCATAGGTGCTTCAGATTGGGTTAGACCTAGCTCCGCATTATCAAGTGGTTTAACTTTTATTACATCTACACTTGATAGTTTACAAACAACCTTAATCAGTGGAGGTTATGATTCAACTAAAACAAAAAAAGCTATAGATATTTTAAAAGAATATTACGTACAAATCTTAAATGCGGTAAATAATAAATATAGAACATTTAAAGAGAAAGACTACGGTGATAAAGGTATAACAAGTACAAATCAAGGATCATTCACTTACCAAGGAGCAAATGGAAAAACAAATTCTCTAAAATTAGATGCAAATTGGAAAGAATACAAAAATGCATACGACTTTACACCAAATGAAATTACATGCTCATCAGGATTTGGAATTTCACATCAGCGTAAAGGTAGCGATAACTACAAATTCTTTTTTAACACCAAATCATTATTGAATCTATTTAAAACTGTTTATGACAGTATTTAATTAATTGTTTATCAATAAGTGCGAGATGAAGTAAATTATTTACCTAATTTCGCACCATTTTATGCTATTTCTGCTCTTGTTTGCAGCGATATATCAGTGGTTTTATTTGGTAATTTAATGAGTTCGGCATGCTCTGACTCTGCCCCTTCATTTACCCCTTCTACCATTTCTTTTGTTATCACAAACTTAGTAATATCATGCTTTGTAGGAATGTCATACATAACGTCAAGCATTAATTCTTCAACAATAGATCTTAATGCTCTCGCGCCGGTTTTACGCTTAATTGCCTTTTTAGCAATCAAATCAATAGCATCCGGTTCAAATTCTAAATCAACACCATCCATCTTGAGCAAGCATTGATACTGTTTTAGAACAGCATTCTTAGGTTCTGTTAATATCATTTTTAAAGTAGCTTCATCAA
>CAYVQA010000095.1:0-3586 GCA_964453965.1 uncultured Staphylococcaceae bacterium
CTTCATAACTTTATTATATCATTTTTCTTGCTTTTTGTAAAATTGATTTCCGTGGCATAACAGTGTAGTCCGTATGCGTCGCAAACTAAAGAAATTAAAACGAAAAATGGAAACCGGTGTATTAGGTCTGGCTGATATTCGAGCGTCATATGAATCTTGGAAAAGTCATACAAAAGGGCTGAATGTTTACAAGACACTTTGCTCAATGAATGACCTATATAACCGTCTTTTCGGAATTGAGGTGACTGGATGAACTATTATAAGTTTATATCAGACGGCAATATAATTGATGCTTTGGAAACGCCTGTATGGGTAAATCAGGATTCCAAGGGCAGAATTGTTCGTTGCGATGTAAAAGATGCAATCGGTGTGCTTTCGTCCGATATGTCAACCGTATTACATATTGCCGGTGCAAAAGCGTTTGAGGGCGAGAATTTTGCCGAAATATCCATTGCGGATATCACCGAAGACGAATATGAAGAACTAAAAGTTCTTTTGAACCTTGGGGCTTCCGTACCCGATGGCGGTAATGCTGAATGGGAAGATGATGAAAAGGAACCCGAAGAGCCTTTGGAAGATGCTACGCTCGCTGAGGTCAAAACTCGCTGTCTTGCAAAACTCAGCAAGGATTGCCAGCAAACAATATATAACGGCGTTGATGTGGAATTGTCGGACGGCACAACTCGGCATTTTGATTTGGAAATCGAAGATCAGTTGAACTTGTTGACGCTTTCCACGCTGATTGCCAATGGGGAAACATTACTTCCCTACCACGCTTCCGATGAACTGTGTACATATTACAGTGCGGAAGATATTTTAACTATCACTCAAACAGCCACAGAATACAAAACCTATCACACAACCTATTACAACAGTTTGAAAAACTGGGTTATGTCTATGGAGAATATTGCAGAGGTGGGGGCTGTTCAATACGGGGATGCCGTGCCGCCCGAATACTGTTCGGATATTCTTATCGGCATTATAAGTAACGAGGGCTGATGTTTTTGAAAAAGTTCCTAAAACATCTCGTGTTATTTGCAATAGGCGGCTCGGTCTATATAGCGATAGAAATTCTCTGGCGTAAAATAGTGGGAAGCCATCCAACCCATTGGACTATGTTCATTTTAGGCGGTATTTGCTTTGTGCTTATCGGAAACATCAATGAGTACCTGCCTTGGGAAACATCCATCTGGAAACAGTGTGCAATCGGCACAGGCATTGTATTATTGCTTGAGTTTATTTTCGGTTGCGTACTGAATTTGTGGCTTGGGTTGGGTATATGGGATTATTCCGACACGCCGTTTAATATCCTCGGACAAGTGTGTTTACCTTTTGCGGTCGCTTGGTACTTTTTAACGGCTTTGGCTATCATTTTAGACGACTGGCTGAGGTATTGGCTTTTCGGTGAGGAACGACCTCACTACAATTGGAAATTAAAGGCGGATAAAAATGAGTGATATATTCAAAAGAAATGACGAATTAAAAGTTATCGTGCTTACCAAAAGGTTGATTAAACATACAATGACTTTAACCAACAATGCGGAACGCTATCCGAAGAAAGCACGATTTACATTGGTTGACCCAATGCAGAAAACTGTTATTGAAATTTACAAACTACTATTGAAGGCAAACTATCTGAACACCAATATTAAATCACAGTTTGAGGAACGGCAATTATGCCAATCCGAGGCGATTTATCATTGCGATATTCTCCTGCTTTATATTGAACTTTCATTGGACGCTAATTATATCAATGACAGAAGTTGTGAATATTGGGTTAGACTTGTTATGGATGTTAAGAAGATGATTCTGGCGTGGAAGAACGCCGATAGCAAACGATCATCTTTTTAATTTATTTGGGGTATGTTTTGTAATTATGTGGCTTCGTTCTCCCAATGCTGACAATGCGTACAATGCGAGGTATGTCAATAGGGACGGCAATGACAACTATGCCAATGCGTATCACGGTATTATCGGCGTTCGCCCGGCTTAGGTGATTTGATTAGACTGAGTAAGTTTTAGGCTGAAAACAATATCTTCACTACCAAAGGAAAACATATCCCATCCAAGATGCAACCGAAAACGGTTGCTTTTTTAATAAGCAACTTTATAAGGTTGCATTACGGATAAATACAAGATTGCCGATGTTCGGTGTCAAAGGAACACCGACTATACACGGCAAGGAAATTAAAGGGGTATATAAATGTACGAAATAATTTACGATTTTTCCAATATAAAACGAGCCTTTTATAATGCTCGTCATAATAAATTGAATAACCCCTCTGCCAATAAATTTGAAATCAATATGCTCACCGAATGTGTGCGTCTATCCGATGATTTGAGGAACAAGACATATACAACAGGCAAATCCACACAGTTTAAGGTGTATTATCCCAAGGAACGAAACATTGAATCGAGTTCTTTTCGGGATAAGGTTGTCCAGCATTCTTATTGCGACAATATTCTCTACCCCACCGTGTGTAACAAATTGATTTATGACAACTTTGCATCGCAATACGGCAAAGGCACACAATTCGGTTTGGAACGATTAAAGCGGCAATTACGCCACTATTTCTTCTCAAACAAAGCAATGGCAGAAAAATTCAGAAAAGAAAATAATTTACCGCAGATTTCGGTTGAGGAAGGACATTATGCTGACGGGTGGATTTTAAAGTGTGATATTAGAAAATTCTTCGCTCATATCGACCATCAGGCGGTAAAAGACAAATTGGAAAAGTTGTTCGACGATAACGATATTCGTTGGTTATCCGATACTATCATCGACTCCGTTAGCATAGGTGACGGTATTGGTCTGCCAATCGGATATCAAAGTAGTCAGTTATATGCCTTGGTTTTATTAAACGGGTTAGACCATCTCGTTAAGGAAAAATTACATATTAAAGGCTACGGCAGATATGTAGATGATTTTTATCTTATACATAAGGACAAATCGTATTTGCAACACTGTCTCTCTGTAATACGCAATTACCTTGGCGAGTATGGTCTTGAACTCAATGAAAAGACACAGATATTCCCATTAAAGAACGGCATAGACTTTCTCGGCTTTCATACTTACCTTACCGACACGGGCAAAGTCATCTGTAAGGTCAGAAAACGCAGTAAGGATAATATGCGGCGTAAGATGAAAAAGTTTGCGAAATTATACCGCAATGGTTTAATATCGCTTGAAAAGGTGCGCAATTCATACGGCGGATGGCGTGCCCACGCTTCTTATGGGAATACATATCATCTGATTCAAAATATGGATCGGTATTATGAACGGCTCTTCGGAGAGCCATTTAATTAAGTTAATAATCAAGCAAGAGCTTAGCCTGTTTTTGGGCTAAGCCTTTATTTATTTCAGGAGGTTAAAAATGGCACTTAAAGATGTTCTTATGAATGTTGTCGGGAGTCTTTTTACAAAGGATGTAAAGTCGGCTGTAAAGTCTGAAATTATCGACACAACTGACATCAATAAGATTCCCAAAGCTATGCTCGATGAGCTTTCGAACGGTAAAGGAGATGATGAGTAATGGCATACACAAACAGTCCGTTAGTTAATTATACAAAGATTTCTCCCAACAGA
>CAYVQA010000096.1:0-3562 GCA_964453965.1 uncultured Staphylococcaceae bacterium
TCCTAGATATGATCTAGGACTTTTTTGTATACTATAATTTTTTCGGGAATTTAGGATAAATAATGACTTTTCTTCAAATTTTAAAAAGGAATTATCGATAATAGACAATTCCGGCTATGTAAAAAATTTTAGGATTTTGAGATTTTAAGATTTTAAGATAAGTATTAAAATATTTTAAGATAAAAAGGGAATTTTTGATTTTAAAACAAATTCCTTTTAAATTTGATGTGTTTAGATATAAAATAATAAATTGTAATAAAAACGTTAATAAATAAAAAATTAAAATAAAATATATAGTTTTAATATGACAAAAGGAAACGATAAAACACGTTTCCTTATTTTAACTTTAATAAAATTTTTTAAGATAAAATTTTAAGATAAATTGTAAATTATTTTAAGATAATATCATTTTTTATCTTAAAATCTTAAAATTTTTTATTGAACCATTATAATTAATCGTTATAGTCCATTGCGGCTAATCTTTGATAATATTTAAATCTTCTCATAGCCTCTTTCTTATTGATTTCTAATAATCTTGCAGCTTCAGTTGGATTTGTTTTTGCTAATTGATTGTAACGAGTTTCACCCATTAGATAATCATTATATAAATCCCAATTAGGTTCAGCTGAATCGATTTGTAATGGATTTAGTCCTTCTGCAGCACGGCGTGGATCAAATCTTAATAATGGCCAGTAACCACATTCAACTGCAAGTTTTGCTTCAGTTTGAGATTGTCCCATACCTTTCTTAATACCATGGTTGATACATGGAGAATAAGCGATAATGATAGATGGGCCATCGTAGCTTTCTGCTTCACGCATTGCTTTTAATAATTGTGCTTGGCTTGCACCATGAGATACATAAGCAACATATACATGTCCATAACTCATAGCAATTGCAGCTAAGTCCTTTTTCTTACCATGTTTACCAGCAGCAGTAAATTTTGCAATCGAAGCTGTTGGTGATGATTTTGATGATTGACCACCAGTATTTGAATATACTTCTGTGTCAAGTACTAAAATATTTACATCTTCTTGGTTAGCGATTACGTGGTCAAGTCCACCGTATCCGATGTCATATGCCCATCCGTCACCACCGAAGATCCATTGTGATCTCTTAACTAGGTTGTCTTTTAGTGATAAGATTCTTCTTGCAGTTTCACAATCTTTTGTTTCAAGTAATGGAACTAATTCATCTGCAACTTCTTTAGTTACTTTGTAGTCTTTCATGTTAGCAAGCCACATTTCGAATAGTTCTTTTACTCTTCCTTCTGCACATCCAGAAGCGATTGCGTCTTCCATTAATGTTGCAATTTGATCTCTTAATGCATCACTTGCGGCTTTCATACCAAAACCAAATTCTGCATTGTCTTCGAATAATGAGTTAGCCCAAGCAACACCATTTCCTTCTGCGTTCTTTGTATAAGGACTTGCAGGATAACTACCACCATAAATTGATGAACATCCAGTTGCGTTTGCAACTACCATGTGGTCACCAAATAATTGAGTTGTAAGTTTTACATATGGAGTTTCACCACATCCACCACAAGCACCTGAGAATTCAAATAATGGTTGTGCAAATTGGCTATTTTTAGGATTTGCCATTTTATCAACAAGGCTATCTTTATAAGATACTTGATCAAAGAAATATTTTGCAATTTCTGGTTGATGTTGTTCGTATGCTTTATCAACTGGTACCATTGAAAGAGCTTTTGCACCTTTCTTACCTGGACATTGATTTACACAGACACCGCATCCTGTACAGTCTAATGTTGAAATTTGAATTGAATAATGTAATCCTTTTAGAGCTGGTCCCATTGCAGGAATAATTACTGTTCCTTCTGGAGCATGAGCAATTTCTTCATCTGTTGCAAGGAATGGACGAATTACAGCATGAGGACATACAAATGAACATTGGTTACATTGAATACAGTTTTCACTATTCCATAGAGGAACGAAATTAGATGTACCACGTTTTTCATATGCAGCAGTACCAGCTGGAATTGTTCCATCTGCATAATCTACAAATGTAGAAACTGGAAGATCATAACCTTTAATTGCATTTACTTTATCCGCAATATTTTTTACAAAATCTGGACGATCTGCATCAACTACTTTTTCTTCAACTGGTAAATTAGCCCAAGCTGGATTAACTTCTACTTTCTTTAATCCTTCAGCACCTTTATCAATTGCTTTATAGTTTAATTCAACGATTGCTTCGCCTTTTTTGCTGTATGCTTTATATGCATATTTTTTCATTAAATCTTGTGCAGTTTCATAAGGCATAATTTGTTCATTTAATTTAAAGAATGCAGATTGTAAAATTGTATTTGTTCTATTTCCTAAACCAATTTCAATTGCAAGGTTAACTGCATCGATAATATAGAATTCTGCATGTTTTTCTGCTAATGCTTTTTTGAAACTATTAGGTAATGTGTGTTCTAGATTTTCAGCTGAATGAACAGTATTTAATAGGAATGTTCCACCATCTTTTAATGATGATAACATATCATATTTTTCAACATATGCTTCATTACTGCAACTAATAAAATCAGCTAAACTAATTAAATATGGTGAAGTAATTGGGTTTGGACTGAAACGTAAGTGTGATCTAGTTACACCGCCACTCTTTTTAGAATCATATGCAAAATATGCTTGTGCATAGTTATCAGTATTATCACCGATGATTTTGATTGTATTTTTGTTAGCACCAACTGTACCATCACTACCAAGACCATAGAAAATTAATTCTGATACGCCTTTTCCAAGTTTTACTTCTTTGCCAACTGGAATACTTAAATGAGTTACATCATCATTGATACCAACTGTAAAGCCATCGAAGCCATCTGCAGCTAAATGATCAAATACAGCAATCATTTGAGCTGGTGTTGTATCTTTACTTGATAATCCATAACGACCACCAATAATTCTTGGAGCATTTTCTTTTCCATAGAATGCAGCTTTAACATCTAAGTATAGAGGTTCACCAAGTGATCCATTTTCTTTTGTACGATCAAGTACTGCCATGCGTTTAATTGTACTTGGTAATACTTTAAACATATATTCAGGCGCAAATGGGCGATATAAATGAACAGATAAGCATCCTGTTTTACGTCCGCTTGCATTTAAGTGATCAACAACTTCTTTAATTGTTTCTGTAACAGAACCCATTGCAACAATAACATCTGTTGCATCTTCAGCACCATAATAAACAAATGGAGCATAATTTCTTCCTGTTACTTTTGAAATTTTTTCCATATAGTCTGCAACTACTGCTGGAACTTTTTGATAATAAGTATTTTGTACTTCTCTTGTTTGGAAATATACGTCATCATTTTGTGCTGTACCACGAGTAACTGGGTGTTTGAAGCTTAATGCGCGCTTTCTAAATGCTTCTACTGCATCACGATCTAATAATTCATCAAATACACTATAATCCATTACTTCAACTTTTTGAATTTCATGAGAAGTTCTAAATCCATCAAAGAAATGCATAAATGGAACGCTTGTTTTAATAGCTGCTAAATGAGCTACGCCTGCTAAATCCATTACTTCTTGTACAC
>CAYVQA010000097.1:0-2548 GCA_964453965.1 uncultured Staphylococcaceae bacterium
CGTCCGGTGCAATGGGAGGGACGAAAATATTTAATATTTTCTCTCTACCCTATTGGAGAAAGAGATGATTAAAAAAATATATAATTCAATAATTTTCAATTTAATTTTTTTAAGTATAATATGTTTAATATTATTCATTAAAGAATTAAATATTTTAATATTATTATGTGGTGTGATATTTATATTCATATCATATGTATTTTATAGATTAAAGAAAAAAACAAAATTAATCAAAAACTAGAGGTGAATATGAAAAATATTAAACTTGAAAATGTCACAAGAATATATAAAAGTGGTGAACATGAATTAAAAGCTCTAAATGGTGTAAATTTAGAATTAGAAGAAGGGAAATTTGTTGTTATATTAGGACCAAGTGGTGCAGGTAAATCAACATTATTAAATTTATTAGGTGGATTAGATAGTCCAACAAGTGGAAAAATTATCGTTGATGGAAAAGATATTTCACTTCTTTCGAGCGATGAACTTGCGGAATACAGGGCTACAAAAGTCGGATTTATCTTTCAATTTTATAATTTGATTCCAACATTAACAGTTTATGAAAATGTTAGTTTAGTCAATGAAATTGTAAAAGAACCAATAGATTCAAAATTAGTTATTAAACAAGTTGGTCTAACAGATCATTTAAATAATTTTCCAAGTGAATTATCAGGTGGTGAACAACAACGTGTTTCAATTGCAAGAGCAATCGCCAAAAATCCCAAAATCATTTTATGTGATGAACCAACCGGCGCATTAGATTCAACTACCGGCGTAATGGTTTTAAAACTCTTATTATCATTAACAAGGTCTTATAAAAAGACAATAGTAATTGTAACCCATAACCAAAATATCGCCAAAATGGCAGATGTCGTCGTAACAGTAAAAAATGGCCAAATAAAGTCAATCAAAGAACAACCAAATCCAATGAATGCAGATGAAGTGGAGTGGTAAAATGTTATTTAAAAAACTTATCCGCACTACGAAAGTATATAAAGTTCAATTTATTTCAATGATTTTAATGATTATAATTGGAATTGGTATTTTTGTTGGTTTTAATATTGAATGGAAAAGTATAGAGGTCGATACAAATAATTTTTTCAAAGAAACAAATTATGCAGATTATAGATTATATTATGATGATGGTTTCACAAAAGATGATCTTGAAAAAATTAGTCTAATAAATGGAATTGATAAAGCAACAAGATATTTAAATGTAAATGTTGAAATCAAAGATTTAAATAAATCACTAGCTTTAAATGTCTCTGAAAATTATACAGTTTCGACAATGAAAATCATTAAAGGAAAAGAGTATGATGAAAATCTTGACGGGATATATTTATCAGATGTTTTCGCAAAAGAAAATAAAATTTCGCTTAATGACGAAATTACGATAAAATATCAAAACTTAGAAATTCCACTTAAAGTAATCGCTTTAGTTAAAAGTTCAGAAAATATGATCTGTGTTATGAATGAAAATCAATTAATGCCAGATTATAAAAATTTTGGCTTTGCATATATTTCTCCTAAAACACTAGAAAAATATCTAAAAAATTTTAATTATCCACAAATTAACCTATGCTCATCATTAAATAAAGAAGTAATTGAAGAAAAGATAAAAGATTCATTAGGTAGAACTATTCTTGTAATTGATAAAAAGCTCCATAATGCATATGCTGGTGCACAAAGCGAAATGGAAGAAGGAAAAACAATGGGATCGATTTTGCCAGTTTTATTTTTAGCAATTGCAATTCTAACAATGGTTACGACAATGCATCGAATTGTTATAAAAGAAAAAATTCAAATTGGCACTTTAAAAGCATTAGGATTTAAAGATAAAAAAATTATTTTTCATTATTTGATGTATGGTTTAATAATCGGAATCATAGGAAGTATTTTAGGAATTTTTTTAGGATATTTAATTGCTTCGATAATTATTAGTCCAAAAGGAATGATGGCAACATATTTTGACTTACCTTCGTGGGATTTAGTTATGCCATGGTTTTGTATACCAGTAGTTATTTTAACAAATTTATTCTTAATTTTAATAAGTTATCTATCAATTAAAAATATTTTAAAAACAACTCCTGCAGAAACACTAAGACCATATACACCAAAAATAACAAAAAATGTAAAAATTAATGATACTAAAACATGGAAAAAATTATCATTTGGAACAAAATGGAACATTAGAGATTTATTAAGACATAAATCAAGATCAACAATGACTTTAATTGGAATTGTTGGTTGTATGATTTTACTAGTTGCTGGACTTGGAATGAAAGATACAATGAATAATTTTATGGATATTTTAAATAACAATTCAATGAATTATCAAACTAAATTAATCACATCATCAAATGCATTAAATAATGAAATAATTAGTTATGCAAATGAAATAAATGCGGATTACTCATCAAGTATGGGAATAAGTTACAGCGGAAAAACAATCACATTAGAAATTTACAACATTGAAAATAATAAAATTAAATTCATCAATTCAAAAAATAAACAAGTTACCTTAAATGATGAAGGTGTATATCTATGTCTT
>CAYVQA010000097.1:2558-3538 GCA_964453965.1 uncultured Staphylococcaceae bacterium
AGGCAAAAATAGGTGATTATATTGAAATATCACCATATGGTTCAACTGCAACATATCAAGTTAAAGTAATAGGATATTTAAGGTCAGTCATATCAGAAAACATTGTTATGACAAAAAATTACGCAGAAAAAATTGGTATCGGTTATAAAATAAACTATTTATACACAAATATTAAAAAAAATAACATCGAAACTACAAATATAATATCAACAATTCAAGATAAAAAGACATTAATGGATTCATATGATACCTTTATAGACATATTAAATATCATGATTATAATTATAATATTTGCGGCTATAGTACTAGGTATAATCGTTTTATATAATCTTGGTATTATGAGTTACATCGAAAGAACAAAAGAATTATCAACTTTAAAAGTCTTAGGATTTAAAGATAAACAGATAAGAAAACTATTAATAACCCAAAATATTTGGTTAACAATTATTGGTATTATTGTAGGTATTCCTTGTGGCGTATTGATATTAAAGTATTTAATTGTTGCGCTTGCAACTGAATATGAATTATCACTAACAATAGGTTTATTGACATATAGCATAAGCATTATCATAACATTTGGAACATCATTATTAGTAAGTTATTTTGTTTCAAAGAAAAACAAAAACATTGATATGGTAGAAGCTTTAAAAAGCGAAGAATAATTCTGTATTTAAAATATTAGTAGATAAAGTTAAAAAAAATTTATTGGTTAAGAATAAATCAAAGAGATTTCCATTATCAAAGAATTTCTGTGTATGACAAATTTTTTAAATTAAATACTAGTGGTAAAATACACATCAATTATGATAAAAAAAAGTATAGGTAAAATATTTGTTCTATTTTTTAGTTTGATTTTAAAATCTGTTATTGATTCAAAAATTAAACAAACACTTTTAAATAAAGAAGAATTTATTAATCCAATAAAAAAAGATATTTTATCATTATTTAATATAAAAGAAAATGAATTAAAAGAAAGCATA
>CAYVQA010000098.1:0-3509 GCA_964453965.1 uncultured Staphylococcaceae bacterium
ATCATTTTAAACTATTCTTTTACGAATGGTAATAAAGCCATATGACGAGCACGTTTGATTGCAACAGCAAGTTCTCTTTGATAGATTGCTTTAGTACCTGTTACACGACGTGGTAAAATTTTTCCACGATCAGAAATGAATCTTTTTAATAATTCTGCATCTTTCCAATCAATCTTTTCAACTTTGTTATCTGTGAAATAACAAGTTTTTTTACGTCTTCTAAATTGAGCCATTATTATTCCTCCTAAAATGGTAAATCATCATCAGAAATATCGAAATTAGATGTTATCGATTCTGATTTATTTGGTTGTTCTTTTTCAGAATTGTAATTAGCATAACCATTATTATTGAATGGATTTACACGTTTATCGTTTTCACGAGGATCATTAACGGGTTGACGATTTTGTTGATAATTATTATACGAATTTTGATTATAATTATTTGTATAACCTTGATTTTGATAACCATTCTGGTTTTGTCCATAACGATTATTTTGATTTTGTTCGTAAATATCATCAAATGCTGGCTGATTTTGATATCCACCATCTTGACGTTTTGGTTCTAAAAATGTTATATTAGAACATAATACTTCAACTACTTGACGATTAACACCATCAGTACCTGTTTGATTACGAACTTGAATACTACCATCGACACCAATTAAGCCACCCTTACGGATAAACCTTGCTAAGTTTTCTGCTTGAGCACGCCAAGCTACACAAGGAATAAAATCTGCTTGTCTTTCGCCATTTTGATTTGGCAATCTATTAATAGCGATTGTAAAAAAGCAATATGGAGTTCCATTAGAACTATTTCTAAGTTCTGGATCCTTGGTAATTCGGCCTACTAAAAATACTTTATTCATCACTTACACCTCGTTAATTACGCAATAACTGCGATATGACGAATTAGAGCTTCTTTGATGTTTGCAATACGGTCAAATTCTTTAATAGCTTCAGGCGTAGCTGTAACATTTAATAAAACATAATAACCTTTTGTGCATCCAGAAATTTCATACTCTAAAGTTCTTAAACCCCATTCATTGACATTGTCAACTGTTGATTGATGAGAAGTAAATACTGTATTAATATCTTCGATAACAGCTTTTCTTGATTCTTCATCTAATTCTGGGCGAATAATATACATTACTTCGTACTTTTTCATTTCTTACACCTCCTTTTGGACTTTGGCTTTATTCTAAAAATAAAGCAAGGAGTGATATAAAACTATATCACGCAACTATTATTATAGCATATTTTTTAAAATTTGTAAAGGAATACGGACTTTTATTTTGTTTCATTTAATATCTCATCCGCAAGTTTTATTATTTGACTTGAATAACGTTTTTTCAATTTATCTAAAACTTTTTTATAAATTGGATAAGCAATTATAATTGTAATAATGCCAATTAGTCCAAATGGAATACCTAAATACCAAAGGGCAGTCCATTCTAAAAAGAAGCACATGCTTACACCAAATACTAAAGTTCCTATTATTCCTATTGTTAGAGAAATAATAGTTGGTAAATTTTTAACTTTTTTATCAAGTTTTTTTAACACATCCACTTTAGATGGTGTTTCGTTTTCTTTTATATATTGATTTTTAATGTTTAGAACTTCATCGCGTTCTTTTTTTGTTGGTGCCTCATATATATATTCAAATTTATCACTCATATGTTTGTTCCTTCATAATTACTGTAAAAGTAGTTCCAACATTCAATTCACTTTTTACGCTGATACTACCACCTAATATATCAATAACCTTTTTTACTAAGGCAAGCCCTAAACCATTGCCCATTTTTGAATGAGAGGTGTCACCTTGATAAAATTTTTCAAAGATTCTTTTTCCAGTTTCTTCACTCATACCTTGGCCATTATCGGTTATTTCTAAAATATATTCATTTGTTATTTTTTTTAATTTTATAATGATTTTTCCTTTTTGATTACTGAATTTTATTGCATTGCTTATTAAATTATTTATTATTATTTCTAAATAACTAGATTCACTATTAATTAATAAATTATCATCAATATCACAAATTAATTCTATCTCTTTTTCTTCAAATAGTTTTTCAAATAACAGGATTTGATTAATTAATAATTCACTTAAATTGAATTTATCAATTATAAGTTCTAATGATTGATTTTCAAGTTTGTTTAATTTTAAGATATTAGTGACTAGATTCGATAATTTTTGACAATTTTCTCTAAGAATTATTAAATAATTCTTTTTATCATTTTCATTTAAAGTATTTTCTTCTAATAATTTTGCATAGTTTTGAATAACCATCAAAGGGGTTTTAATTTCATGTGAGACATTCGAAATAAAATCTGTTTTTAGAATTTCGTTTTGTGATAATTCTTTTGCCATTTTATTAATATTAATTTTAATTTTATCAAATTCATCATACATATTATAAGGATGTAATGGTTTTAGTTCAACATTAAAATTGCCTTTTGAAATTTCTTTTGTCGCTATTAAAATTTCTTTTAACGGTTTTGCATATATTTTTTTTCGGATATTATCAAGTAATAATGATAAAATCGTTGATAATATTATGACAGCCATTATAATTATTGCGATTGTGATTTTTTGTTTTTCATTAATAACAGAATATATTAATACTCCAATTGAAACATTAAAAGCTGAAATTATAAAAAATCCAAAAAATCCTGTTAAATAATATTTAATGTTTTTCATTTTAATACTACCTTATATCCTAGTCCATGAATTGTTTCGATTTCAAAGCCATCACATTGTTTAGTTTTTTCTCTTAGCTTTGCCATATATACATCGACAGTTCTACTTGTTGTTGAACTATCAAAACCCCAAAAATCTTCCATAAGTTTTCCTCTTGTAAAGATTTTTTTAGGATACGTTAACATTGCATAAAGTATTTCAAATTCTCTTACAGTAAGGGAAATGCTTTCTTCATTAATTGTGGCAGTATGTTCTTCTTTATTCATTTTAAAATTGCCAATCACTAAATCACTAGATGAAGTTATTTTTAATCTTCTAGTGATTGCGGCTATCTTAAACAGTAGTTCATCAACGTCAAATGGTTTTGTGATATAATCATCAATACCAGCTCTATATCCTAATTGTTTTGAAAGCTTATCATCCCTAGCAGTCATAAATATAATTGGTATTTCTTGATTGATTCTTCTGATTTCTTTTGCAAGTTCATATCCATCTAATAATGGCATCATTATATCGCTTAAAACTAAATCATAATGACGATTTGCAAATTCATTTAAAGCATCAATTCCATTATAAACTGATGTAACATGATATCCTTGTTTTTTTAAATGTGATGAGACTAATTGATTTAAATCTAAGTCATCTTCCGCAAGTAAGATATAAACCATTTTATTCACTTCCTTATTATATATATGCAATTATATCATATTTTTTAAAATATTAATATTCTTTTGTTAATAATTTTGATTATTTATCTTCATTTAAGATTTCATTGCTTAAAGTTTTGATTTGATCTTTATATTTTGCTT
>CAYVQA010000099.1:0-2037 GCA_964453965.1 uncultured Staphylococcaceae bacterium
AATCACTTTTTTAAAAGCAGACTCAAATTTTGAATCTGCTAATTTGATTATTTTAGACGTTGCGTTTATTTTAAACGCATTACGTCACGTGCAATCATTAATTCTTCATTAGTTGGAACAACTAATACTTTAATTTTTGAATTTGGCGTTGAAATTTCAAAAATATCATCGCGTTTTGAATTATTTAATTCTTCATCAATTTCAATACCAAAAGCTTCTGCAAGTCTTGCGCAAACTTCTGATCTAGTTTGTGGTGATTTTTCACCAATACCTGCTGTAAAGGCGATAATATCAGCACCCCCCATATAACCATAGTAACGTGAAATATAATCCGCAATACCTTTATTTTGCATTTGAATAACTAAATCAGCTAATTTATTACCTGATGCTTGTGATGCTCTTAATTCTCTTGCGTCACTGTGTTTATCATTGAATGCATAATATCCTGATTCTTTATTTAAGACTGTTGTAATTTTTGCGACATTATATCCTGAACGTTCACAGACATAATTAATGATGGCTGGATCAATGTCACCTGAACGTGTTCCCATTGGAATACCTGCAAGTGGTGTAAGTCCCATTGAAGTGTCGACACATTTGCCATATTTAACAGCAGCTAAACTTGCGCCATTACCAATATGAACTGTGATGATTCTTAAATCTTCTCTTGTTTTGCCTACAAATTTTGCAGCTTCAGCTGAAACATAATTGTGTGATGTTCCGTGGAAACCATAACGACGAACACCATATTTTTCATACCATTCATAAGGAACAGCATACATGTAAGCTTCTGGTTCCATTGTTTGATGGAATGACGTGTCAAATACTGCAACTTGTGGAACATCTGGTAAAACTTCCATACAAGCTTTAATACCTGTAACGTTTGCTGGGTTATGAAGTGGACCAAGAGGTGATACTTCAATAATTGTATTAATTACATCATCATCAATTAAAACTGATTGTGTAAATTTACTACCACCATGAAGAACACGGTGTCCTACACCTGTTAATTCATCTAAACTATTTAAGATTTTTTTATCTAATAGTTCCTTTAAAACAACTTTGATTGCGCCGGCATGATTTTTAATTGTTAATGTTGATTTGTATTCTACTTCTTTACCATCTTTTAGATATTTAATTTTAATTCCTGGGTCTGCTTCACCTATTTTTTCAACTAAACCTTTTGCAAGTGTAATTTCTGATGGCATTTCAAGAATTTGAAATTTAAACGATGAACTACCAGCATTGATTGCCATAATTTTTTCCATAATACGTTTCTCCTTTAATTTTTTAAATCTTCTTTAATTTTATTTAATACTTCTTTAAATTGTTTTTCTTCTTTAATACTTGGTAACATATAAATATTAGTCTTTTTTATTTGATTTTTATCTAAAGGCTCAAGTATCAAAATTCCTCTACTAAAATCTGTTGATTGAAACATTGATGATGGTAATGTTATTAAACATCTAATAAATGCGTGTTTAGTCAAGAATTCTTTAAATTCATTACTTCCAGGTTGTTCAAAAAAATCATGATCAATAACATATATTTGTTTTTTTATTGGATTATCTAAACTTAAATATTTTTCAATTAATAAATATGGAAAATACTTTATTCCTTTTTTTGAAAGTTCTGAATCATAAAGCATTGTATCATATTCATATGAAGCGGTATCTGTAATAAGCAAAGTTTGGTCGCTATATGTTGCGGCTAAAGCATCTTGTAACATTACATCTACTTTAACTTCAGAAAAGTTAGCTAAAGCAGAAATTAAATTTGCTAAACCTTCATGAATTTCGATTGCGGTAAAATCAATATCTTTTTCTAAATAATTATTTAAAAGAAAAATTAAATTTCCGCTTCCAGCATTAGGATCAATAATTTTGATATTTTGTTCTTTTTCTAAATAACTATCAACTAGATGAACTAAAATCATACCAACAGCATCTGGTGTTATTAAATCAAGTGAATATTTAGCATGTTTAAAACCTTTAATAATTAGTAAAAGAAAACTTTTACGGATTTCTTCGGTATTTA
>CAYVQA010000099.1:2137-3495 GCA_964453965.1 uncultured Staphylococcaceae bacterium
TGTAAATTAAAACCGCCACATGTGCCATCAATATCTAAGAGTTCGCCTGTTACATATAAGTCTTTAACTTTCATGCTTTCCATTGTTTCATTATTTACTTCTGCTAAACTTAAGCCACCAATTGTTACTTGCGAGCGATCAAAATCATATGTGCCATTAATATCTAGTGTAAATTCTTTGATGACTTTTATAACTTTACCAATATCTTTATCTGTTATATCTTTTATATAATGTGATACATCTAATTTAGCTTTTTTAAAAATTGCATAACTTAGCATTTTAGGAAAATATCCCATTAGTAAATTTGGATTTTCAAAGTTTTTAAAATCATCAATTCGTTTCTTTAAATCAACAAATAGTTCTTCACCTGATTTTTTAGGCATTAAATCAATTTTTAAAATGTAATTGCCAGGATGACGCATCATATAACTTTCCGCATTCATAATAACAATACCATTTACTCCATCAGTTTTAAAAATAATTTCGCCATCTTCTGTAAAAACATCAGTTTTTAGTTTTTTATTATATAATTTTACTCTTACTTTAGCTCTAATACCTGCTAAAATTTTAACCTCTTTAGGATCAGTTAATATTCCGACAAGTCCTGGTTTAGGTTCAACAATTTGATGTTTAAGTTGTTTTAAAAGCAAATAACCACTTCCATTAGAACCATGGATTTGTGATGATTTTCCACCTGTTGCAAGTATCACAATATCTGCTGTTAGTTTTTGACCTTTAGCTGTTTCTAATACAAAACTATTATCTTGCTTTGTGATTTTTTTAACTTCTGTATTGCAGATTTCTAAAATTTGATAAATTTTTAAATATGTTCTTAAAATATCTAAAAAAGTATTAGCCATTTCACAATGAGGATAAGCACGTCCTTCTTTGTCAATCATTGTTTGAAGTCCTAATTCTTTTAAATAATTAATTAAATCATATGGTGTAAAATTATCAATTGCATATGATACAAAATCAGGATGATTATATTCTTTTTTTGTAATGCCAACATTCGTAAAATTACAACGACCATTACCCGTCGCAAGAATCTTTTTGCCTGTTTTTTCTAATCGATCATATATTGTAATTGATGCATCTTTGCCATTTTCAATCAAAAGCCTTTTTAAATAGACTGCTAAAAATAAGCCCGATGCGCCTCCACCAACAATCGCAATATTTTTCATCTTTTCACCACCTAAGACTTATATATTACAATTATACCATTTTTTTTAAAAAAAAGATACTAAATAGATGAATATTTTTTATCTCGTTTCCACATAAACACAAAATGTTGCAGATTACATTTCCACATTAATACAAAATGTTGCATTATTTGAACAAATTTTCTTCGGATTATA
>CAYVQA010000100.1:0-3397 GCA_964453965.1 uncultured Staphylococcaceae bacterium
TAGAATATTATCAATTTGATGAAAAAAATCTAATTCCGTATTATGTAGAAACTTTAACTTCCGATGATTACTATATTGGTCAGAATTTTTATTTTTCAAATAAAGGCAATTTATTGCTGCTTAAAAAGATATTTTTTAACTTAGGGCATTGTGATATTGAAGTAAAAAACGGATATGCGACATTGTGCGACGATGTTTTTATCGGCTCGTTCCTATTTGAATCAAAATATATCATACCGGTAGTTAAAGCATCGCGTGGTGAAGTAAAGCAAATGATATATCCGTATGATAAAAACGGAAAATTAATTATAGAAGAAGAATTGGCAAAAGAAAAGGAATTATATAAATACTTATTAGAATGCAAATCAAAACTATCAATGCGTAGTTCTGAAAACAAGGCAGATAATTATTGGTTTGCATTTGGGCGTAGTCAGGCTATTAACGATACATATAAAAATAAACTTTCAATTAATGCACTAATAAGAACTTCAGCGGACTTAAAAATTGTATCAGCTCCTATCGGAACAGGTGTGTACAGCGGTTTATATCTTATAGGAGATGACCAAGTTTTGTCAAAGATACCTGAGATACTTTTGAATGAAGAATTTTCAATTTATATTTCTTTACTCGGCAAATATAAAAGTGGTGGTTATTATACCTTCTCTTCCAAGGATATAAAAGCATATTTAGATTACAAAATAGCATACGACGGAGGACTTTTTCAATGATGACGAATGAAGAATTTTTAGAAGTTGTAAAAGAATCATTTACTACATATTTATCGGTAGGAACTTCTCGAAGTACTGCAAAGTTAAAAACTTTACACGGACACATAGCGAATGATTTAGAAAATCTTTTAGGTAAAGAATTCACAATCAAATCACAGGGATATGGAAACGATAAGGAAGGTAGTATAGACGGGCGTTATTATCCTAAAAATGTAGATATAACCATATTAAAAAACGGCAAGCCCGTTGCAGGATATGCCGTAAAATTTGTAATGAGAAATTACTCTCAAAATAGTAATAATTATTTTGAAAATATGTTAGGAGAAACTGCTAATATTAGAGCAAATTCTATACCATATTTCCAAGTATTTATAATTTTTGAGAAGGTACCTTATTATAGTAACGGCGGAGAATTTAAGCGTTATGACGTTATATCAGAGCATAATTTGGACAAATATTTAGCATTGTCGAAAGATGACCCCAGTATATTCTTTCATACACCCGATAAAACACTCGTGGTGCTTATTAAATTAAAAGAAAAAGCATTGAACTATTATTTTAGAAATTCTAATGATTATGCAGAGTATTATCGAAGCGTAATAAATGATAGCGATTTAATGTGTTATTCTGATAAAATAAAAGGGACATTTGACAACAGCGTCATTTACAATAACTACGAAGATTTTCTTAAACGCACATATCATATTATAATGGGTAGATTAAAAAGTTAATGGAAAGGCGAGATATTTTCTCGCCAACTTCATAAATTACAAAACATCGTGTATTATTAGTATAAAAAACGAGATATCACGTATACCATATTGATTTTATAAAGCAGAAGTTGTATAATAAAAAAAAGGCATATTAAAATGGCAAGAAGGAAAAATGTAGTTAAAAGTCTAATAGACTCGGCAGAATCAGCCTTTTTTGCGGGTATTGAAATTCATAATAAGCCTCGTATTCCTTACCGCTATCCAACAGCTACTCTACTTATTATAAATGCGTGGGAATTAGTACTGAAGGCATATATTTATAAGTATGTTAGTAAAAAGTCGATATTTACAGACAAAAACCATACTATCAATTTTAGTAAAGCCTTGGCTTGCGTTCACGAACATATAAATAAAATTGAAGGCAATAAGAATTTTAATTCTGTAAAGGAAAACTTGTTTTTACTGTCGGAATATCGCAATAATAATACCCATTATTTTGAAAGTGAGCTTGATCCCATAATTTTTATGCTGTTATCTAAAGCGACATTAAATTTCAATACTTTTTTAGAAAAATATTTTCATCGTGAAATTGTCGATAATGAAAATTTGATAATACTACCTATCGGCTTCAAGTTACCTTTTGAACCAGTTGAATATCTTAATAAAAAACCTGTAGATAAAATTAGCAATACATTTATAGGGGATGTAATTAAAACAATTAAAAAACTAAATGACGACGGAGTTGCCGAATCCATTGTTGTTGGTTTTAATATGTTTATAAATAGCGTAAAAACATCTCTAATGCTGATATAATTGCGGCAATTGATCCAACTAATTATGATGCTGTTGCATTGACAAAAGAATACAGATTTACTGATAATCCAAACGCTCCCACAATTAGAATAGATGAAGCCGAACTGATAAAACAGAAATATCCTTATTCTTACGAAGAACTAAAAAGAAAGATTAAAGAGAAACTGCCCGATATTAAATTAAATACACAGTTTTATAATTATCTGAAATTGATTAAGGAAAACAAAGAGTTGTTTATGGTAAGGTTGCTTAATCCGTTAAATCCTAAAAGTCAGAAAACAGGTTTTTATAGCGAAAAAGCAATAGAAAAACTTATAGAACTTTACACAAAGTAGAAAAACCCGATGGAATTCTTATCTTTAAATTTATGGTGGTATTACCCATAAATTGCCGTATACCTCTGTCGCATTTTGATAAAATATTCGTATACGGTAGATTGCGTTCGTGCTAAAACTCGTCCTATTTCGGGATAACTTAAACCTTTTATGCGACATTCCAAAGCAACACGCATATTGTCCGTTAAATTAAGGCTATTTACGATTTTATCGTACTCGGTATAATCTTGCTCGACCTCGTCTTGGATTTCGCAAGACGGCTCGCTTACGGGCGTTAAAGCGTCAAGACTGACGTTATATCTTAAGTCACTCGTCTTACGATTGATAAGTTTCATCATTTTCCGAACGCAAGCAATTTCTATGTTTATAGGCTTGCCTTTGTTGGTATAGCCGATAATATCTTTCAAATATTCTCCGTAATGTCCGCAAAGGAATAACGCACCTTCTTGCACTAAATCATAAGCCTCGCTAATAGTATGATTGACGTCGTGCTTATGCATAATATCGACGTACAAATCATTGTGTAGTTTTTGCATGCGTTCGCCCATATAACCTATCAAGAATTTTGTTTCCGAGATGGCTATGAGTTCCGCCATATCGAGTACGTTTTCGGGTGAAATTTTCTCCTTGAGAATTGCAAACGTGATTTTTTTCATTTTTTGTACCTCCGAATGAATTTCGCCTTTCGGCAAAACAAACGGAGTAGCACGGAGAAAAGATAACCGTTATTCAATTTTTCTGTCCTTCACACGGAAGTCAACGAACAGCACAAAAATTGTTGCGTGCAAATAAAAAAGCCAACCGCATA
>CAYVQA010000101.1:0-3389 GCA_964453965.1 uncultured Staphylococcaceae bacterium
GAACAATATCCGCCAATTTATTCTGCCATAAAAGTTAATGGAAAAAAATTATATCAATATGCTAGAAATAATGAAGAAGTTGAAATAAAACCTAGAAAAGTTACAATAAATTTTTTAAATTATTATGAACCAGTAAAATTTGCAGAGGGATACTATCGTTTTAAAATGTTAGTAAATGTTTCAAAAGGAACTTATATTCGTAGTTTATGTCATGATATTGGATTAAAACTTGGATGCTTTGCGACAATGGGAGATTTAATGAGAGTTAAAAGTGGAAAATTTTCAATCACTAATGCAAGAAAAATATCAGAAATATCAATTGATAATTTAGATTTAATTTCTTTAACAGACGCAATAGATTTTCCCAAAGTTGAAATCACCGATTCTAATATGTTAAAAAAAATAATGAATGGAATGCCATTAAATAATATTTCATTCCCTTTATTAAATAATTTAATTGCTTTTACTTATCAAAATAAGTTATTAGCCATTTATGAAAATGAAAGTGAAAAATTAGTTGCAAAAAGAATATGGAAATAATTTATTTAAATTTTCTTTCAAATAATTTTATAGATCATTTAGCAATTACGATTGGTGAATTTGATGGTGTTCATAAAGCGCATTTAACATTAATTGAAAAAGTAAAAGAAATTGGAAAAGAAAAAAAAATAAAAACAGGTTTGATTACTTTTGAACCTCATCCTGATTTTATTTTAAATAAACAAAGCGAAAAAGCATATTTAACACCGTTAAATGAAAAAATTTCAATTATTGAAAAAATGGGTCTTGATTACTTTTTTATAATTCCTTTTGATAATTTAACTGCTAATCTAGAACCAAAAAAATTTATTAAGAATTTTTTAGTAACAATTGGTGTTGAAGAGGTTGTTGTTGGATTTGATTTTCATTATGGAAAATGTGGAATGGGAACAGCACAAACAATAAAAAATGATTCAGATAATCGTGTTAATGTTTCAATTGTCGATGAAATAATGTATAATGATAAAAAAATAAGTTCTACTTTAATAAGAAAATATTTAGCTAAAGGAAAAGTTAAAGATGCAAATAATTTATTAGGAAGACCTTATCAATTGTCAACAAAAGTTGTTAAAGGAATGCAAATAGGAACTAAGATTGGCGTTCCGACAGCTAATTTGGTTTTAAATGATAATTATGTAAAAATAAAACCTGGTGTATATGTTGTTGCGGTTAATGCTAATAATATTGAGTACCTTGGAATTTGCAATATTGGTCATAATCCTAGCTTTAATTATCATGATAAATTAACAATAGAAGTACATATAATTGATTTTGCTGGTGATTTGTATGATAAAGAAATCCAAATTAGTTTTCTTGATTATATAAGAGAAGAAGAGAAGTTTCCTTCAATTGAAGTTTTTCAAAAGCAAATTTTAAAAGATATCGAAACTGCAAAAAATACAACTAAATAATTTAATATTTTTATAAAAGAGGTTTAATTAAATGGAAATTAAATCTCTTTTTTTAGTATATTTTTATTTTTGAAAAAAATGCATTTTCCTTATTTCTTGCAATTATTTTAAAAGTGTGGTATAATTTACATACCTATTGCGATGATATGCGAAATCCTTCGACGTATTTCTTTGCTTTAGGAGTAATATTAATAAGGAGGACAATAATAATGGCTTGCATCACAAAAGATGAAAAATCAGCAATTATTGCAAAATTTGCACGTAGTGAAGGTGACACTGGCTCAACTGAAGTTCAAATTGCGATTTTATCAGCTGAAATCAACAAGTTAAATGAACACTTGAAAGTTCATACTCATGATTTCCATTCACGTCGCGGTTTATTAAAGAAAGTTGGTCATCGTCGTAATTTATTATCTTATTTAAAAAATAAAGATATTGCTCGCTACCGTGAACTTATTGCCAAATTAGGCTTAAGAAAATAGTGAAAAGGGCACGCATAGTGCCCTATTTACTTAAAAAGTGCCACAATAAATTAGTAACCAAATTTTTTAAAAAATATAATTTTATGAAAGGAATAAATTATGGATAAATCTGTATTTGAATACGTCCAAGGAAATCGCAAGTTTACAGTTGAAATTGGTGAGCTTGCTAAACAAGCAAATGGTGCTTGTCTTGTTCGTTATAATGATACTGCCGTTTTATCGGCTGCTGTTGGTAGCAAAAAATCATTAGACACTGATTTTTTCCCACTAACAGTTTTATATCAAGAAAAATTATATGCTGCTGGAAAAATTCCTGGTGGTTTCTTAAAAAGAGAAGGCCGTCCAACTGAACATGAAACATTAACATCACGTTTAATTGACCGTCCTATTCGTCCTTTATTTGCTGATGGATTCAGAAATGAAGTACAAGTAATAAACACGGTAATGTGTGCCGACCCTGATTGTTCTTCACAAATGACTGCAATGTTAGGTTCAAGCATTGCCCTATCAATTTCGGATATTCCATTCGAAGGACCAATTGCTGGTGTTGTTGTTGGTCGTATAGATGGCGAATTAATAATAAATCCCACTGTTGAACAACTTGAAAAATCTGATATCAATTTAATTGTTGCAGGTACTGAAAAGGCAATCAATATGGTTGAAGCTGGTGCAAAACAAGTTAGTGAAGATGATATGCTTGAAGCATTAATGTTTGGACATGAAGAAATTAAGAGATTAGTTGCTTTCCAAAAAGAAATTATTGCTGCGGTTGGAAAACCTAAAATGGAAGTTTCACTATTTGCTATTCCTTCTGAATTAGAAGAATCAGTTCGTTCATTCGCAAATGCTGAATTATGCGCTGCAATATCAATTCATGATAAACTCGAACGTCAAGCAGGGATTGATGCTGTTAATGAAAAAACAGTTAATCATTTTGATGAATTATACGCAAATGATGAAGATCATGAAGAAAAAATGGGATTTGTCAATATGGTTTTAGAACATATGCTTGCAGAAGAAGTTCGTCGTTTAATCACTGATGATAAAATAAGACCTGATGGTAGAGCTGTTGACGAAATTAGACCTTTATCTTCGAGAGTTGATATTTTTGAAAGAACACATGGTTCATCTTTATTTACAAGAGGACAAACACAAGCTTTAGCGACAGTTACTCTTGGTTCTTTAAATGAATTTCAAATTATTGATGGTTTAGGTGTTGAAGAAGGCAAACGCTTTATGTTACATTACAATTTCCCACAATTTAGTGTTGGAGAAGTTGGACGTTATGGTTCGCCTGGAAGAAGAGAAATTGGTCATGGTGCATTAGGTGAAAGAGCATTACTTCAAGTTATCCCTTCTGAAGATGAATTTCCATATACAATAAGAGTTGTAAGCGAAATTTTAGAATCAAATGGTTCATCATCACAAGCTTCAATTTGTGCTGGCACAATGGCAT
>CAYVQA010000102.1:0-3368 GCA_964453965.1 uncultured Staphylococcaceae bacterium
AAAAAAGATAAAGCCATTCATAGCTTTACCTTTATGGTTCTTGATAAATTGTTAAAACAAATTGATTATCTTTTTCATTAATAATTGATGTTGCAAAGTAATTATTATTTACATCATTTAAAATATTCTTGATATTTATATTTATTGAACTACCTAAATATTTAATATAACTTTCCTTTTTTGTCCATATTTCTATGAATTTTTTTTCTTTATCAATACTTGTTTCAATTTGCTTTAATTCTTCTTCATTACAAATATAATTAATTAATGATTCTTTTTTGGATTTAATTTTTTCAATATCAATTCCAATATTTTTAGAAGAAAGAGCACAAACAACTAATTCTTCACAATGGGAAATATTAAAATAAATATTTTTATCTTTAAATAATGGTTTTCCATTTTCGTTTAAGACTATTTCTGGTATATTATATAAATTATAACAACTTTTTAATATTTTTTTTAACAAATAATATCCTAAAATAGTTTGTTTTTTATTTTCGATTAATGCCTTATGATCTATTTTATTTTTAATAAATTTTGGCATTTCTAAATACATTGTTTGAAATTGTTTATCAGTATAATTATTAATATTATCAATTTTGTAATTCATATTATTTTATAAACATTGCGTCACCAAATGAGAAAAAGCGATATTTATTCTCGATTGCGACTTTATATGCATTTAAAATATGTTCTTTTGTTGTTAGGCAACTTACTAACATTATTAAAGTTGATTTTGGTAAATGAAAGTTTGTTATTAACCCGTCAATTGCCGTAATTCGATATGGCGGATATAAAAAAATTGCTGTATCTTCTTTTGTAGGAGTAAACTTACCATATTTTGTAAAGTTTGCTTCTAGGGTTCTTGTTGATGTTGTTCCAACCGCAATAATTCGTCTATTTTCTTCTTTTGCAAGATTTAAACGATTTGCGACATCTTCAGTTATTTGATATGCTTCACTATGCATATGATGTTCTTCAACATTTTCTGTATTTACTGGACGAAAAGTTCCTAGTCCTACATGAAGAGTTACATTTAATATTTCAACATTTTTTTCTTTTATTTTTTCAAGTAGTTCTTTTGTAAAATGAAGTCCCGCAGTTGGGGCTGCCGCACTACCAGCATATTTGGCATAAACCGTTTGATAGCGATTTTGGTCTTCTAAACTTTCATGAATATAAGGTGGAAGAGGCATATTGCCAATTTCATCTAAAATTTCTAAGAAAATTCCTTCATATTGCATTTTAAATTTCCTTAATCCTTCATCAGCACATTCAATACATTCCGCAATAATTTTACCGTCTCCAAATGATATTTTTGTTCCTATTTTAACTCTTTTTGCCGGCCTTACTAATGTTTCCCAAATATCATTTTCTAATTCTTTTAAAAGCAAAACTTCGATTTTTGCATTTGTATCAGTTTTATTTCCATAAATTCTCGATGGAATTACTTTTGTATCGTTAATAACTAAAACATCACCTTCATTAAGATAATCAATTATTTCATAAAAATGATGATGCTCTATTTCACCTGTTTCTTTATTTAGAACCATTAATTTTGATTCAGAGCGATTTTTTAATGGCGTTTGGGCAATTAATTCTTCTGGTAAATTATAATTAAATTCTTCTAGTTTCAAAACATGCCTCCTCGTTTTATTCCTAAATGATTATATGCTTTGTCTGTCGCAATTCTGCCACGATGAGTTCTAATAATAAATTCTTCTTGTAAAAGATATGGTTCATTGACATCTTCTAAAGTTACTGTTTCTTCATTTAAAGTTGCGGCTAGGGTTTCAAGTCCAACAGGACCGCCTTCAAATCTTTCAATTAAACATTTTAAATATTTTTGATCGGTAATATCTAATCCTTCTAAATCAATATTTAGTCTTTCTAATGCATAATTGGTAATTTTTTTTGTAATAATTTCACTTTCTTCATATTGTGCAAAATCTCTAATTCTTCTAAATAGACGATTAGCAATTCTTGGTGTTCCTCTTGATCTTCTTGCAAGTTCAACTGTAGCTAAATCATCAATTTTAAAATTTAAAATTCCTGAAGTTCTTTTGATGATTTTTGATAATTCTTCAACATTATAGTAATTTAATTGATGAACAATACCAAAACGATCACGCATTGGTGCAGTTAAATCACCAAATCTTGTTGTTGCGCCAACTAAGGTAAATGGTGGTAAGTCAAGTCTAAGTGCCGTCGCATTCGTATCTTTGCCAATGATAATATCAATTGCATAATCTTCCATTGCAGAATATAATATTTCTTCGATTACTTTTGGAATGCGATGAATTTCATCAATGAATAAAATATCACCAGGATTTAGCGAGGTAAGCAAAGCAGCTAAATCGCCTGGTCTTGATAATGCAGGCCCAGTTGTAACCTTAATACCAGTATTCATTTCATTGGCAATTATATGCGCAAGGGTCGTTTTTCCAAGCCCCGGTGGACCATAAAGCAAAACATGATCAAGACTTTCGCCACGGGTTTTTGCAGTTGAAATAAATACTTTTAACATTTCTTTTATATCGTCTTGGCCGATATAGTCATTTAGACGTTCTGGTCTTAAAGATGATTCAATTTCATCGCCATCAATCATTTTGTTATCAACAGAACGATTTTCATAATTATTCATAGAGGCTCCTTTCCTTGATTATCTTTTGTTTTTGTGATATAATTTATTTGGTGATTAATATGTACAATTTTATTAAAGGTAATATTTATAAAGTATACGCAACACATATTGTGATTGAGTGTCATGATATTGGTTATAATATTAAAGTTCCTAATCCTTATTCATTTAGTGAAGGAACAAATACATGGATTCATTTACATCAAGTAGTACGTGAAGATTCAGTTGAATTGTATGGCTTTATGACCGATCTAGAACGTGATATGTTTGTTAAATTAATTAATGTTAAAGGACTTGGTCCAAAAGGAGCTCTTGCAATTCTTGCAAGTAGCAGTCCTAGTGAAATTATTGAAAATATTAATCAAAAGAATGACAAATATTTTTCAAAATTTCCTGGCATTGGTCAAAAAACAAGCCAACAAATTATCCTTGATTTAAATGGGAAAATTAATTTTTCAAATGTAATTGCAATTTCTAAAAATAATGAAAAATTAAACAATACAATTTTAGCACTTAAATCTTTAGGCTATAGCAACACAGAAATTAAATCAGCAACAAGTAATTACGATTTTAATGATGACACACCACTTAATGAAGTTATTAAAATTATGTTACGTAAACTAAGTAAGTAATAACAAATTATAGTAATAGCAATTTTTTGCTATTACTTTTTTAATATCTAAAACCGCCTTTATTTTTTCCTTTACCTTTTTTTTGATGCATTTGT
>CAYVQA010000103.1:0-2162 GCA_964453965.1 uncultured Staphylococcaceae bacterium
AAATAGAAAATGAAAAGATATTTTAAATTATTTTTGATATTTTTTATTATCGCAAGTCTTGGCCTTTTTGGCTGTAATAATAAAGAGTTATCACAAGAAGAAATTAACAAACAAGTTACTGAAGCATTTAAAAAATTAGATTCTGAAAGTTTAGTTATTAATCATACAGTTCCTAGTGGTAATGCAATAAATAGTTTATCACTTTTAACAGTAAATGATTTCCATGGTGCGTTAGAAGAAGATAATGGAAAATATGGGATTGCTCGATTAGGTGCTTATTTAATAAATAGATATAATAATGAACCAGATTCAACGATAATTATTTCTGCAGGTGATATGTTTCAAGGATCAGCTATTTCTAATTATCGTCATGGACGTGATGTAGTAAATATGATGAATGCTATAGGTTTTGAGCTTATGGTCATTGGAAATCATGAGTTTGACTGGACGCTTGATGAAGTATTGAAATATCGTGATGGTGATTTATCTAATGGTGAAGCAAATTTTCCTTTTTTAGGATGCAATATTATAGATGTAAGAACTAATAAAATTCCTAATGGGATTGAACCATATACAATATTAACAAAAGGTGATATTAAAGTTGGTATAATAGGCTTTATAGGTTATGGATTAGAAGATGATATTGCGACTGGAATGGTTAAGAATTATCAATTTTTACAACCAATTGATTTAGTAGCAGCTTATGCTAAAGAGTTAAGAACAGAAAAGGAATGTGATGTTGTAATTGCAGTTGGTCATGACGATAGTGAAACAACAAATAATGGGATTGCAAGATTATCCAATGATTCAAGAGTAGATGCAATAATTAATGGTCACACACATCTTGAAAAAGCTGGCACTATTTCTGGTGATGGAGGAAGGTTAGTTCCTTATGTTCAAGCTGGTACGGCTGGAAAATATATTGGTGAAATTACGTTAAAAATTGAAAATAAAGAAGCTATTTATGAAAATGTTAAAAATAATGCAATGAATGATTTTGTTGAAAAAAATACAATTTTAGCAAATTATTTAGAAAAAATTACAAATGCAACAGCACCGATATTTGACAGAGTATTAGTTACCGCAGCTTCAAAAATAAATCGTTATGGTTGTGCTGACTGGGCAGTTAATTCTTTAAGAGATTACTTTGATGTTGATGTTGCATTTATTAATTATGGTGGAATAAGAGCAAATGCTTTTCCAATTGAAAGTGGTGATCAAGTAAAAGTTTCAAAAATATATCAAATTATGCCTTTTGATAATACGATTAAATTAGTAAAACTAACGGGTAAACAAATTATTTCTGTCGCAAATAGTTCTGAAATTGATTATAGTGATTCCCTTAATTTGAAAAATAAAAATACAATTAATGGTAAAGATATAGTTTTAACAGATTTATATAGTGTTGCTGCTGTTGATTATATTTTTGATAAAACTGAATACCCATTTACTAAAGGTGAGGATATCGAACAAACAGGTATTTTATTTAGAGATGTCTTAATTGAAACTTTAGAAGAAATTGGCTCAAAAAATAAAAAATGGGAAATATAAAAAACTTAATTTTTCTAAGGAGGTTTTATGGATAAACCAGAATTATTAGCTCCTGCGGGTAATATTGATATTCTTAAAACCGCAATTCAAGCAGGTGCTGATGCAGTATATTGTAGTGGAAAACTTTTTGGTGCAAGAGCATTTGCAAAAAATTTTACAAATGAAGAAATAATTGAAGCCGCAAATTATGTTCATTTACGTAATAAATTAATATACATCACAGTTAATACAATTATTTTTGATGAAGAACTAGATGAACTTGCAAATTATATTAAATTTTTATATCAATATGTTGATGGTGTAATTGTTCAAGATTTAGGCGTATTACACTATATTCGAAAAAACTATCCTGATTTTAATGTTCATATTTCAACTCAACAGAATATTCATTGTTATGAAGACGCAAAATTTCTAAAAAATCTTGGTGTTAAAAGAATTGTTCTAGCAAGAGAAACACCTCCATCAATTATAAAAAAAATAATCGATGATGATATTGAAGTAGAAGTGTTTGTTCATGGTGCTTTATGTTTTGCTTATTCAGGAAATTGTTATTTTAGTAAGGAAATCGGCGGTCGAAGTGGAAATCGCGGCACTTGTGCTCAACCTTGTCG
>CAYVQA010000103.1:2262-3367 GCA_964453965.1 uncultured Staphylococcaceae bacterium
TATATTTTAAATGCAAATAACAATGATGTTGTTAATTTAAATTCTGTTAATCATCAAGGAATAAAACTAGGTGTAGTTGTAAATTCAACAAACAATATTACAACCATAAAACTTGAAAACCCATTAAATATGAATGACGCAATAAGGTTTAAAGAAAAAGATGAATGGGGAATGACAATAACAAAAATGAGTGTTAATGGTAAAACAACAACTATCGCAAATACAAATGAATTAGTTGATGTTAATACATTAAAAAAAGTTAAAAAAGGAACTATTGTTTTAAAAACAAAGTCGAATGAACTTGATATAGCTGCAAAAAAAATAATAGAAAAAGAATTACAAGCGAATTTTCTTAATCTTTTTATTGAAGTATCATTAAACAAAATAAAAATGATTTTATTTGATCAAAAATTAAATCAACAAATTATTTTAGAAGAGAATGTAACTTTAACAAAAACGACAAAAACATCTCTTGAGGAAATTAATAATCTTAATTTAAGAATCAAAGAACAATTTTCTAAAACAAATAAACTACCAATTCAATATACGAAAGTATCATTAATTAATAATGAAAATTTATTCATACCAATTCCTTTAATTAATAAATTTCGAATCAATTTACTTGAAAAATGGAAAGAAACAAAAGAACAAAATAAAATTAGAGAATATCGATCATATCAAATTTCTAAAAGAACTATTAATAAAAGTTCAGAATTAGCAGATAAAAACATAACGATAATTAATCGAATAAACAAAAATTGTTTTAAAAGTAATAATTTGTTAGATGAAAATATTAATCATATTAATGAAGATAATGAACGAATAGATTTTAACCATCAATTAAAGCAATTTGATTTAATCGAACATTTGGCTGATTTTTCTAAAGGTGGAATGGTATCACCATATTTAAATATAGCAAATCGTTGGGCAATAGATTTTGTTCGTAATTTTACGAATGATACTGTGTATTTATCCGTTGAATTAGATGAAAAACATTTACAGAATTTGTTAAATTATGATTCAAATTTAGGAATTCTTGCTTATTCAAAATTTCCTATTATGATAAGTAAACATTGCGTAATTGGTAATTATTATAATGTTCATG
>CAYVQA010000104.1:0-3288 GCA_964453965.1 uncultured Staphylococcaceae bacterium
GAATCAATTTCAGATATTTCTGCAGATACAACAATTTTGTCATCATAGTTAATTAATGTAAAAACTGGTCTTACAATTGGTTCCATCTGTAATGCTTGTTGCGTTACTTTCGCTTGTAAATCTTGAGGATCATAAACGCCACATACTTCATATCCATTTTTTTCATCAATTCCAAAGATTATGATTCCACCACCATACTGATTTGAAAAACTAGATAATGTATCAAATAATTTTTCAGGTGTACCATCTTTAGCCTTCTTAAGTTCTATATGTTGCAATTCAGATTTATTTGAAACTATTTTTTTTATTATTGAATCTAACTCTTCTAATAACATATATTAATCAACTCCTAAGTTTTTATCATAAACATTATAACATTTTTCAAAAACTTTGTCAATTATTTTATAAAAATGTTTAGAAAAATATAGCACAGTTGCGAAGTTTTTTGTATTTTGTTGTGAAGTTTTTGTATTTTGTTGTGAAATTTTTGTATTTTGTTGTGAAGTTTCATATGTTTTACTTTTTAAATGCTGTTTTTTTAGTATATTTTATCATAAATTCCAGTAAAAATTTTAGTATACATCAAAAAAAATCAAGTAAAATGCTAAAAAAATGAAAAAACAACCAAGAAGCGAAATTCTATTGATTCTTGGAATTTATTCATTAATTTTGTATACTATAATTTTTACGGAAATTTAGGCTATAATGTCTAACTACTACTATCTATCTTTTTATAAGATGTGTGATATGGCTATAAATTTTCAGTGAAACATTTTTGTAAAATCATTTTATAATTTATATTTTAAACACCATATTTAGGTCCACAGCAGTCCTTTACCTTTTTTCCACTTCCACAAGGGCACAATCCATTTCTACCAATTTTTCTTAAACGTCTTGCTAATTTTTCATTAATTTCTTTAACATAATCAGTAGTACAATCAGAAGGATGAATAAAAGAAATTGTAGTACCACTATTATTATTTGAAATTGTAAATTGTCATTTAGATATGATATCCATACCTAAAAGCATATCAACTTCTCCCAAGTCACATCCGGTGACAGCCAGGCCATTCATTATAAAATTTTCATTAAACTTTATGTTAATATAAAATACAGGTACTATACATGATCCATTTGCTGTATTGATATTTGCATAAGAAACCGGCATTAATCCTAATTTTTCAGAATGTTTTATGTTTATTGAACTAGCTGATGCTCCAGTATCCCAAATAGCATTATATAACTTCAATACTTGTCCACAAAAAGACACTTCAACAGTATCTGTTAAAACTTTTTTTATTGTGTTATACTTTCTTGTAAAAGCTCTTTGCAAATTAATCGCCTATTCTAATAAAATTGTTAAGATAAGTTGAATAATAAATAGCAAAGGTAGTATCAATTGATTTTGTACATTCTTGTACTATAAAACTTCCAAGAGCGTATCCTTTTTCAATCATAGCATTAATAGCATCATCAAACGTAGGATAATATCCTTCAACTTGACAATCACGTATCACAACAAATTTATTTAAATGATCCCGAGTGATTTTTTCAAAATTGTCTTTGAAGTAAATATAATTTTTATTAGTAATTTTTTCGCCAGTCATAAAACCCTCCTTATTATAATGATATACCATTTCACACTTATTATACTATATTTTTTTGATTTTAGCAAACGTTTAATATTTTCTTTTTTTTCGTAAATAATACAAAAATAACAAAATCAAGTAAAATAATGAAGATTTGAGTATGAATGTATGTGTTAGTTTGATATGTATGCATGTAATATTTTTAATGAGGATTCAAAACCGAAGTTTTACACTTTGTAAACTTATAAAATTTTAATATGTATACTTTTTATAAAAAAGCACCTTTTATGTTTTAAAAAGGTGTTTTTTACTGCTTTATTCACTTTTTCCCCTTCTTGGCTTTTTTACTATTTTTTCTAAAATCGTGCTAAAATTTATGTTTTTTTATATAAGCATCGAAATCTTTCTTACTCATCCACAACCAATACTTGTTCCTGCGACAACCATTGCAGGAATGCTCATTTGAGAAAAAAAAGCTTGTGGATACTCTCCAAGTAACATAAGACCAGCAACTGTTGGTTTACCACTAACAATCAAGCCTTGTAAAGAAAGTATTTTTTCCGTTGTCATTTTTTATAAAATTGTTTAGAAAAATATAGCAAAAATTGTGAAGTTTCATATAATTTACTTTTTTAATATATTTCGTTATTTAGTTTGTATTTTTTTTGCTATATATCCTTTTGATTTAAGATATGTATCGATATCCTTATTAATATACTTTATATCATTTTCACGATAATCATTATAAGATTTTATGATATAATCAAATACCAAAAATTGTTCGAAAATTAAATAAGATTCTTTTCCACTTAATTTTTTGCGCATTTTAAAGTTCTCTAAGCACAAAATTATAATAGTCATTTCTTTCTTCATTATAGCATTTCCTCCACTTTAGGAAGTTGAAATTGACCAGTATCTTGTTCTTGAACAAATAAGCTATATAACATTTCTATACTATATTGCCATAATTTTGTTTCTTCTTTTTCCATAGACGCATATAACTTTGAAAAATATAATTTTTTTAATGCTGCTTCTTCTGATATGTTTTGTGACTTTGAAATTACTCGTACTAGTTCTGCACATAAATAAACCATTATTGATGTAAATTGATCATTAGTCATAAATAGCCTCTTTTCTTATTTTTGGTTGTTTTTCTTTTTTTGAATTTTTTCTTCTTGTTCTTTAATAAAATCTTTGATATGTTCTTTTAACGGTAACATAAATTTAAATGGTTCTAAGAATTTACTTTCTTTATTATTTGCTTTTTCTCTTAAATATACTTTAAATTTTTCTAATTTTAAAATAATATTATTTTCTTTTGCATATTTTTTAATCTTCGCCGCAATATCGAGCGATTCTATTAAATCTTTGAAGAAAATTCCATAAAAAATGCCAATTAGAAAGATTGCTATGATAAACCAATCAAGATTAATAAAATGTAAAATTAAATTGCAAATAGGTGTAAATAAGAAAAAATAAAACACCGCGCCCAGAATCGTCCAAATGATTGAAAATCTTAAGCAAATGATGCCTTTATAATTAAATTTACAATTTGAATAATCCCATAGTCTTATATTCATTCCTTCAATAAAAATTAATCCCCCAATTAATTCATTTAAAGTCATTAAAAGACCAATTCCTAAAATAATAATAATGTCAAATAAAATTTTAGAACTAAATGAGTCTTTAAAATTTAACA
>CAYVQA010000105.1:0-3223 GCA_964453965.1 uncultured Staphylococcaceae bacterium
TGCAAAAGCAATTGGTCTTGTAATTCCAGAATTAAATGGAAAATTAATTGGTTCTGCACAAAGAGTTCCTGTTCCTACAGGTTCTACAACTATTTTAGTAGCTAACGTAAAAACTGATAAAGAAGTTACTAAAGATGCAATTAATGCTTATATGAAATCTGTTTCTAATGAAACTTATGGTTATACTGAAGAACCATTAGTATCATCAGATGTTATTGGCATTACTTATGGATCATTATTTGATGCAACTCAAACAATGGTAATCCCACTTGGTGATGGATTATATCAAGTACAAGTTGTTGCTTGGTATGATAATGAAAATTCATACACAACTCAAATGGTTCGTACTGCAAAATATATGATTAATAATTGCAAATAAAAATATTAATTGATATTTTTGAATTTAATTAGATAGGATCTTTTTTCCTATCTAATTTTTTCTATTTTTTTATATACTTGCATATAATTTTTTAAAAGGAAACTTAACACATAGGAAAAAATTGAATCTTAAAGATAGGAAAAAATAAAACTCAAATAATGAAAAAATTAATTTTTTTTATTAAATATTACTTTTATTGCAAAAGTTTTTACATTTTATTTGAAAATAAAACGTTTTTATGCTATAATATGTTTAAAGAATAGTGCAAAAAGTTTTGGCTATTATAAGATTAATAATACGATTATAAGGAGTGAGTTTATGTTAACCAATAAACAGAAAAAATCTTTTAAATTGATTGCTATATTCTCAATATTGTTAAGCATAATTGCCTTAGTTCCTTTTAGATCTTTTGGCAATAGCTCGACAATTCATAGCATCGAAATGGGTGTGAAATTTTTATTTATTCCCTTAATGTTGGTTTTAATGTCTATTAAAGCAAACATTATAAAATATCGCGAATTAAAAGTAAATAGATATCGCTCAAAAGTCGTTAATGTAATGAGTTATTTTCCATTAACAGTTTACCTAGTATCATTACTAATATTTACAATACATACTATGACCATTTCTGGTGATGGTGTCAAATCTACAACACCACTCGGTTTAGGCTTATGGAATGCGTTATTTGTGGCAATAATTATTTATGTTTGTTATTTGATTATTCAAATAATATTTGTTAATAAGATAATTCTTAATTTTTCTGAAGAAAAACTACAAATTTTTGATATTAGTTTCATCGTAATTTCTGTGTTTTTGATTTTTATCAGTGGAAGTATTGTTACTGCATATTTTGAGAACTTTAAATCATACGATTTCTATCAAAAAGGCAATGTATTACTTTTGATTATTTTTATTGTAGGCTATCTAGCGGCTTATTTTACTGGTAGAAAAATGAAACAATTTATTAATGAAGATGAACAATTACTAGTAACTAATATGGGAGAAATCATTAGTGGAAATCCAACAGAATTAACTAAAAAAGTAGAATATCACCAAGCATTGAATGATATTCTAAATGAATTTAGTGAATATTTTGATAATGGTGGCAAAAAAGCAACAAATGAATCTGATACTGAAGTAGATTCCATCAATACTAATGAAGAAATTTTAAATGATGAAGATAAAAAAGATGATGATAATGAAATAATTCAAAATGAAAATGAGGTTTTGAATGATGATAATGAAATCATTGAAGAAGTAGTATCAGTAGAAGATGACGTTACTAATAATGATGAAGAAGAAATTGAAAAGAAAGAAAATTAATAAAGGTGAATTATATGAATGAAAAAAAATCTAATAAATCATTTCTTATTCTTGCGTTAGCAAGTTTAGTTTTAGCACTTTCTGTTGCAGTGCCATTCCATTTTAACGCTGTTTCAAATTTTGAAGTTATTTATAAATTTGGAATTGCTCTTGGACTTGCGGTTGCATTATCTATTGTTTGCCTTGTATTGGCAATTTCAAAATATGATAGTACTAATAAAATTAAAGCATCTGTATGTATGATGCCAATCCTATCATATACAGCTGCTAGTGCAGCATTTACATTAGTTAATGTATTGAGTGTTCATAGCGTTATAAATGAAACATTATCTACTATTTTAGTTGCTGCTTCAATTGTATATGTTGTTTTAGTAATTCTATTGGAAGTATCTTATAATAGTATATATGTAAAAAAATCTAAAAAAGTTAATATGATTTTATCAATTGTTTCAATGGTTGTTGTAACAATTGTTGGAATTTTGTTATTTATTTTTAATAAAAAATATGTTGGTGTACAATTATCATTCAATGGCGGATACTTATTTGCATTAGTACTAGTCGTAGGCTTAATTTTTGCAGTTGTCCATGCATATAGTTTATTTATCTCATATCGTGGTGAAGAAAGATATGAAGTTCTAAATGCAAAAGATATTATCGCTAAATGGACTGCATTTAGAAAAGATGTATATGAAGAACAACGCGAAGAAATTTTAAAAACTCTATTTGGTTATTCATGTGATGAATTAGGTGAAGCTTCTATTAAAGAAGTTGAAAAAATTATAGAAGTTCCAGTAGAAGTTGAAAAAATTACTCAAGTACCTGTTGAAATTGAAAAAGTGGTTGAAGTTGAAAAGATAGTTGAAGTACCAGTTGAAAAAGTGGTTGAAGTTGAAAAGGTAGTTGAAGTACCAGTTGAAAAAGTGGTTGAAGTTGAAAAAGTCGTTGAAGTTCCAGTTGAAAAAATTGTTGAAGTTGGAACAGATGATAGTGCAAGAGTTGCTGAACTTGAAGTTGATAATAAACGTCTTATTGAAGAAAATCAAGATTATATTGAAGAAAGAGAACGCTTGGCTAATTTAGAAAGAACTTTACTTGCAGAACAAGAAGCACTTAATGCTAAGATTAGTGAAATTCAAGCAAGAGAAGCATCATTAACTGAAGCAACTGAAAAAGCAGAAGCCGCAAGAATAGAAGCTGAAAAAGCACTTGCTGCTGCTGAAGAAGCAAAACTTGAAACAGAAAAAGAATTAGAACTTGTACGAGCTGAAAAAGAAGCACTTGAAAAAGAACATGCTGCTGCAGAAGCTGCAAGACTTGAAGCAGAAAAAGAAATTGCTCAAATCCAAGCAGAAAAAGAAGCTGCTGAACGTGAACAAGCTGCTGCTGAAGCTGCTAGATTAGAAGCAGAAAAAGAAGCTGCTGAACGTGAACGAGCTGCTGCAGAGGCTGCTAGATTAGAAGCAGAGAAAGAAGCTGCTGAACGTGAACAAGCTGCTGCTGAAGCTGCTAGATTAGAAGCAG
>CAYVQA010000106.1:0-1657 GCA_964453965.1 uncultured Staphylococcaceae bacterium
TTCTTCTTCAGAACCTAGTTCTTCGCCATAACGTTGTTCAAAATCATTAATAGCGTCTTCTACTTCATTCCAATCTTCATCATCTTCAATTTCTATTAATTCGCCAGTTGAATCATTTTCATCTTCAACATAAATTGCTGCTGATAAATCTAAGCCTTCATCATCTGTACTTAAATCTTCAACGCGATAGAAAATAACGAAATTTTTTCCTGTTCTTTCCGATTGAAATGTAAATAAAATTTCGCAAAGAATTTCATTTCCATCTCCATCAACTACTACTAATTGATTTTCTTTTGGTTCAAGTTTACTCATTTTTGTTCTCCTTTGTGTTTATTACTGTCTAAATATGATTGTAAAATTAAAACTGCTGAAAGTGTGTCAACACGCTTTTTTTGTTTTTTTGTGTTAATATTTGCGCTCGACATAATTTTGCCAACTTCAACACTTGATAATCTTTCATCATATAAGACAACTTCTTTTTGTAACTCTTTTTCAAGTAAGTCCTTAAATTCAAGTACAAATTGTGATTGAAATCCAAGTGACCCATCCATATTTTTAGGCAATCCTAAAACAATTTTGTCACCTTTTTTTTCATCCATTACTATTTTAACATATTTTAATGCAGATTCTAATGTTTTTGCTTTATCTTTTTCATTAAAACGATAAGTTTGATCAGCCAATGCGATTGTTCCTGATAAATCGCTATATGCAACTCCTACCGTTCTTGTTCCTAAATCTAAACCAATATAACGCATTATTTTAATTTGTCCTTTATAAATGCTATTGCATCATCAACTTTTGATACATCTCGTCCACCTGCTTGTGCAAAATCAGGTCTTCCTCCACCATTTCCACCTGTCATAATAGCAGCTTCTTTTACAAGATTACCACATGAATAATTTGTATTTTTTGATTTAGCAACAAAAATTATTTTTTGATTATCAATCACATCTGCAACAAAGATTACACCTTTTATGAACTTTTCTGCTGTTTTATCAATCATATCTTTTAAAGAATTTATTTCAATATTTTCAACTTTACAAACAATATACGAATTATCATTTATAATTTCTAAATGATCAGTAAGAATCGATAAATCATTAGATGATTGATTACGTTTTGCGGTTAAAATTATTTTTTCTAATTTTTTCAAATTTTCCTTAACAATTGAATAAGTATCACGATAATTAACTATATCTAGAAAACTATATTTTAAAACTGGCAAAGTAACTTCGTTAATATCACAATTAATTTTTAATTCATTAATTTCATTTTTTAATGTTTTAATTTTTTTATTAGCACTAATTATTTCTTCTTTTAAGTTATTGATTGTGCTTTCAATTCCTTTTTTAACAGCGTTATTTGTCACTGCTTCAATTCTAAAAATACCTGATCCCTTTGATTCAATTGAAAGAATTGCAAAATGATTTATTTCGCTTGTATTTTTAACATGAGTTCCGCCACAAAGTTCTTTACTGAAATTCATATCAACTAATCTTACGATATCTCCGTACTTTTCACCAAATACAGCTTGAGCTCCCATTTTTTTAGCTGTTTTGATATCGGTTTCAATAGTATTAACCTTATATCCTGCTTGAATTTGTTCATTTACAAGTTTTTCTACTTGAATTATTTCATCAATTGTTAAATTTTGATA
>CAYVQA010000106.1:1757-3209 GCA_964453965.1 uncultured Staphylococcaceae bacterium
TTCAATATCAACTTTTACACCTTTTTCTTCACAAACTTCAATTGTTAATTCAATTGGAAAACCAAACGTATCATAAAGAAGAAAAGCATCACCACCTGAAAGATCTTTTCCATTATTTTCATTAATAATACTTAATAAACGTTTTTCACCATTTTCTAAAGTTTTTAAGAAATTTTCTTCTTCAAGTTTTACGATTTTTTTAATTAAATTAGCCTTTTTTATCAAATAAGGATAAAAATCTTTGTATTTATTAACGACAATATCAACCATTTGGTATAAGAATGGTTCATTAATATTTAATTTTTTTCCATAACGAACTGCTCTTCTTAAAATCCTTCTTAAAACATAACCTCTTCCTTCATTTGATAATACAGCTCCATCTGCAATGGCGAAAGTAACGCTTCTAATATGGTCTGCAATTACACGATAAGGCATTTTATCTGTTGTATCGTTATAGTCAAGTCCTGTGTAATTAGAGATAAAATCAATTAATGGCATAAATAGATCACTATCATAGTTTGTTTCTACTCCTTGCATTATACATGCCATTCTTTCTAATCCACAACCCGTATCAATATTTTTGCTTGGAAGTTCAGGATATTCACTTCTTTCAAGATTTGCTTTTGAATTAAATTGACTAAATACAATATTCCAAATTTCAATATATCGATCATTTTCGATATCTTCCTTTAACATTTTAATTCCTAAATGCGTAGGATCATATTTTTCACCGCGGTCAAAGAAAATTTCAGTATCTGGTCCACAAGGTCCTTCGCCAATTTCCCAAAAGTTATCTTCTAAAGGAATTAAATGTGTAGAATCAATTCCTACTTCAATCCACTTATTATATGTATCTAAATCTTTTGGATAATAAGTAATGTAAATTAAATTTTTATCAATTCCAAACCATTCATCGCTAAACAATAATTCAGCCGCCCAAGGTAATACTTCATCACGAAAATAATCACCAATTGAGAAATTACCTAACATTTCAAAAAATGTATGGTGACGTGCTGTTTTACCAACATTATCAATATCATTTGTTCTAATTGATTTTTGTGCATTTGTCATTCTAGGATTATTGGGAATTTCTCTGCCATCAAAATATTTTTTTAATGGTGCAACACCAGCATTAATCCATAGTAATGTAGGATCATCATGTGGTACTAATGAAGCACTTTCGATTACTTCATGATTTTTAGATTCAAAAAATCTAAGCCACATTGAACGTATTTCACTTCCTGTTAATTTTTTCATATACACCTTTCCTAATAATAAAATTTTTAAAATAAAAAAGCCGCCCCAAATTAATAGGAACGACTTAAATCGCGGTACCATCCTAATTCATAAAATAAATTTTATGCACCTCTATAGTTATAACGGGACAACCGGGAATGATTAGTTCCTTTCCGAAGGAGCTTCAAATAATAAGTGTTGTAGTTTTTCACCAAC
>CAYVQA010000107.1:0-3196 GCA_964453965.1 uncultured Staphylococcaceae bacterium
AGGGGATGGGATTCTCGGCGAGAGCCTACACGCGCATCATCAAGGTAGCAAGGACCATAGCCGACCTCGATGAGGAAGACGGCATCAGCATCCGGCATCTGGCCGAGGCCGCATCCTACCGCATCCTCGACAAGCCGGTTGCAGTTGGACGATGACAAACCGCACATGGCTGATTTCTCCAAAATACTTGACGGCTTCAAAAAAGTCCGTATCTTTGTGTACCGGAAATGGTACTCAACGCAAAAGACATAAGTTATGGCAGTTATTCAGGTCACATCCAGAGAATTTCGTGAGAAACAGGCATCTATGTTTGCTCTCGCCGATAATGGGGAGCAGGTGGTAATCAGGCGCAGGGGAAAAGTCTCTTATCTGCTGACCCCTGTCTACGAAGAGGATTTTGCTCTCACCCCGGAGCTTGAAAAAAGGCTCGAAGAGAGCCGCAGACAGTACAAGGAAGGCAAGGTGACATCCTTCACCACAAAGGAGGAACTTAACAAATTCCTGGAAGAGCTATGAGCTTGTATAAGATTGAATTCACTCCAGCAGCAATAAAAACTGTTTCGAAATACAAGAAATCTAATCCTGTTCAATACAAGAAGCTCGTCAGGCTGCTTAATGAACTTATGGAGCATCCCCGGACAGGGACGGGACACCCAGAGCCGCTCAAAGCAGGTGATTCAGTCACATATTCCAGAAGAATATCAAAAAATGACCGTCTGATTTATGACATATATGAGACAAAAGTCACCGTGTTGGTCTTGACCGTAGAGGGGCATTACGGCGACAAATGACTTTCGCGTCATCCCTCATGCCCGAGGCCGCATCCTACCGCATCCTCGACAAGCCTCCCGTCCTGCGCTAGCCACCAGCTTGCGCCGAATTAGCCGGGATTCCTCGCTGCGGCGGAGCCTCCGGACGGCGTAGCCGCCCGTGGCTTCGTGAACGGGAGGGCCCCGCCGCTTGGCGGTGGGAGGGATAGCCCCGTAGGGGCGTACCAGTCCGGAGGCTCCGCCGCAGCGAGGCATGTTACTGGCTATCCTGTATTTCCAAGAATTTATATCCGTTGAAATGCACGAGATGGTCTGGCGCATCTGCAATCCAGACCTCTGTCTCCCAGGCGATGTCCTTGGCTTTCCTGCGGAATGATTCCCTGTCTTCGAATGCGGTGAAAAACACCGCTTTTGCCGTACATCCGCATTCTTCTAGTTTCCGTTTTACCTTGCGGACACGCATCTCGTTCCATTCACCTGTGCTATGGTACGCCTCTATAAGGTAGAGCAGATTTTTGCTCTGGCTGTATGCCACGACATCCGGCAGCTCCTCGTGCTCAAGCGCAAAGAAATGTATCTTTCCCAAGGCATCCCTCTCAACATGCAGAAATTTATTTGAGGTGTCACCGATATACAGGACTTCCGCACCGAAGCCGAATCTTGGCAGGAACTCTTCTACAATGGCCTTCTGCAATTCGTTGTGTGCACCGTAGGACAGCTCTATGGTCTTGCCGCCCGGAAGCGTTACCGGCATCTTTTCCAAATTTCGCACCCGGTCAAGCTCGTCCTTCAGATGAATATTGGCTTTGATATATCTTTCCAGCCGGCGTTGCCACGATGGAGTCCCGTAGCTTCTGACCAGCCCAGCAAAAGCCGAGCTCATTCCATAGCCTCGTGACGGGTTGTTGGTAGCTTGCTGTTCGACACTTGACGAGTTGACTATAATGCCAGCTTCAACGGGCAGAAGCAAATCCATCCTCCTGATGTCATCATATGACCCCGGAGAAATATTTTCCCCGTAATGTTCGTTTTCAAAGGCGATGATATCCCGGGTGCGGGAAAAAACACCACCCTCCACAGATTGCGCCTCTGAAAAGGAATTCCGAATCTTTGCCACAGCCAGACATGCCTTGGCCATGCGCTCAAGTCGGCGTTCAGTTTCATCCAGCGGCATTCCAATCTGCCCGAAAATGTCCAACAGCTCAAATACCAGTTCCGCGACCTGCGGAGGCGTTTTCTCCTGCACCTTTATCTTCATATCGTACTGAACAATGATTCTGGCATTATTGCTTCGGGGAGTGTCACTGGCATACGCTGTTCGGCATGACAGGCCTCGCGAACAGACAATGCCAATTTGTAGGCCAGCAACGGAGGGACGGCATTGCCAATCTGATAGAACTGCTTTGATTCCGTTCCGGCAAACTCAAACCAGTCCGGAAAACTTTGCAGCCGTGCAGCCTCCCGTGTCGTGATGCGGCGGCGGCTCCCGTCGGACAGGCGCACCCTCTGCATGTCGCTCGTGGCTCCAGCCAAATTCCTGCATGTGATTGTCCTTGCCGGCCTGTCCGGATGAAGGTCGCGCGGAGTGACGCAATGGGATTTCGCCTCATATGCTGCGATATACTCGTCCTGCCTTGGGGTAAGTATCTTGTCGGCAGGCTCCCTGCTCAAGCGTGTGTCGCCGATGGCGTCATCGACAGTTATTCGTCGCAATTCCTTGCGCGGGAAGCGGAATTCACACCGGCTCCCCACGCATATAAGCCTTTCCCGGTTTTGCGGCACACCATAGTCTACGGCGTTGAGGATGCTGTAGGCAACATTGTACCCCAATGCCTTTAGTGAATTGACAATCAGCTCAAAGTACCATTTATGACGACCGAGAAGGTTGGCGACATTCTCAAAGAGAAATACCTTTGGCTGCAGCCGTTTCACTGCGTCAATAAAGACAGGGAAACCGTCCCTCGCGTCCTCAATCCCCCTCTGGTTGCCGAAACGGCTGAAAGGTTGGCACGGAGGTCCTCCGATTATGATGCCGATATCATCCGCATAAGGATAATCGAACCCCACCGTAAGAAATTGTTTGTGGCATTCACCGCTCAGATTACGGTTGTAGGTCTCGACAGCCGCGTCGGCCATCTCGAACCCGAGAGTGCGGAATCCCGCCGCCTCAAAGCCCAAGGACAAGCCTCCGCAGCCCGCGAACAGGTCAAGGACAACAGCCTTTTCGCTGATTCGCGGTTGCAACAGTTCATCCAGATATTTGCTGTATTCCGTCATACACACAAAAGTACAATTTTTCCGGCTAGAATTATAGCCCTTTGACAAGGGGCGGGATGCCTCGCTGCGAGGCAAAGTCCTTTGGCATGGCAGGAGCGGGCTTTCGGAATGCGGGTGAATTTTGCTATTTTTGCCCCGAACCTCTCAAG
>CAYVQA010000108.1:0-3180 GCA_964453965.1 uncultured Staphylococcaceae bacterium
CTGGGAAAACTAAAACATTATTGATTTGATTAGGATTTTTTGAACTTCCAGTTCCAACAATTTTAGCCCCGGCTTCTTTTGCGTCTTGATAAGAGATTTCTGGAACAGGATTTGCTAATGCAAAAACAATTGCGTCTTTTGACATCGTTTTGACCAATTCTTTTGATAAAACATTACCAACTGAAACACCCACAAATAAATCGCGATTCTTTATTGCTTCTTTTAGGGTTCCTGTTAAATTATCGTTATTTGATATTTTAGATAGGTTTTCCAAGTTTTTATTTTGATAAGTTCGATATCTATCAACTATTCCATGTTCGTCAACCCAAACAACATCTTTAACCCCCATTTTTAAAAGGTATTTTCCAATAGCTGTTCCAGCTGCACCTGGTCCATTAATACATACTTTGATATCTTTGATATCTTTTTTTACTATTTTTAAGGCATTAATTAACGCTGCGCCAACAACAATCGCGGTTCCGTGTTGGTCATCATGAAAGACAGGGATGCTTAATTCATTTTTTAATCTTGTTTCAATTTCAAAACATCGAGGTGCTGAAATATCTTCTAAGTTAATTCCGCCAAATGATGGTTCTAAATATTTTATTGTTTTGATAATTTCTTCTGGATCTTTTGTATTTAAACAAATTGGAATTGCATTAACATTTGCATATGCCTTAAATAGGGCACTTTTACCTTCCATTACAGGCATTCCTGCTTCTGGTCCAATATCACCAAGCCCTAAAATAGCGGTTCCATCTGTTACAACCGCCACCATATAATTACGGGCTGTTAAATTGTAACTTTCTTCTTTATTTTCTTTAATTTTTAGACATGCCTCCGCAACACCTGGAGTATAGGCAATTGATAAGTCTTCAAGCGTATCGACTTTTGTTTTAGGGGTAATTTCGATTTTTCCTTGCCATTCTCGATGTTTTTTTACTGATAACGTTTCTTGCATTAAATATCACTCCTTTGTGAAAACGTTTTTTTAATTACGGCTATATTATATCATAATTATAAATTATTGTAAATACAAAATGCATTATTTTTTTCTATATTATTTTTTATAGGCAAAAAGCCTATTTTTAAACTATAATTATTTTTTTGATTTCGATAAAAATAATTTATGGTAAAATGCGATAAAAAAACATATTTCGAATTTTTGTCTAAGGTCTTTCTTCAAAATATGTTTATTTTTTAATTTTTTAACCTAAATTCCACTCAAAATTATAATATACATTATCAAGGCCATCACATGCGAAACTTAAGCATTTTGATGGCTTTTTTTGACTTTTTCAACGATAATCAAGCATATGATTTGACTTTTTTCAATGTATATTATATAATATATAATATACGAAAGGAATTTAAAAATATGTCACTTAAAGGATTACTTGTACCACTACCTACATCAAAAATTGTTCTTAGACCTTCTGGAAAATACAAATATGTGTATTATACTTTAAGAGCATATAGAAATGATAAAGGACAACCAGCATCAGAAACTGTTTGTATCGGAAGATTAGATTCAAATCCGAAATTAATGATTCCAAACGATAAATATTATGAATATTTTAATGAAGAGCCAATAGATCAAGAAAGATCTGTAAAATCAGTTTTAAATTATGGAACATATTATGCATTAAATGAAATAGCTAATAAGATTGGTATTATTGATATTTTAAAAAATGTATTTCCAGAGAACTATTATAAAATATTATTAACATCATATTATGTTTTATGTGAAGGAAATATATTATCATATATTGATGACTGGTGTGAAACAACATATAATGAAAGAAATATGTTATTAACTTCACAAGCTTTAAGCAAATTAATTAAGACAATAACAGATGACGAAAAAATGGAATTTTTTAAAGAATGGGCTAAGAAAAGAATTGAAAAAGAATATATAGCATATGATGTAACATCAATATCAAGTTATTCAAGTAATATAAATTCCGTTGAATGGGGATATAATAGAGATAACGAAGAATTACCACAAATCAATTTAGGAATGTTTTATGGAGAAAGTTCAAAGTTACCAATTTATTATAATAGTTATTATGGAAGTATTACAGACAAAGAACATCTAGTATATATGATGGAAAATACAAAGATGTTAGGGATAGATAAAGTAAAATTTGTAATGGACAAAGGATTTTATAAGAAAGCAAATTTAAACTATATGGTAAATAATAATTATCCATTTATTATATGTTTATCAAACAGTAGTATTTATGCAAAAAAAGTAATAGATGAAGTAAGAAGCATAATAAATAGTTCAAGAAATTTATTAGATAATAATAATTATTATGGAATAATAGCACCAAAGACACAAGATAAAATAGTATATAATATGCATATAATATATAATGAAGAGAAAGTAGCGGATGAAAATAGTATATTATTTAACAGAATAAAACAATATGAAAAAGAATTATCAAAGATGGAGATATTACCAGAAAAATACAGTAAATATGAAAAGTATTTTAAAATAACAATAAATAAAGATAATACATTTACATATGAAAGAAATCATGAAAAAATAGATATTGAAAAAGGATATTCAGGATACATAGTATTTTTAACAACAGACTTAGAAATAACAACAAATGAACTATTAAAGATATATCGAAATAAAGATGTAATTGAAAAAGCATTTGATAATTTAAAAAATGAATTAGACTTAAAACGAATGAGAATACATTCCGATGAAGCATGGAATGGAAAAATGTTTATTTCTTTCATAGCTTTGATATTAAAGAGTTATATGGAAAATAACAAAATAAACGTAGAAGAAGTAAAGAATTTACCAATTAAAAAGATAATAAAAGAATTAGAAAAAATAAAATTAGTAACATACTATGATGAATATCAGTTATTAAATCCTATTACTGCAAAACAAAAACAAATTTTAAAAGCATTAAATATTCCATATGAAAACATGTTAAAAACAGGCCAGAAATGACCTGTTTTTGTATATTATAATTTTGATGGGGAATTTAGGATTAATATTATATGTAGTAATAATTCCGTTCCTTATTTGTTCCTTATTTGATTTTTAGAACAAACATAAATTCTTTATGGAGCTTTTTTAAACAACACTTTTTTATACCGAGTTTTATGAAATTCTGTACATTCTTATAGTATGTTTAATAAATAAATGTAAAATGT
>CAYVQA010000109.1:0-3114 GCA_964453965.1 uncultured Staphylococcaceae bacterium
TTCGTCCTCTTTTGCCGAGGATACGGAGCATTTTTTTCATGGTTTCACCTCTCTTATTTTAATTGTTCAAGTTGGGGCAATCATCGCCCTCGGTTTCGTATACGGGACAATCCTCGCATTCGCCGTCGCAGACGATTTCCTCGTCCTCTACGCTGACGGTTTCAAGGATGAGCCGTCCTTCTTCTGCCGTGATCTGAATGAGACCGCCGTTCAAGATGCCCGATTCCTCGATAGCTTCAACGGGGACGGTCATCAACACGAATTTGCCTGTCAGTTTCTGATTCTGCATTGTATGATACACTCCTTCAATATTTTTTCGTAGTCGAAATGTTCCTCTTGGAACAAGGTCATCTGTAGCGGTCTGTTGCGTTCTCGCTCGTATAGGTCGTAGTTTCCGATGAGCAGTTCCTTGAACTCTTTGCCTGCCTCGTACCGTTGCACCATCGAATGCGTTCGGGAGAAGTCGAAGATGGAAAAATCCTTGTACAGTTCACGGATTTCGGGACAATCGTTATACGATAGCAGAAACATTCCTTTGATGTTCTTCAAGGTATCACGGAGCCGCACGTGGTCATCCCAATTAAAGCCTACGGCGTACATTTCCTCACTTGAGAAGTACGGCGGATCGGCATAGAAGAAGGTGTCGGCTCTGTCGTAATGCTTGATGAGCGTTTCAAAGTCTTGGTTTTCAATTATCACGTTTGCCATCCTGTCCTCAAGCTCCTGAATGAGTCCGAACAGCCTGCGGATATCAAAGGGCTGACAAGCGAAGGATTTGCACCCCGAAGAATAGCTGTAGCGGAGCAATTTTAGGAACATGGCGGCACGGCGCACGTCGTGATCCTCGGTGATGCGCGTTCGCATTTCCATAAGCTCTGCCGCTTCGGGCGGTGGGAACGTCAGCTCGGTGAGCTTCAGTTCCTCCGACAAATACCGATCGTCAAAGATTTCGTGTTTGAAAAAGCGTTTCCATGCGTTGAAATCTTCACGGGAATTTAAGTTGCAAAATCCGATTTCCCGAACGGTCGCTGCCGTCCTGTTTTTCATGCAATGAAAGAGGTTGACGAGATTGCGGTCAAAGTCGTTATACACCTCAAAGGGCGGAGCATTCGGATTGCCGAGCAAAACGCTGCCGGAGCCGCCGAATACATCCACGAATCTGTTGTATTTCATGGGGAAAACGGCGTATAGGATATGGAGAAGGGACGATTTATTGCCCACTCTCGACACAGGGGTTTTCATGGATTCACCTCGCTTTCTTGCAAGGTATCTCTCGCCCCATGAAAAAAGGCATCAACCGTCTTTTCGGGGCGATCGATACCTTATCGTGTTATTGTTTTTTTCCTATTTGTTCCTCGATCCTACGGATTTCGCTCTCGTAGTAGTTGCATTTGTTGATCTGAAAAAGGCACATAATAACTACGCCTATGCACCCTCCGAGCAGAAGCCCGATAATAAACCATAATGCCGTCATGTTACATACCTCCCATTTTCATTCCTATTTCTTCTGTTTCTGCCTGTTCGTAGTCGCCGTTTATAAACTCTCGCGGCGTGACTTCCTCGCACAAAAAGTTAGGCGAGGTTTCTTCCGTCAAGGGGATATGGTCTTTGCTATCAAAGTCGAACGGTGCTTTTACAAGTATCGATCCCGAACGGTTAACAACTACGCGCGGCTCAATCGTTATAAACTCGGTTTCATCACCGCCACGCAGGTCGTATTTGTATAGTCCCTTGGGGATGTTCTCGGTTTTAATTACACCGTTTGAAAAAAGAGCCTGCTGTCCGTTGACTTCGATTAAATCGAATTTCTCGTCCATAATGGGATTGTTTCGAGGAAGTGGCTCGTACAGGCTTCGATTTCGGGAAGAAATAACACCGTAATCGGTAAAGGTTGCGCCGACACGTTCTGCCAATTCGTGTCCTTCGTTTCTCAAAAGCAGGGTGTCGAGCCATTTGGGATCGATTTCCTTGTCCATGTGGCGTATGAGGTAGCTCTTGAAGAATTGTGTTGCATCGTCCACCTGTGTTGCAAGCTCGTATCGTCTGAGATTCCTTGCAACGTCGAGGATTTCCTCTATCTTGGTCGGTTCTTCGGCAGAGAGTACAGCCTTGAATTTCACCTGATCAGACGGCGACATCTGCAGCATCATATCCGCAAGGCTGTTGAGCTTGTCAAAATCCTGCATATTGCCGAACCGGTCGCTATTGATCTGCGGTATAGAGGATTCAAAACCGAGATATACGCAATCCTCGATTTTATCCGCACCGAGCCTTTCGGCTACGGCGTCCGCCTCCTCACGCTCTGTGGGCAAACCGAGCCATTCGGTTGACTGTTTACCGATGTCCTCGTCGCCTGTCGGCGGCTTTGCCAATTCCAAGCGGAAGGCATAAGCGGTATATACGCCTTGGTTTGGAAGATTTTGTCCGTCATATACCTCTTGAAACCGATAATCGCCTGCGGCGATGTACATTCCGTTGATAAACGCACCGTGATCTTCCTCGTAAATTTCCTTTCCGATCTTCGCTCGGTCAAGGTACGGCAGAGCTTCGTCGGGAACATTCTCCATCCAAGTAAACATCTCGCTTTCGATTGCCAATTCGCCAAGTTCGGTAAAGTTGTGTACATTGGATGCAATGGCAACGGTATCTAATCCGTAGGTCATATTGATGAGGTCTTTCGCACTGACCACGTCGCCCTCGCCCACATTCTTGATTATCCTCGGCGTCACGGTATTAAGCAGGTTCTTTTCATAATCTTCGAGCGAGTCAAGCCTTTGGGCAAGGAAGTTTAACTCGTCAATGCCTGTGGTTTCCACTCTTGCGAAGGACAACATCGGGAATACGTCACAATCGTACACGGAGAGGTATCTCTCGTCCTCGTGGCTCATCACTCTTGCTCTGTGAAATGCGTCACGAATTTCATATTCCTCGGCAGGGAGGTCAAGAGAGGCATATATCCACTCTCCGTTCATGCCCTTGGGCGAGGAAATTTCCACTTTCATTTGTTTCGCCATATATTACATCACTCCTTTTTATTGTTTAATTCGTCATCGAGAGCCTTGAGCCTTCTCCCGATAGCAGAAACGACAGGCACGCTGACCGCATTGCCTGCCA
>CAYVQA010000110.1:0-3084 GCA_964453965.1 uncultured Staphylococcaceae bacterium
AATTTAAATGATGCTATTGAAAGAGTTAAAGATAAAATCGTAAATTCATGGAGTAGTATTATTGAATTTATAAAAAATATACCTAATGACGAACACGGAATAAAAATAATTAGTAATGTTCAAAAGAAATTTTTTATTGAATCTATGAGAATAAGAATTAATTATATTTTTAATTTGAATTTATAAAGCATACGAAACATTTTGTAGTAATGACACATTAATTGACTTCTGTTAGTCTTCTGATAAAGAAGGCTAATTTTTGATTTTATAGGCAATTTTACTTAAAATATAGTGAAATTGTCTAATTTTTTATGCAAATTAAAGACTTTTTGTTTTAAATACCAATAGTTGTATTTACAACTATGAGAGACTTGCCAAGGAATCGAACCATTAACTTGCAGGAATCGAATCTTTAGTTCCAACGGGAACAGAACCTAAAAAAACCACCTCAACCAATAGTTGAATAGTGTTCAAAATTTAATTTATTGTTTAGTTCACATAATTATAGTATAATGGTAGTGTAATCGATTATGAATATTAAATGAAATGGAAAATGAAAATGACTATTGGTGAAAAAATAAAAGAAAACTTAGCAGATTATTTGTTTGTTTCATATCAAGCAGTTTCAAAATGGGAATGTGGATTATCAAATCCAAACTTGACTTTGATTACACCACTTACAAAATTATTTAATATTACTTCAGATGAATTACTTGGTATAACACCAAAAGAAGAAATTGATTCTAGATATGAAGAATTAAAAAATATATATCAAGAAACATGACAAACAGGTGATTTAAGAAAAAGATATGAAATATGTAAGGATGCTGTGTGTTAATACCCTGGGTATTGAAAGGAAATAAACGAGCCGTCAAGTTTTATGGGAAATATGGATTTCGTTTTGATGGAACAAAACAGGAAGTTAAACTCGATACACCAAAAACTGAATTGAAAATGATTTTTGTGAGAAACTAACACATAGTAAATGAGATCAGTTTCTAATCTATTCCTTTAAATTATAAATGTAACTACTATTACATATAATATTAGTATATTAATAATTTGACAAATATAAAAACATATGATATCATATGTATGTGAGGTGATATTATGTCATTTAATCAAACTGAATATATTTCAAACTTCAATAAGAATAATTATAAAATGTATCAATTTAGAGTTAAAAAATCTGATATTAATATTATTAATCATTTAGATAATATTGAAAATAGAAATGGTTATATTATTTCTTTAATTAGTGCAGATATAAATAGTTTTATATACACAATCAAAGAAATTAAAAATATTATTAAACCAATTCTTAATAAATATGGAATTACTGAAATTTATTTATTTGGTTCTTATGCTAGAGGAGAAGCTAAAGAAGCAAGTGATATTGATATTTATTGTGATAAGGGAAACATTAAAACATTTATTGATCAAGGATTGCTTGAAGATGAATTAGAAATGGCTTTAAATAAAAAAGTAGACTTAGTATTTGACTCGTCATATATTGATGAATATTTCAAAAAACAAATTATGGAGGATATGATTAAATTATGTTAGGAATTAAAGATAAAGGGATATTATTGCAAATAATTAAAAGATGCAATAGAGTAATTGAAAAAGTATCAAACGTCAGTGAAAAAGAATTTGCTTTAAATGATGATGTTAAGGAAGTTGTATGTTTTAATTTATTTCAAATTGGTGAACTGTCAAATGGTTTATCAGTTGAATTTGTAAAAGAGTATAATCAAATACCATGGAAACAAATTAAAGGTATGAGAAATAGAATTGTTCATGGATATGATACTATTAATTTAGAGATTGTTTGGAATACTGCGAATGAAAGTATTCCTGAATTAAAAGAATATTGTAAAGAAATTCTAAAATAAGAAACGTTTTGTTTTGCTACAAAAACTAAGTTGTTTATAGTAAAACTTACATTGTGAAACATTTCGCAGTAATGACGCATTAATTGACATCTATTAGTCTTCTGATAACAAGGACTAATTTTTGATTTTGTAGACTATTTTGCTTGAAATATAGTGAAATAGTCTCTTTTTTTATACAAATAAAAGACTTTTTGTTTTAAATACCAATAGTTGTATTTACAACTATGAGAGACTTGTCAAGGAATCGAACTATTAACTTGCGGGTATCGAACCTTTACTTCCAACGGGAACTGAACCTATAAGAGATAATAAGACAATTTATTCTCTAGAAAAATATTTAGTATTATAGCATAATAATGTAAACTATAGAGTGGCAAAGTTCCACTTTTAATTGGTTGTTTTATAAATATTTATTTGCTCTGATGAAATATTGTAGAGAATCAGTTCTTGCTTTAAGTATAAGAGATGGAAAAACTGAATTTTATAAACAAGATGAAATTAATAAATTGACAGATGCTTTAGAAATTGCACTTTCAAATTATAATTTTGAAGATTTACCACAAAACGATTTATCTGCGTGAGATAAGAAAATTAAGGTATTAACCTTTTCTAATCAACTGTATAAAATGATATATGGTGACAATCTTATGTATTATCATTGTAGGTTATCACAAAATTATTGGTTGATTTCTACATATCAAGTTGCACAAGGTAAAAATGATGAAGCCCTTGAATCACTTGAGAAAATGTGCTACCATACGATTGAATATGATAAATTTTATATTAATGACCATGGTAAATATTTTACATCAATTATCACAAATAAGTTAGTTTTTCTAAAACCAAATAAAGTCTTTCACGAGTTAACTGAACACAGTGAATGCTATCGCATAATTGAAAAGTTAGAACATAAAAGATATGATTTCATCCGTCAAAATCCACGTTTTATAGAAAATATTAAGAAATTGAATCAATATTCAAAATAAGTTATCTTTAAATAAAATACAAAATTAATTAAATATAATAGAACTTTAGTATTATGATAAAAGCTCTACTGAATCTTTTTTAAAAAAAGTGCAAACACTGTCAAAAACTCCCTATAAAAAAGTGCACATTCTACTTGAAACTCCATATAAAAAAGTGTATAATATATTCAGAGGTGAGAGTTATGTTTGAAAGAAAAATTTAT
>CAYVQA010000111.1:0-3082 GCA_964453965.1 uncultured Staphylococcaceae bacterium
TAAATCACTATTTTAATTCATTTTCTAAGTCTTTAACTTCTTTTATTAAATCACTTGATAAACAAATTGCTTTATCATTAGTTATAAGAATATCATCTTCAATTCGAATACCAATACCTTCTTTTGCAATATATAATCCTGGTTCAATTGTAATTACCATTCCAGCTCTTAATGGTTTACTATAATCACAAGGATCATGAACATCAAGACCTAATGAATGACTGACTGAATGAAAATAATATTCACTTAATTCTTCTTTTGTTTTCATAACATTTAAACGAATTAAATGTTCAGTTAAAAGATTTCTAGCATAACCATTTAAATCATTCCATGTTATGCCTGCTGTCGCATATTCAATACATTTTTTATTAGTATCTAAAACAGCTTCATAAATTTGTTTTTGTCGAGCATTAAAAGAACCACCAATTGGGAAAGTTCTTGAAATATCACTCGCATAGCCATTAGTACTCGAACCCAAATCCATAAGCATTAAATCATCATTTGTGACATCAGAATTATTTTCTTCATAATGAAGAGTACAAGCATTTTTACCACCAGCCATAATCGTTCCAAATGATTTTTCTTTGCCATCACAGTTTAAAACAAAATCGTGATATGCACAACCAATTTTTTCATTTGTAATTTCATTATGATGATGATAAACATTTAAAATTGCTCTTTTTGTCGTATCGATACTCTTCTTTATTTCTTCAATTTCACATTCTTCTTTAATTGAACGTAAATCAATAATATTATTATAAATATTTTTAATAACTATAAATGGAAAATTTTCTTTAATTTTTTGACTATAATTTAATGCAAAAGTATTATATAATGGAATATTGCGATTTTCTAAATCTAGATAAATGTTTTTTATTGGTTTTAAAACATTTCGATTTGGTTGAATTAAATTTCTTACAAAATTATCAAAGTTAGAAGTATAATGAATATTTTTAATATTAATACCACTTATTTGTGATGCTTCTTCTTTGGTAAATTTTGCGCCTACCCATTTAACTAATACCGGGTCATTTTCATCAATAAATAACCATTCATAAGCTATATTATCAAATCTGCCTAATATTAAAATAATGTTATCTTCATTTAATCCAGTTAAATAATAAAAGTTTTTGTTAACAGTAAAATTATATATAGAATCTGCTGATTTAAAAACTTCATAATTGGAATGTAAAATGATAATTGAATCATTTTCAATTTGATTAGTTAATTCTTTGCGCTTTTTTTGATAAAATTCTTTAATCATTTTCTTGCCTTCTTTTCTTCTTTTGGATTCATATAATTATCTAGCGTTGTCATTAATGTTGTTAAAACTTTTGTTGCATTTGGCAATGACATATTTTCAAGTGCTAAATATAAAATATCCGTATGAAATTTATCATGAACTTTTAATACTTTTTTAGCTTTTGGTGTTACACTTAAATTAATAATTCTATGATCCATTTCATCTCTTGTTCTGATTAAATAGTCTTTTCTACACAATCTATTTACACATGTAATTAATGAACCTATTGTAACATTTAAATTAGTCGCAATAACACTCATTGGCCGATTATTAAATTTATTAACCATTTCAATTACGTGTAGTTCACCCAATGTTAAATCAGGAATTTGTTTTACATCCATTGTTTTTTCTTCAATAACCCATGTCATATTTGCAATGTAAGTAAACGCCTCATCTAACTTTTTATATAAGACTTTTTCATCCTTATTAAAAGTTCGTGGTTTTGGTTGTGGGCGTTGAATATCAGGTACTTTTCTTGCTTTTGGTTCAATTGTAACTACTTTTGGTAATTTAACAACTGGATTAGTTGCATTAACACCATTTTCTTTCTTTTCAACTTTTTTTTGAACTTTTGCGGTTGCAGGTTGTGTAATGATTTTTTTAGTTGGAACTGGATCTGGTGTTACTTTTTTCTTTGTAACTTTTTTTGTTGTTTTTGTTCCTGTTGCCGTTTTCTTCTTAGCAGACTCTGATTTTGTAGTTGTATTTTTTGTTATTGAAGTTTTAGGACTACTAGTTGTTTTTTTAGTTGTTGTTTTCTTTGTCAATTTTTCTGTATTTTCCATATTATCACCCAATAATATTATAGACTAAAAAAGATTTAATGTCAAACTATTTATTCTTTTTTTTAGTTTTATATTAAATGTTTATTATGATTTTAATAAAAAAGGAGCAAAAGCTCCTTTTGAGTAATTATTTATTTAATGCGTTATCAATTGCAGCAACTAAATCTTTAACATATTTAATTGTACTTGCTGCATCATCATCAACAGCAATACCAAATTCATCTTCAATTGACATAACAATTTCTGCTGCGTCAAGTGAATCTGCGCCTAAATCGTCTACTAAATGAGAGTCCATTGTAATTTGTTCAGGATCTTTTAAATTTAAAGTATCTGCAATTATTTTTTTTACTTTTTCAAATGTCATTTTATTCTCCTTTATTATTTCGTTCTTTTTTATTTTTATAAAATTTCTTTGGTTCTGGTTTTGGTGCATCAGGATCAATCATTGTAAGTTGTAAACGATGTTTCTTAAGATCAACATCAAGTACCCATACTTTTACAATTTGTCCAACGCTAACAACATCAAGTGGATGTTTAATATAGCCATTTGACATTTTCGAAATGTGAACTAATCCATCATCTTTAACTCCACAGTCAACGAAAGCACCAAAGTCAACAACATTACGAACAGTTCCTTCTAATTCCATTCCTGGCTTTAGATCTTCTAAATGTAATACGTCACTTCTTAAAATTGGCGCATCGATTTCATCACGAGGGTCACGAGTAGGTGATACAAATGCATCTAAAATATCATTTAAAGTATATTCACCAACATTTAATTCTTTAATTAATGCATCACGATCTACTTTTTTTATTGCGTCTGCTAATGCAGGTGTACCGATTGCACTTGAGTCAAATCCCAATTTTTCTAAAATTGCTCGTGCAACTTCATAACTTTCGGGATGTATTGGTGTTAAATCTAGTGGTTCATCGCCTTCCAAAATTCTTAAGAAACCTATTGCTTGTTCTAAGGCTTTATCTCCAACACCTTTAA
>CAYVQA010000112.1:0-1715 GCA_964453965.1 uncultured Staphylococcaceae bacterium
GATATAATGTCAATATATAAAAAAGATGAATATATGGAGGAAATTGAAAATTGATTAATGTAAAAAGATTATTTAATTTATTATTAATATCGCTATCGTTTTTATTAACTGGATGTGTTGGATGTATAGGATGCATTATTGCTGGCCCAACGCCCACTGTTATTGAATTTAAATACTTTACAATAATTAATGATTATACCAATTGGGAGAACTCTAACTGGTTAAATTATTATATTTCATTTAAATATATAGATACTCCAAAAGTTTTTCCAAATGGAGTAACTACTGAAAATGATTCATTTAATAAAAAATATTCTAAGCCATTTGACATAGATAATGTCGAAATTCCTTTTTTATATGGTGTTTGCTCAAAATATTATAATCCTATTGACGAAGAACATATTATAGATGATATTACATTAAAAGGTGTAACATATAAGTTTCATTCATTAGGAATATATGCATATAATTATCATGAATTAATAGAGAATATGTATTTTTATGATAACACGTCAACAATACTTTCAAAATATAATAATGGAGAATTAACAATTGAAGAAATTAATGAAAATTTAGAAAAAGAACCAGTAAGTTTTTTTGCAAGATTACCTTTTGATGATTATGAAACAATTAAGGATGTGTATTTGATTAGAGAAATAACAAAAAAAGAAATAATGGAAAACGAAACTAAATTTATTGTATCAACATCAATAGGTTTTAGAAACAAAGTTAAAAGAACAGGATACGTAGAAGAAACACTTAAACTGCCTAAGGAACTATTTTCAAAAAAAATCGTAAATGAGGATAGTAAATATAGAACAGATGGTATATATATAACAATAGTTGGTGCCGGAATATTTTATTCAGAAGAAACAAATAAATATATCGCTAGTCTTAATTTATGTGAAAATGATGAAAAACTAAATGAAATATCAAAAAATGTTCCTGAAGGGATTAATCCAAATATCTATTATAGATGGAGAAGTAGTATTGGTTTAGAGTACAAATATACAAACGATACAGAAATCTCTTTTTTCAACACAATTGTGACTAGTTTTTAATGTTTCGATTAAATAAATATTTTATGTTTATTTAACAATTATTTGCCATATAATTCAGTAAATGAAAAGTAATAGCGTCGGACGAATCTCAATTTTTAAAAATCAAACAAAAAATCTTTTTTAAGTATCTAAGGAAGGAAAATAATATTCAAGCTCTCTTTTTAAAAAGAGGGCTATTTTTGTATAAATATTGTAAGGATATATAAAAAAATATATGGAAAAAATGAAAATTAATTAACGTAAAAAGATTATTTAATTTATTATTAATATTTTTATCATTTTTATTAATAGGATGTATAGGACCCTTAATTTTTAGAGTGCCAACAAAAATAATATATGGTAAAGAATAAAGCTATAATTCAAATCAAAATTTATAATGCATCACTAGAAACTTTTCCTAATGGACTAAGAAAGAAGCTATTATATAAAATGTTATTCTGTTTAGCTTAAATGCTAAAATTATTATGACATAAATAATGTTGAAATGATTATTTTTATTTGCTGATATAAAAATAATCATTTTTTTAAAAAATATGTGTCTTATATAATGAGGAGAAGGATATACATAAAATTAGTTAAAACACAGATTTGCCTATATATGTTTGAGCAATTAATATTAAATGGTTATATCAATATTGCATTAATTAAAAATAA
>CAYVQA010000112.1:1815-3071 GCA_964453965.1 uncultured Staphylococcaceae bacterium
AGGTGAAAAAATGAAAAAAATTAAAAAAGTATTATTATTAGGATTATTTGTGTTTTTATCAAGTTTAATAATCGGATGTTCAAAACATGAACACAGTTATGGGGAATGGAATATAATTAAAAATGCGGATTGCGTTAACGTTGGTCAAGAAGAAAGAATTTGTGAATGTGGTGAAAAAGAAACAAGAGAAATTCCAGCAACAAATATTCATAGTTATGGTTCGTGGAAAACAGTTATTAGCGCAAATTGTACATCAACTGGAAGAAAAGAAAGAATATGTAATGTTTGTGGAAATAAAGAAACTCAAACAATTAGCGCAACAGGTCATAGTTATAAATCCGCAACATGTACTGAACCCGCAACATGTAGAAACTGTGGTGCAACAAAAGGTAAAGAACTCGGTCATAATGTTGTAGATGGTGAATGCACAAGATGTGATTACCAAGAAAAAACTGCATTTGACCTTTTAAGAGATTATCTTAAGAAAAAAGGAACATACTCTGAGGGTGATTATGAGTTAACTATATGGACTGATTATGATTCAGGCTTTTATTATAAAATTTATCTTGAATATTCTAGTGATAAAAATAATATTAGTTTAAGATGTTTTGTGTATAAAACTGATTATTATTTTCTAACATCAATAATAATACCATCAACCGCAAGTAATACATATGAATGGTCGCAATTAGATTCAAATAAAAATTATATGATTGGAGATATATATTACAAAACTTATAATGAAAATTCAACTTTGACTTATACTAAGAGTCAAAATATTAGTACTAGTAGCTTAAAAGAGAGCTATCGAAAATTAGCACAAACGCAAATCAAATTAATATTGAATGCATATAAATTATTTATGAGTGATTCAAATGTTACATTAAAAGATTTAGGATTTGAAAGTTACTAAAATTTTCTCTAAGGGAATTTAATTCCTTTAGAGATTTTTTTAAATTTTATTAAGTTTTATTTTTGCTATTAACCTTGCATTTTTTAAAATTTTATGTTATACTAAAAATAATAATATCTAAGTGAGGAAAATAAAATGGAAAAGAAAATTAAAATTGCCAGAATTATACAGCTTGTTACATCGATTATAACATTTTTGATGCTATTTTCTTTAAATAATATTAATGAAGATGAAGTAGGTCTTTCCAAAAATATTCTTTTTCTTCCCTTTTTAATGTATATAGGAATAATAATAGGAATTGTAATAGAATATATTTATAAGCAAAAGCCAATCGTTAGAACTG
>CAYVQA010000113.1:0-3060 GCA_964453965.1 uncultured Staphylococcaceae bacterium
TATTCTTCGGTTAGGTGTTCGATGTTGCCATCAAGGAATTGCGTATCGTCCGAAAACTCAAGTATCTTAAAACCACGTTTTATGAGGTCTGCCGAGAACTGCCATTTCTTTTCAAAGAGTCCGTAAGAGTCCATAATAATCGAAAAGTCTTTTTCTGGGTGATATGCTGTTATTCTATAATAGTTACTCATTTTTATAATCTCCTTTACTTAATATTTGTGGCTATGCCGCCATTTTTGTTAACTGTCTGTTGGCGTAAGGCAGCCATTTCTTGTTTACGAACGTCATTATATCTTCGTTAGGCTTGCTATCGTGGTCACCATAGCATTGAAGTATCCGTTTTTGTGTCGGTGAGTATTCGACTGTAACGAGTGGAACGTTAGGTTGCTCTTTTGCTCGTATAAAGAATATAAGAGTTTCTCCACGAGCGAATTTCTGGTCGTAACCCATACGTCCTACACAATGGTGAAGTAGCTCGCCTTCGGTTACTAAGTCGGACGGTTTTTGCGGGATAATCGCTATATAGACGGACTTTTTGTCATATTCAAGTCCTAAATACTTCTGTGCAACGGCAGCGAATTTCTCGTAAAATTCTTTACGGTCCTCCTCGTCTTTTAATGCCTTTGCTGTCTTATATTCACCCGTTCTAATGTCGTGCCAAAGCTTGAAATTGTGCGGATAGCGATTCTTGTTCATGCTCATATCTAAGCCGAGATATGTACACGCATTATAGTAATCCTTGTAACTATACGGATTTATACCTTGCTCCGCCATATATGAAAAGAACTTCTCAAGGTCATCCTTGAAAAGCTCTGCAAGCGGTTTTAAGAAGCAATCTTTGGTTAGACTATTTCTTGCCTTGATTAAGTTGTTAGTCGTCTTTATGGGCTTGTGAGTCTTGTATGCCTTCAATACGGCAGGAACGATTACGTTGTAGTCACAAAGTTCTGCTTTGTTTTTACTAAGCCATCTGCGGAATTTGACGTCTTTACCAACAAGCCTAAGTATTTGTTTAGACATAGCAAGGTTTTGAAGTCCCAACTTCATAAGATACTCCATTTGCGGAAATTGCTCATACAGCCTAAGGTACTTAAAATAATCCGTTCCTGTATATAAGTCAAAAGCACTGTATTTGTATTCGGGGAAATGTTCCAACACGTATTCCTTGTTTACAATAGGGGCAAAGGGATCATAATACTTATCGGGTGCGTAATACCATTTACCATCTTCGAACCACTTAATGTGATTAGATATTCCTAAGTCATGCCAACCCATGATATAACCTGCAATATGTGAATATTCTATATCTCTGACAAAGCAATCTTCGGAATGTATTCCGTGAACGGCTACTTGCTTAAAGAATAATTTTTTGTTTCGCATTTTAACGCCCATGGTAACTTTAACAAGTTCACCGTCATTCTTAGTGAAGTAAGAATAAAATCTTGTTTGTCCCGGTCGTTCATACTTCATTTTTGCGTCCATTTGACCGATTTTCTTAATTATGTATTTGGGTATAGGTTTTATCTTTTCTATCTTCATATTATTTCATCTCCAAAGTATTCCCGAATATGTTTTTAAGCGTTTGTATTAGTTTTGTTTCTTCGACGTCAGAGCAATTTACAGGTTCGTCTATATCTCCGTCAAACTCTTTCATTTCGTCTTCGGTTAAGTCAAAGACTTCGCCCGTATCTTCGTCTATAAGCCGATTATCCGCATAATTGACACGCGGAATAAACTGTGTATCTCGCTCGTTTTCGACTATGTATAAGTCGTGTCTTTTTACAATTTTAGCGAAGTAATTTTCAGCAGCGTGGTATGGAAAACCAATCATCGGTATTCTATTTTCCAAACCTACGTCACGGCTTGTAATAGTAAGAGAAAGTTCGTTACCGAGCATAACTGCATCATCGCCAAAGACTTCATAGAAATCACCTAAACGAAGTGCAACAACTACCGTCGGACGTTCGCTTTGATACAACTTGTAATCCGTGTAAAACTTGCTAACTTTCGGTGGTTCTTTTACCGAAACAGTTTTCTCGATTGTTTCACTTTCAACACTTAAAGTGTCGGTTATAGGCTCTTGAACATCGGTTTCTGCAATATCGTCAAAGAACGAGAATTGCATTTGCTGTTCCTTTGGTTTTTCCTTGTTAACGGGCTTATTGACGGACTTTTGCGTTGTTTTCTTTGTAGCAACTACAGGCTTATATTCCGTTCCATCGAGCGTATAAAGAGTGCCTTCGATAGAATCTTCTTCGAAATAATGTATTGCCCAACCATAGACAATATCGTCATTAACGCAAGCACTTCTTGCACCTTTCGAAGCAAGTTTTTGAGCCTCGTCACAAGCATATTTCATAAACCCCGATAGCGTCTTTTTATTAGTTAGCGGATGTCCGTCTTTTTCAAAAGGCGTTCCGTTGTTTATTTTATCCGCAAGCACGTCGCTTGCATTTTCTTTTAGATAAGCAAGCACCTTTTCTTCTTGCTCATCGGTAGCGATTAAGTTTAATTCAACCATTGTAATTCCTCCTAAAACGGTAATTCCTTAAGCAGTTCGGCAACCTTGCCTTCAAGATGTTCAAGCGTTGTATAGTTGTTAAAACCGCCTTTGTAATCCACTTCGTTTTGAGCAGTCCGTATAAGTACGTGTTTGTACCACTCATTAGGAAAATATCTAACGTCACTTATGGAAATGTACACATATTTATTTTCCGCTCCGCCCTTAATAAAGGCAGAAAAGCAGTAGTGATTTTTACCGACGTTTACAAGTTTCCAATTATTCGATGCACACATATCTTTTAAGTAGTTTATGTATTTAGTTTGGAAAGACTTGTAATCGTTGCCGGTGTAACAACCGGATGAAAATTCATAATTCAAGTATTTTTGTAAATCGTTTAGTTTTGCCATATTAGTTATTCTCCTTTATAACTCTGTAAATATCGTCTGCGTAAAACTCACAAACGAACCAATTAAAAAGGGCATGACATTTCACGCCCTTGTATTCCACTATATAATCGTTGTTTCCAAGTTCTTCAAGAACCGTTATTTCATCCATTT
>CAYVQA010000114.1:0-3058 GCA_964453965.1 uncultured Staphylococcaceae bacterium
GTTTTGAATATACTTTCTTGAATTTTATGTTGAGATTTTCAAAGTTCTTTAATGTGTCTTGCGTCGTTTTTTCTGAATATGGAGATATTAATATTAAATTTTTATTTAAACAATTATCCAATAAAAATTTAGACACAATTTTATTAACTGTTAAAACTTTTATTTCGTCTATTTTTGAACTTAAAGATGAACACATTAAAATTACTTTATCAAAATCTAGTTCTTGAATTTTTTCGATTAATAAATCTAGATTTTCACTCATTTCTTGATAAAATTTTTGTTCATTCTCTTTTTGATGAGTTTGATAATCTATTTTGAATATTTGATATAAAACATTATCATTTTGTATTATCTTTTGAAATTCGTACTCAACTGCAATATTAGGAAATGGAACTATAATAGCTATTCTTTGCATATAATCTCTCCTAATAAAACTCTATCAGATAAATAACCTACGACTTTTATTGTATAAAAATCATCCAAATCTAATTTTTTATTTTTTAGGACAATCCTTTCTGGACAAGTTCCCATTTGTCTTAAAATTGAATCTCCATCTTTATACATTTCAACTCTTTCGTGTTTTATTATTGTACCTATTGGATAAACCTTTTTAAGCATTGGTAATGAAAAGTTTTTAATTATTTGTGATTTGAAATACTCGAATCCATTTTTATTTCCTTCTCCAAACTGTTCTCCATGGGGAGAAGTTAAATTTCTTACAAAAATACGTCTAACATAAAAATGATCTAAAATATATTTAAAAGCTTTTAAATTGTGTTTTAAAGTCTCTTCCGATTGACCATCTAATCCGTAAATAATATTAATCCCCGGCAAATATTTTCTAGTACCATTCTCAGTAATTTCTTTACCTGCATCATTAATAATTTCAATGGACTTGAAAATATCATCAATTGAACCATTTAAATTATTTAACTCTCTTACTTTAGGGTCAAATGATTCAACACCAAATGGGGCAATATTACCACTTGTACAATATTTTGAACATAATTTTGTTATCTCTTTACCTCTAGGAGTATTAACATTGTGCGGACTTACATTGTCAATATGTAAAACTTGTATATTAGGACAACTTTCCCAAATTTTTAAAAATAATTCTTCTATTTTTTGGGGATCAGAATTAAAATACGCATAAAAATTCGGTTGCCTTCCTAATCTAAAGTACCTAACGCCATTTTTATATAATTCTTTTATTTCATCAACAATATCATCAACAGGCCTAGATGTATGATTTATTCCTCTTATACTTTCTATGCAAAATTTACAACCCGGTTTTCTATTACATCCAATTGCGGTTTCAATTTCATAAATCAATGGTCTGCGAATTTTACTAACAATATCTGATGAGTTTTTTGAAATTTCTTTTAAAATTTCATAATGTGGTAAATAATCATCTTCCTTATCAAAAATTATATAATTGTAAAAATTTCCAAAAATAACCTTATTGAATAAATTTGGAGGTAAAGCGTTATCCAATTCTTCTCTAGTTACAATTTTAGATCCCAATGCATACATTAATATTATATTTTTAGCCTTGTAATTTGATAGTAGTTTTTCAATTTCATAAAAAGTGGGTGGCTCACATGATAAATAATTGTAATCTACAAAACAACCCATAACAACATAAATGGTATCACAGTCATCTAAGAACTTTTTAATTTGGGGAATTGTGTAATTGTAATTAATAGTCCTTTTATTTAAAGATTTTTCAAATTCTAATATTTCGCCACTAAACACCCTTAAATCATCTATGTTTATATATTCATAGTCTTGTCCGGTATATTTCAAAGCTCCGGCTAAATACCTAGAATGAACACTCAAATATGGAGGAGCGCCTAGCCCTGATGGTTCGTCTGTATAACAATCAATGATTAAATTTTTCATATCAACCTCATTTAATTAAATTTATTACTAAAACAGGTAATAGTAATTCTTTATTTTTCTCCCATGATTTCTTTAGAATATCATGGGTATCTTCAATTAATATAGATTTTTTATTGCTAATATTAACTCTTTGAGAAATATTATTTACTTTATCATCAATTCTACTCTCAAAACTTTTACCAACTATACAAATTATATTGTCTTGATTAAAGAATGGCAAATATTTTTTTACCCAATCTTTTTTTACATTAATTTGATTTTCTTTCATGCATGATGTCAAAATGTAAAAATTATTTCTTTTATAGTATTTTCTAATAAACTTTATTATAGTTTTAATGGGCCTTTTTTGAGAATATACAGATGTGTCTCCACTTAATATTTTAGAGCCTTCACCATATTTATATTCTGCTAAAACGCCATCCATATCGACATAGACATCTACATCTCCACACTTTAATAGTTGATGAACTTTATAGTATAGCGAATTATTATTTCGTTTCATTTAAAACCTCCAAAATGTTTGGATGATTTGTTTTATATTCATTATATAAAATTTCAAACTGCTGTTTATTGTTTCCCTTATAGTTGTTTGCTTGGCAAATAAAATCCAGGTGATCAATCATTTTAACAAACTTTGCCTCTTTTGATTTTCTTTGATTATATTCATCCCACAGGCTTAATATTTCTACGATTTCATAGTCAGTTGATATTTTCTCTATCGCAACACGTTCTTCTTCGTGCTTTTTAACAATATCGTAATTATCAAATGGAGTTATATCTCCAATTTCGATTTCTCAAACATTATCATTTTAAATATTTTTAACATATTTAAATCTCTAATATGTTCTTTTTCGATGATAAAATATGACAACATTAACATTGAATAAACATGCTCGGCATCACTTTCAATTCTATCCACATTAAATTGTCTATGTATCCAACCTCTTCTGATAATGTTTTTCAATTTGCAAATTTCGTTGTAAAAACCAATCATAGTTTTTATATCTCCTCTATTTTTTATAGTATAACATAAGTTTTCATAAAATGCAATATAAATACTACTCATATTATTAGACCACAAAAACTCTAAACATAATCATCTAATATGGTTGTATTTTTTCTTTAAAAAGATATTCATAATTTGGTTTATGTGGTA
>CAYVQA010000115.1:0-3035 GCA_964453965.1 uncultured Staphylococcaceae bacterium
GGAGATTATAATATAATTGGAGGTATTTATGATTTTTAAAAGAAAAATATATTCAAAATTATTAAATTGGAAAAATGATTGTAATGGCTCTAAGGCATTATTAATTGAAGGTGCTAGACGTATTGGCAAATCTACTATTGTTGTTGAATTTGCAAAAAATGAATATGATAATTATTTATTAATTGATTTTTCTATTGTTTCTGAAGAAGTTAAAGAATATTTTGTAAAATATATTAATGATTTAGATTACTTATTTATGCTTTTATTTTCAGAATTTAAAATTAATAATTTGCCTAAAAGAAAATCATTAATCATTTTTGATGAAGTTCAGTTTTGTCCAAAAGCACGTGAAGCAATAAAGCATCTAGTTAAAGATGGTAGATATGATTATATCGAAACAGGTTCGTTAATTTCAATTAAAGAAAATGTCGAAAACATTTTGATTCCATCTGAGGAAAGACAACTAAAAATGTATCCGTTAGATTTTGAAGAATTTTTATGGGCGATGAATGAAAATTCACTTGCAGAATTAATTAAAAAATGTTTTAATGAAAAAAAAGAATTACCTCAATCTTTACACGAAAAAGCGATGCTATTATTTAAAGAATTTATGCTTGTTGGAGGAATGCCTCGAAGTCTATCTGTTTATATAGATAATAGTAAAGATTTTGAAAAAGCAGATAGAGAAAAAAGAGATATATTATCATTATATAGAAATGATATTATGAAAATTAAAGGTGCTGATCGTGCAAAAGTTTTATCAATTTTTGATCAAATTCCGGGACTTTTATCACAACATGAAAAAAGAATTATTTTTAAAAATATTGTGCCAGGTTCAATTTATGATCAATATGAAGATACATTTTTTTGGCTAGAAAATTCATTTATTACTAATAACTGTTTCTTATGCAATGACCCTAATATCGGTCTTTCGATTAATGAAAACAGAAGCTATGTCAAATGTTATTTTAGTGATACGGGACTTTTAACTAGTCATGCATTTGATGAAAATGAACTTATGGAAGAAGAAATATATAAAGGAATTTTAAAAGGGAATTTATCTCTTAATAACGGAATGCTATATGAAAATGCAATAGCGCAATGTTTAATCGCAAATAATCATAGGTTGTTTTATTATACACATTATAATGATGAAAAACATAGAAATGATATAGAAATAGATTTTTTATTTTCCAATAAAAGTAAAATTAATTTTAAACTATATCCGATTGAAGTTAAATCGGGTAAAAAATATAGTACTATTTCCTTAGAAAGGTTTGTTGAAAAATATCGAGATAGGATTGATGCTGCATATATTATTCATCCTAAAAATTATTCCCGCTTAAATGAAAAAATTATATGCATTCCGTCATATATGACTTTTTGTTTATAGAAAAGATAAAGTAGTTTACCATTTTTTTAAAAAATTATCTTTTACATCTTTATGAATTATTTTTATAATAAAGAAGTATAATATAAGGATAGAAATCATAAAATTAATGATATGAAAAGAAATAGATTATTAAAGTTTTTAATATTATTAATGATAATTATAATTCCGGCACTGATGATAAAAATAATTGATAATTATTTTAGTGAAAGAACAACTTTATATATTATAAAACAAGCAGATAATATGGCTTCAAACGCAGTTAAAGATATTATTAAACTTGCAGTAATTCCCAAAATTGATATAGATAATATTATAATTATTAAATATAAAAATGATAAATCAATCGATAGTGTAATTGTTAATACAAAAATAATTAATGAAATAATGGGCGACGCATCAGAATTAGTTGATGAACTATTATCCGAAGACATTTTAGATGATACTTTACATGAACTTGTACTACCGCTAGGATATGTAATTAGTCCAACTTTATTTGCGACTAGAGGGCCAAAAATTAGAATTCATATTAGACCTATCGGCGCATATAATGCGGATATATATACAGAGGTTTCATCTTATGGAATTAATAATAGCTTAATTGAAGTATATCTATTAATTCAAATTGATATAGAAGCATTAGTGCCGTTACAACCCAAAAGTTTTGTAAGCGAAACAAAAATATATTTAGTTTCACAAATAATCCAAGGAGAAATTCCTAAATACTATTATGGCACAGACGCAAGTATTAATTATATTCCAGATAACGAAAATTAAAATACATAAAAATTTTAAAATTGAAATTTGATGTAAAAATTAACATAATTAAAAATACCAGATTAAACTAATATAATAGCTGTTTTCTATCAAAAAATATAAATTATTGTAAACTTAAAACGATGAATATACTTAAACATATACGCAATTTTTGCATAATTATTCTTATAAAAATACGCAAAAATTGCGTATTTTTTTTGCATATTACATCTATATTTGATATAATAAATGTGAGATAATGTATAATATTGTTTAAGTACGAGAAAATAATAACATATATTTCATTATTTATTTTTGCTAATAAATATATTTTAATAATTTAAAATGAAAGGAAAGCATAATCAATAAATTGATTATTAGTTTTTAAAAATGACATTAAAAGAATTGAGAAAAGAAAAAAAGTTAACACAAATAGAATGTGCAAAATATCTAGGTATTCCAATTAGGACTTATCAAAATTATGAAACAGATATAAAAAAATTGATTCTATAAAATATAAATTTATGATTCAAAAATTAAATGACTATGGCTTTGTTGATGAAACTCACGGAATCTTGAGTATTCAAGAAATTTCAAATATATGTAAAAAAGTTTTTAGTGATTATGATATAGAATATTGTTATTTATTTGGTTCTTATGCAAAAGGAAAAGCAACTGAAACAAGCGATGTTGACTTGTTGATTTCAACACCTATTTCCGGCATTGAATTTTTTGATTTAGTAGAAAATATTCGTGAGAATCTTAAAAAAAATGTCGATGTTTTAAAAAAAGAACAACTTAATGATAATCTTATTTTAACTAATGAAATATTGAAGGATGGAATAAAAATTTATGGATAATAAAAAAGATAATAAATATTATATCAAAA
>CAYVQA010000116.1:0-3004 GCA_964453965.1 uncultured Staphylococcaceae bacterium
TCAACCCAACCTGTTTCTCCAATTTTCATCATTGCAAAACCTTTAATTTTTTCCCTCCTTGAAAATTCACAAATAATTTTTTTATTTATACCATCGGGAATTATATCTTATTTATTTTAAAAAAGCAATTCCTAAGGATATATCAAATTGATATAATTCTATACAAAATTGATATATTAATATTAATTTTATATAAAATAACTATAAAATTTAGAAAATATTAATCATAATGAACTTCAGAAACAATGTTACCTTCTTCATCATAATAATATTCAGAAATAATATTTCCTTCTTTATCATAATAAACTTCATGGAAACTATTTACATCTCCATTGATATCAGCCCTATACTCAATTATATATGATAAATTATTATCACTATAACAAGTCTCTTTTTCTAAATTTCCTTGTTCATCATATGTATACTCATATACATCTTCGGTATTCACATTACCACTACTATCGTATTCAGTATATCTTTCTAGCATATCATATTCATTATAAATAGAAACACTTTTAGAACCATCTTCTTCATATAAAATACTAGTTTGCATATATATTTCACTAATAGGATTTTTTTCGCTTTTTGCATAAAATGTCACAGAAGTTAGAATGCTGTCATAATATGTCTTTTCACTTTTAACATTTCCATCATCAAAATACTCAAGTTCACAAGTTAAAATAGTAATGACATTATCATTTTCATCATAATCAGTCTGTTTTATAATAGAACCATAATCATCATAAATAGTAATCATATAAGTTCCATCTTCATTATTAATGATTGAAGCTCCACATACTTCACAAAATCCAAATTCATCTAAAATATGTTTAGAAGCATTAAACTTTTCCCCGCAATCAGAACAAAATTGCCAATGCATATTCTTATCTAATTCGAAAGTATTTGCTTCATGTTCATGAGAACTACAACCAGTTAAACATAAAATAAAAATCAACAAATAAATTAAGTTAATCTTTTTCATACATACTCCTATACTTTTTTTACTTATCAGTAAAATTTTCTTTTATAAAATCTAAATATATAACAATATTTTCTTTTCTTATAGGATATACTTTTCCATCATTAAAATATAATAGCATCACATATCCTAACGTTTTATAATCACTTACAAATTCCCATTTTACTAATTGTTTATTTTTTATTTTTTTCTTTAGATATCCATGATAATTAAAATACATTTTTTCACTTTCCTTAACCATTATTATATGAAAAAATGATTTTCTTATATCAAAAACCTTAAATTTCCTTTTTAATCGCTTTTTTTCTTTTCTCTACAAATACTCGAACAAATCAGTTTGAACGATTGTGACGGAAATTTCACCATCAAATTTTAAATTTTGGTTTAATTCTACTTTTAATGGATATAAAACTTCTTTTTCAACCCCATGTTTAACTTCAATAATCACTAAACCTAAATCTTTAGCATATTGAGCATTATTAAGTTTTACTTCTCCAGTAACATAACAATCGCATCCAACTTTTATAGCATCATTTATATCATCGGCATGTGCACCACTACCACCAATAACGCCAACTTTCTCTATTACTTTATCTAAATCACCATATACTCTTAAACCTGATAAATTCAAATTTTTTTTAATTTTAAGAGCATATTCTCTAACAGTTTGAGCTTCAATTTTGCCATATCTTAAAAGATTACCTTTAGCTACCTCATCATTAATAACTTTTACCTCGCTCAAAAAAAGCTTTTTAGCTAAACAATCATTTACTCCGCCACTTCCAGTATCTAAATTAGTATGCATAGAATATAATGAAATATTATGTTCAAACATCTTACGAATAACTTTTCCTTTAGGACTATCAAATTCAAGTTTATACAAAGGTTCAAATAAATATGGATGATGAGAAATAATTAAATTTGCATTTTTTTCTATTGCTTCTTCTACAACATCTAAATTTAAATCTAAAGTTAATAAAATGTTTTTTACTTCTATATTATAACTTCCAATTACTAAACCGATTCTTTTTTCATCAAAATCTAGAGCTAGGCTTTTAGGAAATCTTTTTTCCAAATAATCAACTACATCTTTTACAAGCATATTTTTTCTAACCTTTCTATTTTTTTTGCTACTTCTAAAGAATTTGTATCTAATGATTTCAAATGATTAATTTCAGAATTTATTTTATCAATAAATAAAGAATCCTTATTCTTTAATAATATTGGTCCATAATTTAATTCATCATCATCATATAAAACTTTTTTATCAGCCTTTTCACAAACTATTACTTCATAATAAATATCTTCATCATAAACAATTTTCTCATTAATGATTTCCCACTGATTATTCATTAAAAAACATCTTAGTTCATAGTTATTTCTGTTAGCTTGTAATATCAGTCTTTTAACGCCATGCAGTTTATCTTTATTAGATAAAATCTTAGTAATTAATAATCCTCCCATACCAGATATAACTATTGCATCAACATCACTAACATCATTTATTCCATCACTTAAACTAAATTTAACATTGTAATCGTATTTTTCAATATTTTTTTTAGCACTATTTAATGGTCCTATTTTATTATCAATAGCAATAGCGTATTCGATATTAAAATTTTTAAAAGCTTCAATTATTAAATATCCGTGATCACAACCAACATCAGCAATTCTTTTATATGGTTTAATCATTTTCGCAATCATGCTCAATCTTTTAGAAATCATCATACACCTTCAAAAATCATATTATAATTTTACACTAAATTAAAGGTTTTGTCAAAAAAAGTAATTAGTTTATTTATTCCTTCAGTAAATAAATATATTCTAAATAAGTTTTTGACAATATTAAGTAAAATAGCCTTTTAATAGGCTATTTAAAATTATTTTATATTAATTCAAAAAATCAACTTTATCTAATAAAAAGTCAATAAACTTACAATGATAAATACCTTTATCATCATAATAACTTTTTATTATATCATTTCTGATTATAACTTTTTTAAAGAAATCATTTGTTGAAATAAA
>CAYVQA010000117.1:0-2938 GCA_964453965.1 uncultured Staphylococcaceae bacterium
CTTTTATTTGATTTAATGATGAAGTTATCTTTTTCTTGCATTTTCACCGCATCAATGCTTGAAACTTGATAAATGCGTTCATAAATTTCTTCATCTGTTAATTCATTTAATTCATCAGCAGTTAAAACATGACAAAATGATGCACTACAAGGATATTTTCGATTTTTGTTGCGCCATTTTGGATAGGCGTAGTGTGTACCTTTCATGACTAAGCCAATGACATCAACTTTACAAAATCTAACTAATTTTACAATTCCCCGTGATACAAATTGCTCGCCACCATCAACAGAAATTTGACCTGCCGGCGCAATTGCTAAAATTCCAGGACGGTCAACAGCTCTTTTCATTTGTCTAATTGATGATAAATCAGGTTTAAATTGTTCTTTGAAAATTGCTTTAACAAAACTTGTTAAGACTGCAATAGTTTTATTATATAAAAAATACCTTGCTAAAACAAAATTTGTATGATGATAATTCATTGAAGCACTAAAAATCCAGTGATCTTTATTTGAATGATGATTATAGATAACGATGAAGCCTTTCTTTTCACGTTTTTTCTTTTTTAATTGTTCATTTAAAACTTTACGATCAATTTTAATACCATGGAGAAAACAAAAGACTTTTGAATATGCTGTATAAATAAAATAAGCAATCGGATTGGGTTTGAAATTAACTTTATTATTTTTTTTATTATTCTTCATAATTCACCTAATCGTTGTCTTTTGAATAATCATGACAGTTTTCAATTATGATGTTCTTTTGATAACCCATTATACCATCAATATATGATTTTGATGTACTTGTTACTTTACCATAATTATTTGCATTCGATAATTTTGCGGTTGAATTTGCACCATAACCAACAATACCGCCAGTATGACTTCCAGTTGATGTTACTGTTCCACGATTTTCCAAATCACTTGAATTAGTTTCACCAAATAATGATCCTGCAATACCGCCAACATATTTTATACCAATTATTTCACCAAAATTGGTTGAATTTATAATACTACTAGTTTCGCCACAAATACCACCAACATAATTTTTGCCTTCTACGGTTCCATTATTAGTTAAATTAGAAAGTTGTCTTGAACGATTTCTGCCAACAATTCCACCAATGTAATTAGTTCCTTTGACTTTTGCATTATTAATACAATTGTCAAATTTCGTAACCCATTTTGCTTCATAGCCTACAATTCCGCCAACACTATCAATTCCTTCAATTTCACCGTTGTTAATTGAATTAGTTATTTCAATATAGCCATTTGCAACAATTGAATCATTATCTTTTGTTTTTGTTGATTCAGTTCCTGATACATAGCCAATAATTCCGCCGACAAAATCATCAGTTCCGATTATTTTGCCATTATTTTCGCAGTTATCAATATATGTATATTTATCGCCATAAGTAGATAAATCTTCAATTGTTAAACTTGCGTCTGCTAAAACATTACCAATAATGCCACCAACATAATTATAACCAATTATATTACCATAATTTTTACAATTTTTAATCGTTATATCTTGATATTTACTCCAAGTATTACCAGCAATCCCGCCAACTTTATTTTTACCTTCAATATAAGCATAATTAATACAATCTGTAATGTTACCATTAACAAGTGTTCCAACGATACCACCAACATATGCAAGTTCATCGCCTGAAATTTCACCATAGCTTTTACAATTCATAATTGTCCCGCCTTGATCAAGTCTTCCCGCAATCATTCCCGCATAACTTGCATTAATTTTTCCATCAACAGAAAGATTTTTGATTGTTCCATGAACTGAGGTGAATAATCCGCCACCTTTTTTTTCAACAACTAAGCCTGATATGCGGTGATTATTACCATCGAATGTTCCATAAAATTCCGCGATTGGCTGCCATGTAACACCTTTTAAATTGATATCTTTTGTTAATTGATAAGTTTTATCGTCTTTATAGTCAGTACTTATATTTTTTAAATCTTCAATGTTGCTTATTTTTATTATCTTACTTTCACCGCAACTTGTAATAAGTAATACTAGCATTATGATGATTGTTATAATAATAAAATACTTATTTTTCATAATTATTACCTAATTTCTTCGTTAATTCGACTAATGTTTTAATCATTACTCCTGTTGCGCCGGCTGGTCCAAATTCGTTAGGACTAGTACTATCTGATGTGCCAGCAATATCTAAATGAATCCATTTATTGCCTTCATTAACAAATTCGCCTAAAAAGCCTGCTGCAAGACTTGCGCCTGCACTTGTTTTAACGCTATTTACTAAATCTGCGACATCTGATTTTTTCATTTTATTTGTATAATCTTCATCAATTGGTAAGCGCCATATTAATTCATTTGTTTCATTACTAGATTTTCTTAAGATTTCATAAAATTCTTCGTCATTAGCAAATACACCTGTGTATTTTTCACCTAGCGCCGCAACACATGCGCCTGTTAAAGTAGCCATATCAATTAAATATTTAGCACCTAAATTTTGTGCATAAGTTAACCCATCAGCTAAAATTAAACGTCCTTCCGCATCCGTATTTGTAACTTCAACGGTTTTACAAGATAACATTGTAATTACATCATCACATTTAAGTCCATGACCATTTATCATATTTTCAGTTAATGGAATAATTCCAATAACATTCATATTAATATTTAGTTTACCAATTATTTCCATTGTTGAAAGGACATTTGCACCACCACACATATCGAATTTCATCCCTGTCATTGATGCACCTGGTTTCAAATTATATCCACCACTATCAAATGTTATACCTTTTCCAACAAATGCTAGAATCTCTTGGTTAGGATTTGGCAAATGTTTTAAAATAACCATTCTTGGTTCTATATCGCTGCCTTTATTTACTCCTAAAATTCCACCAGCTTTAATTTCAATTAATTTTTTCATATCTAACACATCAATTTCTAAATTTGATGT
>CAYVQA010000118.1:0-2933 GCA_964453965.1 uncultured Staphylococcaceae bacterium
AAAAAGAAAATTAAAGATTATGAAACATTTATTTTATATCAAATATGTGGAATTAAAAGTGGAGAAGAGAAAGCTTTATATAAAGTTTGTGAATGGAAACAGGAGGGAAAAGTATGACAAGAGCAGAATGGCTAGAAGAAAGAAAAAAAGGAATTGGTGGATCTGATGCTGCTACAATACTTGGTTTGAATCCATATAAAACAAATATGCAGTTGTGGGAAGAAAAAACAGGAAGGAGACAAGCAGAAGATATTTCCGAAAAAGAGTATGTCAAATATGGAACTAATGCTGAGAATTTATTACGAGAATTATTTAAATTGGATTATCCAAAATACGAAGTAAAACACGATGAAAATACAATTATAAAACATCCTAAATATCCTTTTTTATTCGCTAGTTTAGATGGAACTTTAATAGATAAAGAAACTGGCGAAATGGGTATTTTAGAAATAAAAACAACAAACATTTTGCAAAGTATGCAGAAAGAAAAATGGAAAGAGAAGATCCCAGACAATTATTATTGCCAAGTATTACATTATTTAAATGTAACAGGTTATTCATTTGTTATTTTGAAAGCACAATTAAAGTATGAATATGATGGAGAAATAAAGCTAGATACGAGACATTATAAAATTTTAAGAGAAGAAGTAATTGAAGATATAAAAATGTTAGAAGAAAAAGAAATTGAATTTTGGACAAAGTATGTTGAAACAGATATAAGGCCACCACTAACATTACCACAAATATAAAAATGAAAGGAAAAGCGATGGCTAAATTATTTAGAAATAGTAAGAATAATACAGATTATTTTGTAATTGACCTTGAAGAATTAACAATGTACAACGAATTACCATTTTCGATATGTGGAGATTGTTTAAAAGTATTAAACAATAATGAAAATTTAATTTTAATCCCAATATTGAATGAAGTTTATTGCGAAAAATGTGGTTATCCTCATATAGAAAGAATGCATGATTATATTGAAGATAGACCTATTCAAGCTCAGAGAACAAAATTTTATAAAGAATTTTTTGAAAGTATAAATCGAATGGAGGAATAGAATATGGAATTACAAGTTAGTGAAATCAAAGCATTACAACCTATTACATTTAATTATGAAGAATTGAAAACACAATTAGTTGAAAAAGTTGATGTGTATAAAAATTTAGTGTATTCAGATGAAAATATAAAGCAAGCTAAAGCAGATAGAGCATTATTAAATAAATTAGGAAAAGCTATAAGTGATGAACGAAAAAGGGTAAAAAATGTGTTGCTAAATCCATTTGTTGATTTTGAAACAAAGTGTAAAGAATTAGAAAGCATAGTAGATGAAGCTTCAAAAAGTATAGATGCACAAGTAAAGGCTTTTGAAGAGAAAGAGGATAATGCAAAATTGCAAGAAATAGTATCTTATTTTGTAACAGTTGTAGGTGATTTTAGCAAAGTACTCGATTTTGACAATATATTTAATGAAAAATGGCTTAATAAGACATATGGCATGGACAAAATCAAACAAGATATAGATCATGTTATTGCAAAATCTAAAACAGATATTGAGTGTATTGATACACAAATAGATGAAGAAGATGTTAGAAAACAAGTTAAAGATTTTTATTTTAAAAATGTTGCTAATCCAAGTGTATTAAGCTTGTCGCTTCAAGAAGGTATGCGAATTAAAGAAAGTAAAAAGAATATTACTGAGTTAGAAAATAAAAAAGTTGAAGAAAAAAATATTGAAAATAAAAATGTAGATGATGAATCAGAATATTTAGCTATTTTGAATTTTAAAGCGTATATAAAAACGGAAGAACAATTGACTAATTTAAAGAAATGTTTAATAGAAAACAAAATAAAATTTGAAAGAATATAGAGGAGAATAATTGTATGGATAATAAAATTTTAAAAATTTCAACAAAATCAAATCCAAATTCTGTAGCTGGGGCAATAGCAGGACTTATCAAAGAAAAAGGAAAAGCAGAAATGCAAGCAATAGGTGCTGGAGCATTAAATCAAGCGATTAAGGCAGTTGCAATTGCTAGAGGATTCGTAGCACCATCAGGAGTTGATTTAATTTGCATACCAGCATTTGTGGGGGTTCAAATTGATAACGATGAAAAATCAGCAATAAAGATAATAGTTAGAGAAGAAAAAAGATAGGAGGATATGGATATGAATGTTACAAATAGTTTAGTAAAAACGCAAGAGAAAAAAACATTTAGTAATTTTTTAATGGGAGATGCTATAAAAAAGAAAATAAATGAAACTGTAGGTGGAGCAAATGGTCAAAGATTTATTACTAGTATATTATCAGCGGTTAGTACTAATCCAGCATTACAGGAATGTGAACATGGTTCTATAATATCAGCTGCCTTCTTAGGCGAAGCATTAAAATTAAGTCCAAGTCCTCAACTAGGACAATATTATCTAGTTCCTTTTAATAAAACAATAAAAAATGCAGATGGTAGCTCATATCAAATTAAAGTTGCTCAATTTCAATTAGGATACAAAGGGTACATACAACTTGCAATTAGAAGCGGTTATTATAAGAAAATAAATGTATTAGCAATAAAAGAAGGAGAACTTATTAAATATGATCCTTTAGCTGAAGAATTAGAAGTTAATTTAATAGAAGATGATGACATAAGAGAACAAACTCCAACAATAGGTTATTATGCAATGTTTGAATATGAAAATGGCTTTAGAAAGACATTATATTGGTCAAAAAAGAAAATGTTAGCACATGCTGATAAATATTCAATGGCATTTAATAAAAACGATTATGAGAAGATTTTGGCAGGAAAAATATCACAAAAAGATATGTGGAAATACTCTTCATTCTGGTACAAAGATTTTGATGGTATGGCTTATAAAACGATGTTAAGACAACTAATATCGAAATGGGGAATTATGAGCATTGATATGCAAAATGCTTA
>CAYVQA010000119.1:0-2910 GCA_964453965.1 uncultured Staphylococcaceae bacterium
GTGGTGTAACGGGTGATGGATGCGATCTTCTTCTTGCCTTCCTCGCCCTCTTCCTTGCTCATACGCTCAAGTGCGGGGATCGCGATGCACAGGAGCTGAATGATGATGGATGCATTGATGTAGGGCTGGATGGACAGCGCAAAAATCGTGGCACTGGACAGTGCGCCGCCGCTCATGACGTTCAGCATATCAAGCACGGTATTGCCGAGATGACCGCTGAAATATGCGTTCAGCATATCGATGTCAACATAGGGTACGGGAACTGCATTGCCGAGTCTGTAAAGCAGGATGATGAGCAGGGTAAAAAGAATCTTTTTACGGAGATCTGCTACCTTCCATGCATTGCGCATAGTCTGAAACACTTAGATCACCTCGGCCTTTCCGCCTGCCGCCTCAATTTTTTCTTTTGCGGTTTCAGAGAAAGCGGAAGCCTTTACCGTGAGTTTCTTGGTGATCTCGCCGTTGCCGAGGATCTTGACACCGTAACGGCAGGAGGAAAGAACGCCTGCGTCCAAAAGGACCTTTGCGTCGACAACATCGCCGTCGGAGAACTTCTCAAGTGCGGAGACATTGATGCTCTCATAGGGCTTTGCGAAAATGTTGTTGAAGCCTCTCTTGGGGATGCGGCGTGCCAGAGGCATCTGGCCGCCTTCGAAGCCGATACGGGTACCGCCGCCGGAGCGTGCCTTCTGACCCTTGTGACCGCGGCCGGCAGTCTTGCCGTTGCCGGTTGCATGGCCTCTGCCCTTGCGCTTATTGACATGGGTGGAGCCTGCTACGGGAGAAAGTTCATTGATAAACATTAGCTGTTCCTCCTTATTCTTCGGTTACCCGGAGGAGATAGCCTATCTTGGCGATCTTGCCCCTGGTCTGGGGGTTGTCGGGCTGTACGGTCTCGTTGCCGATCTTGTGCAGACCGAGTGAATTTGCGGTCGCAATGTGCTTGTCAAGACGACCGTTGAGGCTCTTTACGAGCGTAATTCTCAGATTTGCCATGATGCGTCCTCCTTAAGCCTGGATCTCATCAGGGGACTTGCCTCTGACAGCTGCGACCTGAGCCGCGTCACGGAGAGACTTGAGACCCTGCATGGTGGCTGCAACCACGTTTGCGGGATTGTTGGTGCGCAGGCACTTGGTACGAATGTCCTTGATGCCGGCTGCTTCGACTACCGCACGGACTGCGCCGCCGGCGATAACGCCGGTACCGGGTGCTGCGGGCTTGAGCAGAACTCTGCCTGCACCGAACTCACCGATGATCTCGTGAGGAATGGTGGTGCCGGAAAGGGTGATGGTTACGATGTTCTTCTTTGCATCTTCAAGGCCCTTGCGGATGGCTTCGGAAACTTCGTTTGCCTTGCCCAGTCCGTAGCCGACGCGGCCCTTGCCGTCGCCCACTACGCAAAGTGCGGAGAACTTCATTACACGGCCGCCCTTGACGGTCTTGGATACGCGGTTGAGGGAAACTACCTTCTCGACGAACTCGGAAGCTTCCTCGCCGTTGCGGCGATCTCTTCTGTCGTTATTGTAAGCCATTTAGTTTTCCTCCTCCCTCAGAACTTGAGGCCGCCCTCGCGGGCGCCTTCTGCGAGTGCTGCAACACGACCGTGGAAAATGTATCCGCCTCTGTCGAATACGACTTCCTCGATACCCTTTGCGAGAGCGCGCTCTGCAATGGTGTTGCCGATCTTCTTTGCGGCTGCGATGTTGCTGCCGTTGCCTTCAAATGCCTTCTCAACGGTGGATGCGGAAACGAGAGTGTTTCCTGCAACGTCATCGATGATCTGAGCATAAATGTGATTTTCGCTGCGGAATACGCTGAGGCGGGGTCTTTCGGCGGTGCCGGAGATCTTGCCTCTTACTCTTGCATGGCGCTTGATGCGCTGTGCTCTTGTATCAGGTCTTTTAATCATTCAGGCACACCTCCTATTACTTAGCACCGGTCTTGCCTTCTTTGCGGCGGACAACTTCGTAATCGTACTTGATGCCCTTGCCCTTGTAAGGCTCGGGAGGACGCTTACTGCGAACTTCCGCTGCAAACTGACCGACCTTCTGCTTGTCAATACCCATGATGACGATCTGATTGGGGTTCGGTACCTCGATCTGGATATCAGCGGTCTCGGGGACGATGACCTGATGAGAGTAACCGATGTTCAGAACCAGGTTCTTGCCTTCCTTGGTGGCACGGTAGCCGACGCCGTTTACCTCAAGAGTCTTCTTGAAGCCTTCGGATACGCCGATGACCATGTTGTTGACCAGGGTACGGGTAAGACCGTGGAGAGAACGATTCATCTTCTCGTCGTTGGGACGGGAGACGTGGATAACGCCTGCTTCAACCTCGACCTTGATGGTGGGTGCGACGTTCATGGACAGCTCGCCCTTGGGTCCCTTGACCGTGACGTGCTGACCGTCGACCTTGACTTCCACACCTGCGGGTACGGTGATGGGTGCTCTACCGATTCTAGACATATTCGTGCGCCCTCCTTACCATACAAATGCCAGGACTTCGCCGCCGACGTGAAGCTGACGTGCCTTCTTGTCGGTCATGACGCCCTTGGAAGTGGATACGATCGCGATACCGAGGCCCTTGAGGACCTTGGGCAGCTCGTCGGAGCCGGCGTATACACGCAGGCCGGGCTTGCTGACTCTGCGAAGACCCTGAATGGCCTTCTCTTTGCCGGGGAGATACTTGAGGGTGATGCGGATGATGCCCTGAGTACCGTCGTCGATGATCTGGAAGCTCTTGATGTAGCCTTCCTCGAGAAGGATCTCTGCGATTGCCTTCTTCATCTTCGAAGCGGGGACATCGACGGTTTCATGCTTAGCGCTGCCGGCGTTGCGGATGCGGGTAAGCATATCTGCAATGGGGTCTGTGATCTGCATAATCTTTTCTCCTTTTTTAGAAGTTACCGG
>CAYVQA010000120.1:0-2879 GCA_964453965.1 uncultured Staphylococcaceae bacterium
TTTTATCAAGAATAAATAAAAAACTATTAACATCACTTTTGTAAAGTGCTAGTTAATAGTTTTGTTTTTCTATTTTTATCTTATTTAAATTCATCTTTCCAAAAATAATTTGGATTTTGTTTAATTTTTTCTTCATATTGTTTTTTGTACTCATTAAGAGATATTCTATTTACACCTCTTGGATCATTTGGTTCTTCTTCTTGAAACTCGTCATCTTCCCATCCACAATATGGACATATTTCACAGTATCCATGAGTTTCAAATTCATATTTTCCACATATTGGACAAATGTAAGGAATAGGCTCAGGTAAATTATCTTCTAAATAATCATAGTCTGGATTTTCTTTAATTTTTTCTTCATACCATTTTTTATATTCATTTAAAGTTTTATCATTAAATCCAATATAAGTATCTGGTTCATCTAATTGTTCTAATTCATATATCCATCCACAATGACTACATTGTACTTCTCCATTAAAATATTCTTGGATTTCCCATTCATAATCATCCTTATTTGGGCTTGAAAAATAAAATTCTCCACAAATAGGACATAACATCGGTTTAATTTTTTTTACTTTATCCATACTTTTTTTCCTTTCTTTGGCTCATACCAAAAACTATTTCCATAATGTCTATATGAAATTATATATCCATCTTTTGTTACTTCAACTAAAATGTTATTTTTTGGATCATATTTATATGTAGTCCCATGCCAATCTACAACACTTTTATAATTTTTTTGATCTATATGATTTGCGAAACTAACAGCATGTGCTGCATATTCTTCTTTACTGTTAAAACTAAATTCTTGACTATGTCTACTAAAATGTCCTTCTAAACCTTTTTTATTAAAATCTCTAGCCCAGGCATATCTAATATTTTTAGTAGGTTTTCCATAACCTTTTGAACCTCTTGTGTTACCATATCTATTACTAGCACCTTTTGTTGACATTATTACTCAGCTCCTTTCTTCTTCTTACGCTCCAGGAGTCATAATAATAAAATTTAGTTTTTTCTTTTAAACTATCAAATAAATCACTATTAAGTGTTCCATAAACAATTATGCCACTTGGTTTTAGCTCATTAATAATTGTTTCTAGAAAACAAAACCATTCATACTTCTTATAGTTTTCTTTTATAAAACCATAAGTACCTACAGCTATCAAGGAATGTTTTGGAATTGAACTTAAAAATTCTTTCAATAAATCATCAATGCCGCACCTTATATTTGGAATAACTCTAATCCCTTGTTTACCATAATAATAGGTTAAACTTAAATTATCATTCATTTGTGTCTTTTGTTTAATGATTGGCATATCTATATGAATACTAAAGTCAAAACCAATAATTCCTGCACATTTTTTAAAGAAATCAACATATTTTTTAGGATTTCTTCTCACTCTTTCAAATGTTGGATCTTGAGCATAAAAGCAAACATAAACATCACTTAAATCTCCTTTATATGCTAAAGTTTCACTAAAAGTTAAAATTTGTTTTGGTGGACTATTCGGAACCATCCAATCTTCAATAATAGGATATTCCTCAATTTCTGTAAAATTCGCTCCTTCCACCAAAAAAGATTGAAACGAATCTGTGATAATACCATTTGCGTCTTTGTACATTATATCTGTACCTCCTTCCAACTAAAAATATTTGCATTTTGGTATTAAACATGATATAATGTACATGGACGGTGCATTATATGCATGTTTAGGAGACTATTGCAGTAGTCTCTTTTTTTTATATAATAATCACTTTAAGTGTTATTATCAAATTAATTATTTTTGTGATTCAATAATGCTTTTTTCATATCTAGTATATTTCATATTACAGGCAAGTCTTCTTGCTGCCCTTTTTAAACTGTTTTTAGCAGCTTGAATACTTATTCCAAAGTAATCACTTATTTCTTCTGGTGATTTTAATTTTTTTTCAATTATTAATACTACAGGAGCCAACAAATATGCAGCAAAAAAATCAGCTAACGAATTACTCTCATTGCTATTATCATTACAATTTAAAACAATGTGGCCTATTTCATGACCGATAGTGAATTTAATTCTCTCTTCTATTTTTTTATCATTATAATAAATGCAATGTGTAATTAATTCTTTATTAAACTGATTAAAGCCATCTTCACTATAATTTATCAATAATTCGCTATTCTCTTTATAAAAAGAATACGGAATAACTGAAAACCCCATCTTTTCTGCTAAATCAAAAATATCAATTGGATACTTCAAATCATAATCAAATATAATATCAGCAACTATTTGCTTAATTTCTTCATATTGTTCATCATTCATTCTCATTTTTAATATTTTTCGACAATAAAGTTATTAATTCAGAAATTTCCTTATTTGATAAATTTGAAGCATTTCTAGCAACTAAGCCACGCAATTCAATAAAATTTTCATCTTTAGTTTGTTCATCTAATAATTCTTCTACACTAATACCAAAATACCTTGCTAACTTTGTAGCAATATCGATACGTGGAGTTCTTTCACCACTTAAATATCTAGACATTGCAGATTCATTAATTTGAATTTTTTTTGCTAAATCTCTCTGTGATATTCCTTCTTTTTTCATTAAATCTGAAATTTTTTCTTTAAACATCATCTTTCTCCTATTGTTTACAAATATATTATACAAGATATTTGACATTTGTCAAGTTTTTTTTGTCAAAAAAAATAACTAAAGTTATCAATGAACTTTAGTCAAATATACGCATCAAATTACAAGTGAAAATATTCATTATTTCTTTTTTTTTCAACAATCCTTAAGAATAACTCTTTATTAGCCTCAGGAATATACTCAGTTGCTTCAATTATTTTTCCTTCTTCAATTAATTTTCTTACAACTGAAGCACTAATGTTATCAAG
>CAYVQA010000121.1:0-2867 GCA_964453965.1 uncultured Staphylococcaceae bacterium
CGAGGACAAAATTTATTTTCATCTTGTAATTGATTCCCACATTTTATACAATATTTCATTTAGTCCTCCTTTAATTGTTTTGATCATAAAAATGATCAATTGTTATAACAGGATTTAAAAAATCATTTTCTTGTTTTATTAGTTTAATAATATTTGTTCTTAATTCACTTGGTGTCATTTCATATTTGATAGGCATAACCACATCAAAAACAACATTGGTATGGGTGATACCTTTAACAATTCGAAAATCATGGAAGCTTAAGCGATTATCATATTCTTTTAATAATTTGTCGACTAATTCTTTTAGTTTTAAAGTTTCTTCATCATGAATATCGACTGGATCCATATGAATAATTAAATTAATATTATCATTTTTCTTAAAATCCATTTCGATGTTATCAATCATATCATGACTTAACATAACATCAATATCTTTATCGACTTCAACATGAGCACTAACAAATGTTTTATTTGGTCCATAGTTATGGATGATTAAATCATGAATTCCTAAGACACCTTCGTAGCTTTTAATTTTGTCCGCAATTTTTTCAACTTCTTCTTTTTCAGGCATTCCACCAAGTAAAGGATTCATCGTTTCAATTAAAAGTTTTATTCCGGCAACTAAAATAAATCCTGCCACAAATAATCCCATAATACCATCAATTCTTGAAAAGTTTGTTAAATGAAAAATTAATAATCCAATTAAAACAGCAGATGTAGAGATACAGTCATTTAAACTATCAACTCCCGTCGCAATCAGTGTTGTGGAATTAATATCTTTTCCTAAAGAACGATACAATAGCATTTGAATTAATTTAATTAAAATTGAGCCAATTAAAATAATAAATGTTACATTATTTATTTTCATTGGTGTTGGATTTATTAGTTGTTTGATTGAATCAATTAATAAAGTGCCACCAATCATTAAAATTAAAATTGATACAAATAATCCACTTAAATATTCCATTCTCTCATGGCCAAACGGATGGTCTTCATCGGCAGGTTTACTAGCAATTTTAAAACCTATTAAAGTTAAGATGGATGCGCCTGCATCACTTAAATTATTAATCCCATCAGCTAAAATTGACAAACTCGCTGAAATTAGCCCAACGATTATTTTGACAATGCAAATAAGTAAATTAGTTACAATTCCAAAGCCTCCAGCCAGTGCTCCATAGGCATTACGGACTTTAGGGTCATTTACGTTTTGATAGTCTTTAACAAATATTTTTAATAATAATTTTTTCATTTTAAGCTCTTAAAGTAATATGATAACGATATTCAAGACTCTTTAAAATCTTTTTGATTTTTTGGTTTATTTCATCTTCAGTTAAAGTATTTTCTGATGTTATTGTAATTTTAACAGCAATTGATTTTTTTCCTGCTTCAAGTTTATCACCTATGTATTCATCAAAAATTAATACATTTGAAATAGCTTGTTTATCAGTACTGTATATTGCGTTGATAACATCGATAACTGGTTGATTGATATCCATTACTAAAGCTAAATCTCTTTCAACAGATGGAATTTTTGGAATTGGTTTGAAAATTATTTCTTCTTTTTTGGCATTAAAGATTTTTTCTAACGCTATTTCAAATACATATGTTTCATCTAAATCTAAGTTCTTTTGATATCTTGGATGAATTTCACCAATGAAGCCAATTACATCATCATTAAATAAAATTTCGGCACTTCTTGTTGGATGTAATTCTTTGCATTCTTTTGTTAATAAACGATAGGTTAAATTTATTCCTAAGCGAATGGCGATTTGTTCAATCATTCCTTTTACTAAGAAGAAGTCAAATTTTTCGGTATATTTATTTTGAACACTTGTTGCATATACACCTTGGAAAGCCCCCGCAAGATGGAATTTTTCAAAATAGTCCTCATCTATTTTATAGTATACTTTACTTAATTCGAAAATATGATTATCTTTCATTTTTCTTGATGAATTATAACGTAATGTTTCTAATAATGATGGCACTAAACTCATTCTTAAAACACTTCGTTCTTCTGTTAATGGATATTTTAATTCGATTGGTTCAGCTTTTTCATCTAATAGATATTTAAATTTTGTGGTGTTTTCTTTATTTGTAAGTGAATAAGTAATAACTTGGTTATTTCCTAAAACTGACATTGTATTTATCATTAAGCGTCTAATTCTTTGTTCAGGCGTTAGAGCGCCTTTTACTGTTTGAGCTGGTAACGTTTCATTTAAATGTTCATAACCATAGATTCTTGCGATTTCTTCAACTAAATCAGCTTTAATTGAAATATCTAAACGGCGATTTGGAACTTTCACTTCGATTGTTTGATTAATTAGTTTTGTTTTAAAACCTAAGCCATTAAATATTTTTATAATATCTTCTTCTGTTAAATTTAATCCTAGATAACGATTAATAAATTCAGCTGTTATTTCATAAGTACGATCTTCAATATTTTCAATTCCTTCATGAATAGCACCTTTTAATACTTTTCCATCGGCATATTTTTCCATTAGATAGCATGCATAATCGACAGCCATTCTCGATTGATTTAAGTCAACGCCACGTTCATAACGTAAACTCGATTCACTTCTTAAGCCTAATCTTTTTGAAGTTCTGCGAATTGTTCCTGGTCTAAATACGGCTGATTCTAAAACAATGTTTTTTGTTGTTGGTAAGACTTCTGTATCTAGTCCACCCATAACACCGCCTAATGCGACAATTCTGCCATTTTCTTCTTTGTTATCACAAATAACGATATCTTTTTTATTTAATATTCGTTTAATATTATCTAATGTAACTAATTCTTCATCGTCTTTAGCACGTCTTACAATTATTTTTGAACCAAGTGCATCTTGGTCAAATGAATGAAGTGGTTGACC
>CAYVQA010000122.1:0-2838 GCA_964453965.1 uncultured Staphylococcaceae bacterium
AAACAAAAAACAGTTCATATTGGTTCTTCAATATGAGCTGTTTTTCAAACTCCCAAAAAGTGTTTTTAGGCTCCTCCCAAAAACTCCCAAACTCCCAAAAAACTTTGGAGGGCCAAAACTATGAATCATTTTTTTCTTTTACTTGATAATAAAAAATAATTATGATAAAATAAACAAAATATAAAAAAGAGGGTAACATATGAAAAAATTATCAACAATTCTAATTTTCTTAATAAGTGTAATGCTATTTAGTTGTCAAAGTGAAAATACATTTTCAGTTACATATTTAGTAACTGAAGGAGGACTAATAATTGGTGATAGCCACCAAAAAGTAAAAACCAATGAAGAAACAAAAGAAGTAACAATTGAAATATATGATGGATACTATTTTGATTCTTGGAATGATGGCTTAGAAACACTATCAAGAAAAGATACAAATGTTACAAGTAATCAAACATTCACTGCAAATATAAAAAAAATAACAAAAATTGAATATAACACAAATATGAAAGAAGCCGGAACAATCTCAGGTGAAAAGTCACAAACAATCAAAGATAAAAATGGTTCAACCCAAGTATATGCAAGACCAAATAATGGATTTAAATTTGTAAAATGGAGTGATGGGGAAACAAGCCAATACCGTATTGGTGATAAATTTGATCAAGATACAACAATAACTGCAATTTTTGAATACACAACATATGATATTCCCGTAATAACAATTAATACAAACAATGTTTTAATAACTTCAAAAGAAGATTATGTTAAAATGGATTTAAGTATCAGCAATACAAAGGATGAATATTTATTATCAAATGTCACTGGAAAAATTAGAGGAAGAGGAAATTCAACATGGGATATGCCTAAAAAACCATTTAAAATAAAATTTGACAAAAAACAAGATTTATTTGGTGGTGGTGCTTCAAAAACTTGGACATTAATTGCAAACTATTGTGATAAAAGTTTGTTGAGAAATTATTTAGCTTATGAGTTATCAAGCCTATGTTCAGGAATAGAATATACATCAACACATGAAATAGTTGAAGTTATTTTAAATGGCGAATATTTAGGTGTATATCTATTATGTGACCAAATGCAAACAGGAAAAACAAGAGTAAACATTGAAGAAGATAGTTCAAATTTAGATACAGGCTATTTAATCGAATTAGATAATAGAGCGCCAGATGAAGGAACAGAAAACATAGATTGGTTTTATTCATATGGTATTCCATATGCAATTAAATCACCAGATCCAGAATCAGATACTTATTCAGTTAATCAACTTCAATATATCAAATCATATTTGAATAAAACAATTTCCATAATTGAACAAAAAGATTTCAAAAAAATAAATGAATATATCGATATTGATTCATTTGTAGATTCATATATTATTCAAGAATTATTTAAAAATTGTGATGTTGGCTATAGTTCATTTTATCTATACAAAGACAAAGGCGGTTTATTAACAGCAGGCCCTTTATGGGATTTTGATATTAGTAGCGGAAATTGTGATTATAGTGATGTAGATACTCCATATGGATTTAGAACAAAAAATGTTAATATTTGGTATCAAAAATTAATGGAAGTAAATGAATTTTATACATTAGTAAAAAATAGATATTTAGAGTTACAACCACAAATTAAACAAATCATTTTAGAATGTACTAATATATTAGTAAATTACAAAAATGCTTTTACGAGAAATTTTGAAAAATGGCCAATATTAGATATATATGTATGGCCAAATACTCAAGAAATTGTAAATTGCAGAACAATCGAATCACAAATAAATTATTTAGCTAACTGGTTAAGCATAAGAAATAATTGGTTACTAGGAGAATTCAAATGAAATATAATTCAAAATTATCTTTAATTGAAACAGAAATCGCAATCAAAAAACTAAAAGACTATTTTGAAAATATCCTATCAAAAAATTTAAACTTAATAAGAGTATCAGCACCGCTTTTTGTAAGACCAGAAACAGGATTGAACGATAACTTAAATGGCTATGAAGAACCTGTAAACTTCATAATTAAAACAATAAATCAAAAAGTAGAAATAGTACAATCACTTGCAAAGTGGAAACGATATGCCTTAAACAAATATAAAATTGAACCTAATCAAGGTATATATACAGATATGAATGCAATTAGAAAAGACGAAGAATTAGACGAAATTCATTCTATTTATGTAGACCAATGGGACTGGGAAAAAATAATAACAAGACAAAATCGAAATTTAAAATATCTATTTGAAACTGTAAAAAAAATATTTAGTGCACTTATCCAAACCGAAAACTATATCAATAATGAATACAAATGCTTCACAAAAAAATTACCACAAGAAATATACATTATATCAACAAAAGAATTAGAAACATTATATCCAAATTATTCTTCAAAACAAAGAGAATATGAAATCGTAAAAAAATATAAAGCAGTATTCATATATCAAATTGGCTGGCCTTTAAGCAATGGCAAAAGCCATGATTCAAGAGCAGCTGACTATGACGATTGGAACCTAAATGGTGACATAATAGTATATGATGAAATAATAGATAGAGCTTTAGAACTATCAAGTATGGGAATAAGAGTTGATAACGAATCAATCATAAAACAATTAAAACAAAAAAATGAAGAAGAAAAATTAAATAATCCATATGTTCAAGCAATATTAAATGATAAACTACCACTAACAATTGGTGGAGGAATTGGCCAATCAAGATTATGTTTATTCTTTCTTGAAAAGAAACATATTGGTGAAGTTCAATCATCGATATGGGAAGAAACAGATGAATTAAAAGAATTAAATATTTTATAAATAAAAAGGAATTTG
>CAYVQA010000123.1:0-2771 GCA_964453965.1 uncultured Staphylococcaceae bacterium
CACTATTTTAACTGATATCCAAGGCCTAGAAGATCACTATGGTGATATGGACTTTAAAGTTGCAGGAACTAGAAATGGTATTACAGCTTTACAAATGGATATTAAAATTAAAGGAATAACACGTGATATCTTAAAAGAAGCTTTAGCACAAGCTAAAAAAGGTAGAATGTTCATTTTAGATCATATGATGACAACAATAAGTGAAGTTCGACCTGAATTAAGTCCATATGCACCTAAGGTTAAGATGATTCGTATTAATCCTGAAAAAATTCGTGATGTAATAGGTTCAGGTGGTAAAGTTATCACAGAAATTATTGAAAAATGTAATAATGTTAAAATTGATATTGAACAAGATGGTCGCGTGTTCTTAATGCATTCTGAATCAGAATGGATTGACAAAGCGATTGAAATTATTGAATCACTTACTAAGGAAGCAAAAATAGGTGAAATATATCAAGCAAAAGTTGTAAAAATTATGAATTTCGGCGCATTTGTTGAATTATGGCCTGGATATGAAGGTTTAGTTCATATTTCTAAACTTGATGAAAAACGCGTTGAAAAAGTCGAAGACATTGTTCATGAAGGCGATGAAATTATTGTTAAAGTTATGGGCTTTGATGATAAAGGGAAAATTATGCTTTCAAGAAAAGACGCATTAAAAGGTGAATAATATGAGAAAAATAGGGATTACAGCCGATTGTAGTTCAGGATTAGAGTATGCTCCGTTTGAACATCATGTAAAATTAACTAGAACAACGATTCACTTCGGTGAAGAAACATTAACTGATGGTGTTGATATTACTGCAGAACAATTTTATGAAAGATTAAAAAATACGGATATTGTCCCATCTACTAGTGCACCTACACCAGGTGAAATTTTGAATCGTATTGATGAGTTGAAAAAGGAAGGATGTACAGATATCATTCATTTTCCTATTTCATTTGGACTTTCAAATTATGGTAAAAATTTAGAGTCATCATTAGAAGATTTAGTTGATGATGTAAACTTTAAAGTTTTTAATTCTAATAGTGCATGTATTATGGAAGGTTATCAAGCAAAATATGCGGAAATATTAGCTGATAAAGGCTATTCTGTTGATGAAATATTTGAAGAAGTCACAAAATTTAGAGATCGTATTAATACTTATTTTGTTGTTGATGATTTAAAATATTTAGTTAAAAATGGGCGCTTAAATGCAACATCAGGTATGATTGGAAGTTTGCTTAAAATTAAACCTGTTTTAAATTTAGGAAAAAACGGAACAATCGATACTTTTGAAAAAATTAGAACCCATCAAAAAGCAGTTAGCAGAGTAATTGAATTATCGACAGAATATGCAAAGCAATTTGAAAAATGTATTGTTGTAACATTGCATACTGCAAGACTTGATGACGCAAATAAATTATCAGATACAATTAAGCCTTTGATTCCAAATGCTTTGCGTTTTGAAGTTACGACTGTAACACCAACAGTTGGAGCTCATATCGGTTGTGGTGTTTTAGCCATTGCAATTATTCCTGTTGATGGATTAAAAGAAGAAATTTAACAAAAATATGTACATGGTAATCGAGCATTTTTAATGTTAGGAAAGTCCATACTAGCACGAGCTGAGATGCTTGTAGTGATTGTGCTTAACGAATTAATAAGTTAAGGCACTAGGAAACTAGTGACGGCGAATGATAATCTAATGATAATCGAGTAATTGATAATCGATGATTTAGTTCATAAAGTGCCACAGAGACGAGTCATTTTGGAAACGAAATGAGTGGAACGGGTAAACCCCTCAAGCTAGCAACTCAAATTTTGGTAGAGGCATGGTTTCAAAGGAATCAAACGGCGAAACTACATTGATATTTTTAGATAGAGAGTATCAGTGAGATAAATGATTACCCCTTAAATTAATAAAGGACAGAATATGGCTTATATGTACATCTATCTACCGCCTTATTGGCGGTTTTTTTAAAAAGGAGAAGAATATGTTAGTAAAATCTGCGGAATATATTATAAGTGCAACTAATAAAAAAAATCTCTTAAATCATCAAAATGATGAATTTATTTTCATTGGTAAATCAAATGTTGGGAAAAGTAGTTTTATTAATGCTTTAACAAATCGTAAAAATTTAGCATATACGTCAAGTAAACCGGGGAAAACAATAACAATTAACTATTATTTAATTAATAAAAATTTTTATTTCGTCGATGTACCTGGATATGGTTACGCATCAAAAGAAAAAACGGATCGTATCAAATTTGGCAAAATGTTAGAAGATTTATTAATTGATAATTCAAACATTAAAATGATTTTCTTAATTTTAGACATTCGTCATGAGCCAACAGAAGATGATACTTTAATGTATGAATTTTTAAAATACTATAATTTACCTATAACTTTAATTGCAACAAAATTGGATAAAATTGGTTCAACCCTTGTTAATCGTCATCTTAAAGCTATTAGAAATAAATTAAAACTTGAAGATAATATAAAAATAATTCCTATTTCAAGTATTACTAATAAAGGTATTGTTGATGTAGAAAATTTAATAGAAAATTATCTAAATTAAAAATTTAATTTAATTTTTTTCAATATGATTTATAAAATAACTGAAAATGCAATATGAACAACTGTTTAATTGCATTTTTTAAGTTTAAAAATAATTATAATTTTTTAATAAATTGTTATAATTTAAAATAATAATTAAGGTTTAATTATTAATGATAAAATACTATTTATAAAAATATGCATTTTTATTATCTAATCCTCATAAAGTTA
>CAYVQA010000124.1:0-2608 GCA_964453965.1 uncultured Staphylococcaceae bacterium
GCGAAGTTTTTAAAATATAATAATCCTTTACTAAAACAAAAAACTGAAATAAATGTGAAACTTAGATAAATTTAGCACTAAACACTTGACAGTGCTAACAAAAAAGAGTATAATAAAAGTGTAAATTGATAATAACAAATGGAGGTTTATTATGAGTGAAATAAAAGAATTTAAAACTGAGTCGAAACGTTTACTTGATTTAATGATTAATTCGATTTATACAAATCAAGAAATATTTTTAAGAGAACTTATCTCTAATGCATCTGATGCAATTGATAAATATCATTATTTATCTTTAACTGATGATAAACTAGCTAAAAGAAATAATTATGAAATTAATATTGAATTAGATAAAGATGCAAGAACAATCAAAATAACGGATAACGGCATTGGAATGACTTATGATGAAATTAATGAAAATTTAGGTACAATTGCTAAATCTGGTTCGCTTGAGTTTTTAAAGAAAATGGAAAAAGCTAAGGAAAAAAATCAAAACATCGATATTATTGGTCAATTCGGAGTTGGATTTTATTCTGCATTTATGGTTGCAAAACTTGTTAAAGTTGAAACAAAATCGCCATATAGTGAAAAAGCATATCGCTTTACTTCTACAGGTACTGATACATACGAAGTTGAAGAAATTACTAAAACAACTGATGGTACTGAAATAACATTATTTTTACGCCCATCAACAGAGGAAAATGATTATGACAAATATCTTGATGAATATTTTATCAAAAGCTTAATTAAAAAATATTCTGATTATATTCGTTATCCAATTACAATGTATGTGACAAAAGAAGTTGAAAAATTAGATGAAACAGGTAAAGAAATTGAAGGCGAATATGAAGAAATTAAGGAATTAGAAACACTTAATTCAATGATTCCATTATGGAAAAAACCAAAAAATGAAATATCGGATAATGAATTAAATGAATTTTATCAACAAAAATACTATGATTATCAAGAACCATCAATGCATTTATTATTTAATATTGAAGGTAACATAAATTATACTGCTTTATTATTTATTCCTAAAAATGCTCCTTATGATTTGTACACAAAGGAATATGAGTCTGGTTTACAATTATATACTAAGGGTGTCTTTATTATGGATAAATGTAAAGAATTAATTCCTTATTATTTAAGATTTGTAAAAGGATTAGTTGATTCTTCAGATTTATCATTAAATATTAGCCGAGAAATGTTGCAACAAAATAAAGTCCTTCAAAAGATGGGAAAAAATATTGAAAAGAAAATAATTAATAAATTAGAAGATTTAATGAAAAATGATTACGACCAATATGTTGAATTCTTTAAAAATTTTGGAACGAATATCAAATTTGGTGCATATGAAAATTATGGAAGCAGAAAAGAATTGTTACAAAACTTATTAATTTATGAAACAATGAATACTGATAATTATGTATCATTAAGTAAATATCTTGAAAATAAACCTGAAAATCAAAAATATATTTATTATGTTTCTGCAAAAACAAAAGAAGCCGTTAATGCAATGCCACAAATGGATTTAATTAAGAAAAATGGTTTCGATGTTTTGATTTTAAAAGATGATGTGGACGAATTCTTATTTAAAATTTTAGGAAAATATAATGAAATTGAATTTAGATCAATAAATCAAGGCGATTTATCAGAATTATTAACTGAAGAAGAAAAAAAGGAATTAGATGATAAAAAAACCGCAAATCAAGATTTACTTGTTGCTTTAAAGGAATCACTAAAAGATAAAGTCAAAGATGTCGTATTATCAAAACGTTTAACAACATCGGCTGTATGTTTAGTTTCAGGAGATGGAATTAGCTTTGAAATGGAAAAAGTTATTGCAAATATTCCTGGTGATGATAAAATTGTTGCGGATAAAATATTAGAAATAAATCCTAATCATCAATTATTCACCGCTATTGAAAAAGTGTATAAAGAAAATCCTGATGAACTTGGTACCTATGCAACACTTCTTTATAATCAAGCATTATTAATTGAAGGATTTAAAATCGATGATCCAATTAAATTTTCAAATATTATGTGCGATTTAATGATAAAAAGTATAAAATAGTCAAATTTTTCATAGAAGGCATCCTTAAAAAGAGGATGCCGTTTTTAATAAAGAATGATAAAAAATCATTGTTTTAATTGCAATTAAATATTTCATATGATATAATTAGTTAAGGAAAAATCAAGTAATATTAATGTATTGGAGGTGGCGCATGCTCATTAAATATGGTTCATTTATGTATTTTGCGTATTTGTTTATCGTAATATTTGTATGCGCAATTCTTTATTTAATTAGTTATAAAAAAACAGAACGCACAAAAAAAATCGTTGTTTTATCAGTAGCAGTTGTAAATGTTTTACAACATTTATTTAAAGGAATGATTTATCCTCAATATAATGGAAACGCATCTATACACATCAGTACTGCTTATAATATTTGTGCTTTCCTTATTCTTATTTCGCCGATTATAATTTTATTTGGAAATGAATTGCTAAAAAACTTTCTTGTTTATATGGGATCATTAGCGGGTATGACCGCAATGATTGTTCCTTATTGGTTTATTGGTAAAACTGCATTTAGTTGGGAAGTATATCG
>CAYVQA010000125.1:0-2583 GCA_964453965.1 uncultured Staphylococcaceae bacterium
GCAGAAACTATGCAGTCAAACGTCAATTCATTTTTTTGTTTTACTTTATTCATAATTAAAATTAACAATTGATCGCGAATATATATATCACAATTTTCTTCTTTTAAAAATCTTACGCTTGTCCTATCTCCATTTACAGAATGAGTTATAATATTGCATTTATCATTATAATCTTTATCCCATAAAAAATAACAAACGCCTCCTTTTATGTCATTATTTGGAAAACAAATTTTTGAATCAACATAATCATATAGTCGACATATATGTTTATCATTTATAAAAGTTTCACGAAAATCATCTAATCCTTTCCCGCCTACCATCCACCTTGAAGGAATAATCATTGATATATATTTTGGTTTTAATGCTATTGCTTTTTGAACAAATAATTGATAAATTGGTCTTGCACTTGCTTGTGCTCCTCCATCGCTTAGTTGATATGGTGGATTGCCTATTATTATATCGAATTTCATATTCTTATTTCCTCCAAAAAATCTATTTTGTAAATGTAATAATATTTCATTAGTTTCCACATGAATAAACTCATATGCATATTTTTCTCTTTGATTATCATCGTTATATTGTGATATAGCTTTAATCCCACAATATTTACAATTATATTTTTCTTTTTGGTCATCAGAAACATGCATTGGCAATTTATTACCTTTTTTATTGATAAAATAGTGTTCTAAATGTGGTGTTTTGATATTTCCTTGTTCATTATCAAACCAAGATCCATTTCCTATTGCATATCCATTAATAAAATGACCATCATCTGCTTTTATACCATCACTTTTTCTATTTGCTTGTAAACAATAATATACAGTTCGTCTCGCAACATTTGCAGTGAACTTTGTTTGCCCTAATGAAAAAATCATATTTTGAAGAATATGCTTTCTCCTAACTTCTTGATTTGGAATAATATTTTTTAAACCATCATCAAGTCTAATTGCTATCTCTCTTTCAAATATTCCATTTTTAGTAGCCGGATTTAACCATTTATAATTTGGATTGTTCCATACTTCTTTTGGTAATGAATCAAGAATTATATCACAAGTTTTCCTTGGGGTAAAAACTTCATCATTTCCAACATTAGTAATTGTTTCTAATATATCAAAATTTTCTATATATTGACTTGTCGATTCTACAACCGATTGATATTTGTTTTTAGCTTCTAATGCTTCATTTCTATCTTTAATCATTATTTTTTCCTCCATAATATAACGAAATAAACTTTAATTTTTTTCTGCTTTTCCAATCCATAATTTGACAATACATTCCGTTATGTTTAAAGATATCATTATCTTTACAACCTAAACACATTTCTTCTTTTGGTTCAACATTATCATCAAAAAAACTTGGTTGATAAAATTTAGGTTTTTCATTATGGCAACTAAAAGGAGTTACCATTTTTAGTCCATCCATTTGCCACAAATTCCAACTAATTATTTCAGCTACTTTAATTAATAGTTCGTTATTCGGCATTTCTTTAAAATGATATAAATAATAATCTATATAACTTAGAAATAGGTTTTTTCTAGCTATAAATAAATTATCACCTTGATATTCATATCCATAAATACTTTCTAAAGCGATAAGAGATTGTTCTACCCATTCATTATCATCTATTGCATTTTCACATATTACTCGCATCTTTCTATCGAATAATCCTATTCTAGAAAACAAAGGTATTTTTTTAGAAGTAACAACATCATATCTACTTACTAAATATGGTGCTTCACCGCAGGTTATCTCAAGTCTCACATCTGAAATATAATACTTCCAATTTTTATTATTAAACAAGACTTTTTTTGTCGGAGTCCAAGTATTTTCAGTTTCTACATTAAAAGAACCAGCATAACCAAACCATTTATTATCAATTAAATTATTTTGTTTATTACATATCCAAGTTGGCGTAAAAACCTCAGCCATATCTTTGCTACGCTGTATTTGTTCAGTTTTACTTTTTTCTATTCGTAATTTTATTGGGCTATACTTTGCAATTAAATAATTAGATTTAATTGTATCTTTTTCATAAAATCCTTTTCCTTTATATATGTTTCTTGCCCAAATTATATTTTTTTTAGTAGTTCTATCTATTAATAAAATATCGAAAATTTTTATATTATTTTCAAGCAATTCATTTTCGTCATATTCAAAATTGTCAGAATTAAAATTCATAAATTGTTCTCCTTTATTAGGAGTATAAAATCATATAGATTTTTGTATTTTTAATTTTTTAAAAATTGCTAAAATTGTATTAAACTGCAACAATTTATAAATAAAAATTTGCTAATAAATATAAATTTTGTGTAAAATATGTTATACTTGTATTAAATAAATGTAAGTATAAAAAAGTATACTTTTTTATATTCTCGTGTTTTTTTATTCTCATTTTGCTTGCTTAACCATCTTTTTATTGATATATAAATATTGAGGTGATTTTTTATGATTTATGCATATATACGTGTATCTACAAGAGGACAACATATTGATAGGCAATATGAAGAAATTAAAAAAATGAATATAGGTGATAAATATATCTATATTGATAAAGAATCAGGAAAGGATTTTGATAGAACTAAT
>CAYVQA010000126.1:0-2580 GCA_964453965.1 uncultured Staphylococcaceae bacterium
TTAAAAAAGCACCAATTGAGGCAGATTCAAAAGATAAATCAATAAAACCAACTATGTTATTTTCCATTTTATCATATAATTGAACCATAAAACTAGTTAATAACAACGAAAAATTATCACTATCATTTCGATACCATTTTCCATTAGAATCGCAAATTCTTAAATTGGAATAATTACTAATATCAAATTGCTCATCTACAACCTTATTAAAAAACATTTCTTCACCTAAAATGATAATTACATTACCAAAATAAATATTTTCATATTTTTTAATATATTTTTTAAATGAATCATAAATTGAAAGTGTGTAATTAATCTTTGTATTATCAGGTGCTTCAAGTAAAATTTCCCAGTTTCCATCTTTATCGGTAATAGTACTTAAAGACGCAATTGTTTTTTCTTTATTATTAATTAAATCAACAAAAATTTTAACATTTGGTTCAGCTATACCAGTAATATAATTGGCTGTCTCTTTTTGTAAAATCATATTTGATTGGATATATGCATTTACACTAAATTCTTCAGTTGGACAAATTATATCAACATATTCATCATCATTATTAATTTTTGTGCAACTAGTAAAGATAAATATCAATAAAAAGATATTAAATAATATTATCAATATTTTAAATTTATTATTTGTCCTCAAGTTTATCACCTCATTTAATAAACTCATTATACTATAAATTGGGAAAAATTTCAACTAAGTTTACTTTATTTTTGAGAATATTTTTAATATTAAATGCAAGATGCTAGAAAATTTTGTATTTTTGAGTATAATATAACTATGTGCTAGGATAGCTCAGTAGGTAGAGCAGCTGACTCGTAACCAGCAGGTCGCAAGTTCGATTCTTGTTTCTAGCACCATTTTTATTTAATAATATTTTCCTATAAATATTAACAGAAAAAGCTTCTTTCGAAGCTTTTTTTCATTATTTATATTTGTTTAATGTATTTGTCAACTCAAACGGATTAACATCTGATTCTCTTCCAAATTCATAATTTTTTTCTTGATTTTTTTCTTCAAATTCTTTTGATGTTTTTGTTCGACATCCTCTTCTAGATGATTCATTTGTACTGTTTAATTTAGGTTCACAATAGCAATCCTTTTTTTCTTCACATGGTTTACAATCATATTTTAAATTTTTTTTGTCCTTCATAAATACCTCCTAGACGATATTATTATTAACAAAAAAATTATAAATATAATGAATAAAAATGTTCAATTTTTACTTTAAAAGCCAATCTTTTCCTTTTAATGTTTCTGGTTCATATCGTGATAAATCATTATAATCTTGTTGTCTTAAAGCTTCAAAAATTACTACGGCTGCAACATTACTAACATTAAGCGATCTGATTTTATCGTTAGTCGGAATTCTAATACAATGATCTAAATGTTTTCTTAAAATTTCTTTGGGAATTCCGGTCGATTCTTTTCCAATAACAAAATAATAAGTTTTGTTTGGATCAGATAATTTAAGTTCATGCGGTGTATGCATTCCATAGCGAGTTAAAAAATACATTTCTCCACTGTTTTTTGAAATAAAATCATCCCAATTATCATAAACATAATATTCAACATTTTCAAAATAATTAACTGCCGAGCGTCTAAGTTTACTTTCTGATAAACTAAAGCCAAGTGGTCTTATGAAATGCAATGCAGTATCTGTTCCTGCACAAGTTCTCATAATATTTCCAGTATTTTGTGGTATTTCTGGTTCATAAAGCACAATATTATTTTTTGCCATTTTTTCGTCCTCTTTTAACTTAATTATGGAAATTATACCATATTTAGATAATAAGTTATATTAATTTGCAAAAAAATTTCTTTTTATAAGAATATTTTTTGTAAATATGATAAAATAATACCATAATGATTTGAAAGGAATTTTAACAATGGAAAATGAAAATAATTTAAAATTTAATTATAAAAATACATTATATATTGGTTGTGCATTTTTTTCAATTTTAATGTTATGGCAAGTTTACAATCACTATTGTCCACTTTTTTTAGATTATTTATTAAGAGAACATACTAATTTAAATTTAGTAGACAATGAACGTTTATATATTATTGGCATTATTATGGCTTCTGATAATTTATTTGCAATTTTTATGTTACCACTTTTTGGAAATTTATCTGATAAAACAAAAACAAAATGGGGTCGACGAATGCCTTATATTATTATAGGAATGATTCTTTCAGCGATTGTTTTCCCATTAATTCCGATTATGTTTATGAGAAATAGTTTAATTGGTGTGATTGTTATGATGGGAATAATTCTCATTATTATGAATATGTATCGTAATCCTGCAGTTGCATTAATGCCTGATGTAACTCCTAAACCTCTAAGAGCAAAAGCAAATGGTATTATTAATTTTGTTGGATATTTAGGCGCAATATTAGCTGGCGCTCTTGCAATGTTTTTAAAAATCACAAGTGATTCAAGTTCAAATTGGCTTCCAAGTTCTTCAGGTTACACAAACGCAATAATCGCTTTTATAATTGCAAGTTTATTTATGTTAATAGCTCTTATAATCTTACTTTTAAAAATTAAAGAAAATAAACTTGTAAATGAA
>CAYVQA010000127.1:0-2577 GCA_964453965.1 uncultured Staphylococcaceae bacterium
GACCAATACCATGTATTTTTATAAGTCCACACGCCTCTTCCCCAGTCTAATACTCCATAACTATTATCTAAATTATAATGTTTATCACCAAGTGTTGCATACCCTGTTGCTTTTAGACAATTGATTTTTTGATTGTAATAAAAGTGTTTTGGTTTATCAAATGGTGTAACAATAACCATCGAAGTATTACTATTTTCTAAAATAATACATACATTAAGATCTTCATTGTGGTTGAATTTTTTAAATGTACATTCAAGTTTGCGGTTACCATTTGTATTTTTAAAATAGATTTTTAATTTTTTGTTTTCAAACTTTACATCTCCAGTTGTTGATGTTGATGGAAGATTAGTTTTTCCTTTTGGCATAAATGTCATTACTGATTTTGTAATTTCATTTTTTTCATCAAAATTAAGCAAACTAACACTATATAAACCCATATACGAATTATCCGCTATCGTTAAAGCAACGCCAATGTGATTATTTCCAACATAATAATAATCCCATTCTTTAATTCTTAATTTCCTTGCTTTAATCATATTTCTGTCATAATCTTTTATTAAAGTTGTCGCATATCCTGATTCTGTTATTTCGCCATTATTATCCAGTAATGGTCCAGTTGTTAATTTTATTTGTTTCATTCTTTTTCTTCTCCTTGACATTATTATACTTTATTTTTACTAAAATGTAAAATAAAAAATGTTAGAAAGTGCTAATTTTCCAACATTTTTATTTTAGGAGATTTACTATTTACATTTTGAACATTTATATTCAGATTTATTTTCTTTACATTCATGGTATTTCTTGATGAAATCATCCTTATTTATTTTTTTACAAGCTTTAGCATGTGGGCAACCATGGCAGGGTTCTTTTCGATGCTTAATAAAGCTGATGTAAAATAAATAGCCAAGAAGAATTAATAAAATAAATAAGATGATTCCATCAGTTAAAGTAAACGACATTAGAATTCTTAAATTATGCAAAGATTGAACCTATTCCAAATACTAAGCATCCAAGAATCCATGCGACACCTGTTTGGAATAAAACAGCTTGCCACATTCTCTTTTTTGTTCCTAGTTCTCTACGCATTGCGCCGATTGCACCAAAACATGGAGCACTAAATAAATTAAATACCATAAATGCATACGCTGATGCCGCATTAAATCCACTAAATGCCTTTGAACCAAAGATGATTTTTCCATCATCAACTGAGTCACTATATCCAGCAATAATCGCCATTGAACTTACAACTTGTTCTTTTGCGACTAATCCTTGAACTGCTGATACAGTTGCAGCCCAGTTTAATTCACCAACAATTGGATAAAATACTGGTGAAAGCACTGTACCAATTGATGCTAAAATACTATTTTCAACGGTTAATGCATTTCCGTCATATGCAATTTTATCATAATCTTCTTCTGAAGTAGTTATAACAACTTCACGATTTTTATTTGTTTTTCCTTCTAAGTTTTTAAAATATGCTTTATTCAAATTATTATCAATTTGATAGAAGTCAGAATATTCATATGATTCATCATCTTTTAAAGTTCCAAAGCTTACTATTAAGTAACCATCTTTGTTAAAATCAAATACAGCGATTGAGTCTTCAGTATATTCAATACCATTATTTTTTGCAATTTCTGTTAAACTGTAATCATTTAAATCTTTTAAATCAGTTTCAATGTATTCTGCTTTCCATGTGAATGAAAGTAATGCCCAAACAATTACTGAACATAATAAAATAACAGTTCCAGCTCTTTTAATGAATGCAAGTACTTTTTCAATTACATCTCTTGCGACATATTTGAAACTTGGTAATTTATATTCAGGAAGTTCTGATATGAATGATGAAGAACCGCTCTTGAAAATAAATTTTTTCATAATAATTGCAGATAATAAAATTACGATAATTGCAAGGAAATAAAGTGATGCGGATACAAGGCCTGAATGTTCATCGAAGAAATAACCTGCAAATAAAGCAATAATTGGTAATTTTGCTGAACAAGGTATAAATGGCGTTAACATAATAGTCATTCGGCGCTCTGTTTCATCTTCAACTGTTCTTGCACTCATTACTCCTGGTACAGAACATCCAGCACCAACAATAAATGGAATTAATGATTTTCCACTTAAACCAAATTTTTTGAAAATTAAGTCTAAGAAGAAAGCAATTCTACTCATATAACCTGTAGTTTCAAGTAACGAAATACAAATAAATAAAATAATTAATTGTGGCACAAAGTTAAGTACAGCACCAACGCCCGCAACAATACCATCACAAATTAAACTAACTAACCAGCCTGATGCGCCAATATTTTCAAGCACTCCACCAAGCCATTCACCAAGCGATGAAACTGCACCATCTACTAAATCAACAGTTGCACTACCAACAACACCTACTGATAAATAGTAGATTAAAAACATGATACATGCAAAAATTGGTAATGCCGCATATTTATTTAAGAAAATTTTATCTAATTTATCTGTAACAGATTCTTTTGTTATTGTTTTTGTTTCCGCAAGTTTTGTAATTCCTACGATATAATTATATCTTTCATTGGCAATTTCTTCTTCCATATC
>CAYVQA010000128.1:0-2572 GCA_964453965.1 uncultured Staphylococcaceae bacterium
GCTTTGACAAAGTCAAAGCCTCAAAGCCCAACGAGTTGGGACGAAGACACCTTAAAAGATGATGTTGAAATAAAAGAAGATAATGGCGATACTGAAATGAAAAAAGAAGAAGAAAAGAAACAACAAACAATTATACCATTTAAACGTAAGAAACCAAAACTAGATTTTAAAGAAAACTCAATAAATGATGATGATGATGATGACGATAATGTTTATGGTTATTTATATGAAGATGAAAAACATAGCCGTAATCATCGAATTAAATTCCGTAGGCGCCTTGAGGATGATAATGTAAATGTAAACAGAACAAACAATAATAATGGTTTATATGTAATTGAAAAAAGAATAAACAATCAACCATTAACAAATTTAACAAATTCAGCATTACCAGTTAATAATCCTAATTTTAATTATGTTATTAAAAACCCAAAGATGACTATTATTCCTCCGCCAATTCAACAGCCTATCGATCAAAATGATGATTTATTAAAACAATTACAGGTAATAGAAAGAAACGGTAGGGATAATAATCAAACAATTGCATCAATGGCAAAAAATCTAATAGATCACCAAACACAATTAAACTCTTTACAGGCTAATGTAAACAGAAATATGGAACTCATATTATCAGAAAATAACCAAGCAACACAAAATATAAATTTCCAAATACAGGAACAAAATAGATTATACTCTTCGGGCGTTTCTAACGCATTAACTAATATATCAAGCCGAACACTTACAACTATGGATAATTTATTAACTGAAAAAATGAATCCTTTAACTTCGGGATTTTCTTATATTAACGATAATATTAATGCCACTTCACAAGGCGTTCAACAATTAACCGAACAAGTACAAGCTTTAACATTAGCACAAAAACCAACACCAAATATTCAGGTGAGTGTAAATATACCAACTGAACAAATGGAAGCTATAAACTCAAATGTCATGAAATCGATTAATAATGCAAATGTAGCAGATAAAGAAAGAATAGACAAATTAGTGGGTGTTGCTTCAGCTTTAGCACAAGGGATTGAGCGTGTTAGAGAAGAAAGTAGACAATTGGTTGAACGTTATAATAAACCGCCAATAGTCGAAGAACCAGATGAAGATAATGAAGAAATTAACCAAAGAATGGTATCGTTAAACAATGATATGAACAATTTATATGAAGATGTTGGATTTCAGTTAATGAGTTATCAAAGTGATTTGCACGCTATGGTTAAATCAATGAATAAAAGCCATGGACAACATATTGAAAAAGTGTATGAAAGATTAATTAGAGAAATAATGGCAAATAATCGGAATGCAATGGATATTATAAGAACAGCAAATAATGAAGCTTTTGACAGACTCGCTCAACAATACGCAACAACTTTACAAACAACAGTCCAACCATTAATTGAGAATGATAATGAATTGATGGCATTAAACAGAGATAACCAATTAATATTGCGTTCTAATAATACAGCAATTGAGAAAGTATCAACATCAACAGGTCAAATAATTGAAAAAGTTGATGAATCCAAAGATATAATAACAAGACAAAACGAAAAACTTGATAATATAGTTAAAGAGCACCAAGCATTAACGCAGTTTTGTAATAACATTCCAACAAATGAATTTATTAAAAGATCTGAAAGTTTATCAAATTCTATTATTGACTTAAAGAAGTCATTAAACGACTCAACAAATTCCAATACTGAGAAAATATTAGAATTATTAACTTTATACCATACAAATATACAAAAACTACAAGAATCTAGAATAAAGGAAAAAGAAGAATACAAATTAATAGAAGAAGAAAAGCAAAAGAGAAGAGCAGAGAAAGATAAGAAGTATAATGATTTAGTCGATTTAATTAAAAAAGAAAAAGAAAGCAAAATGATTGATGATGATGATGAAGAAGATGATGATAACGATCCATTTGGTTATCATAAAAGACTTAGAGATATAAAAACAGAAAACGATATAAAAAGAGAAAGCAGCGATTTTAATGATTCTTATTTTGATGATTTATCAGAAACTGAAAAATTAAAAATGGTTTATGATAGCGATAATAATTATTCAGTGCCATTAAGTGAAAACAGCAAATTATTAATAAGTAAAGAAAATAAAAACAGTAAAATTTTAAAGTTTGTTGTTAAATTAGTTTAAAAAACAGATGGAAATATAACAACTCAAGAAATTGGTGAAATCCTGGACTCATATGGTAAAATGGCAAAATCGGAAGATGAATTAGCAACTATAAAAGAGAGGATGTCGACAACAGAAAAAAAAACAGTCCTGAATATACAAATTTAAACACTGAATATAAAGAAAAGAAAAAAGATTATAATGATCATATTTTTAATATGGTAAAAGAAATTTATAATTTATCTAAAACAAAGAAGAAAACAAAAGCAAACTATACGACTCATGAATATTTAATGAGTAGGTTAAACAAATTAAAATAAATTAAATTATAATAATATAATATATTATTATATAAATTATTAAGATGAGTACAACATATTATCCCCCAATTAATTTTAATCAAATTGATGAAACAGCAACACCAATAACAAAAATA
>CAYVQA010000129.1:0-2433 GCA_964453965.1 uncultured Staphylococcaceae bacterium
TCTTTATGAGATTAGCAGTGCCCTTCTTTTATAGCATCTATGGAGGACAATATGATTAAACTAATAAAAAGTATTCAAAAGCGACCAATAAATATAATACTTGTTGTTATAGTTTTGGTAGCATACTTTGTGAATAATAAATTCTTAAAAATATATACGAACGGAAATGTAAGACTGTTTTTTATATGCTATTTTAACGACTTGATTTGCCCGCTGTTTTTCTTTTCTTATGCAAATATGTTGCTTAATACCGTTGATAAGGAAATCAATCGTCTATGGGTGATTTGCCTTGTTAGCTTATGCACAAGTTGCGTATGGGAGTTTGTAGCACCACTGATTAAGCCATCATCCACTACAGATCCGTTTGATATTGTATGCTATATAACTGGGGGAATAGTGTACTGGGCAATTCTGCGTTGTGTCAAAATAAGAACGAAAAACACAGGAGAAATTTGTGATGTTGAAAGTCGATAGAATTACAAAAAAATTTGATAATCGTAAGGTGCTAAACGGTGTATCGTTTTCGATTAACGATGGTGAGATTTATGGGTTAATCGGGAAGAACGGTGCTGGCAAAACAACCTTGATGAATATTATTGCTGGACTTTCTAATGCAGATGAGGGAAATTACTCAACTGGAGAGAAAAACAGTATTGGTTATCTTCCGGATATTCCTGCATTTTTTGATTATCTTACCGCACAAGAGTATATTGACTTTCTGTTGATGACGATAAAACACACAAATGAGCGAAGGGAACATTTATTGCAACTTGTTGGCTTGAAAGGTAATGAGAAAATAAAATCAATGTCTCGAGGAATGAAGCAGCGTCTGGGAGTGGCCTCGGCATTGGTTACCGACCCCCAAGTGTTATTGCTCGATGAACCCACCTCGGCTCTCGATCCGCAGGGACGACATGAGCTAATGGAAATATTGAAGCAGCTCAAAGCCGATGGCCGATCCATTGTACTGTCTACGCATATTTTGGCTGACATGGAAAAGGTATGCGATAAGGTTGGTTTTTTACATGAGGGAGTTATAAAAAACGAAGTCTGTGTGGGCAAATTATTATGCGGCAAAGAAAATTTGTGGGAAATAGAGTTTGAAACAGAAATGAAGCTATCTGCATATAACAAGGCTGTCATGACAGTTACTCAAACAAACGAAAGGTCTTATATATTTGAAACAGTTAATCAAAAGTATTTATTAGAATACTTAGCATTACTTGACGAAAAAATCGTATCTATCAGAAACAAGGCCATTTCCTTGGATGAACTTTTTGAGGAGGTGTGCAAATGACACAAACAATCTGTTGTATAAAAAAAGACTTGTTAGAAGTTATACGAAACAAGCGAACGCTGCTTTTTAACGGCCTACTGATTGCGATTACTATTATGGTATTGGGTACAACATTGGCTTTCCCTTCGCTGATAGATTTGCTTGTAGAAAAGGCACCCGATATGGTTGCAGACGGATCGCAAATTCAACAGGTAATGGCTAAATTATTTCCGCAGACTACAAAAGAAAATATGGGGATATGGGCATCTGATGTTATTATCTTCTTTACGATTGCCATTTCACTTGTGTGCTGTAATTTATTGCCCAGCGAAATTCGTTCCGGCAAATGGATTTTAGTTACGGAAGCAGGTTATTCGCATTGGCAAATGCTGATTTCAAAGATGTTAGTATATGGTGGTTGCACTGCCTTTCCCGTTTTTGTTGGATATAATCTTTATTATGCGTTAAGTGGGATTCTTATTTCAGACAATTACTCGCCTGTGGTTGCTTTTTGCAATTCAGCTGTAATTGCGGTAGCAATATTTTTTATAACTACACTATCAATAACACTGTCTATAATTTATAAAAACCATATTATGGCTGTAATAACAATGGTGGTTACCGTGTTGGCTGCTCCGGACATTCTTACTATGTTTTCGTTTGGAAAACTTTTTCCTACACACCTGCTAACTTTTGCTTATAATTCGTCTGACAATTTTGTTGAGCTGATTATTCCTTGCATTATGCTAATTATACTACAAGTCGGATTGTGTTTTATAGCAGCAAGGCGGTTTAGCAAAATTGAAATAGCACGATAGAATGAGGGGTTGCTATGAAAACATTTAAGGGCTTAAATGGGACGATGTGTCTTAATAATTCAGGCGTATCTATCGTCAGGGATACTTCCCTTGGTACGACATTTCACAAATTGTCTGAGGTTGAGATTCCATATGCGAATATCAGCAAAGTAAATCTTGTTCACGGTGCAGCCTTGAACGGATATATTTCGATTGTTGAAAAAGGCTATGGAAGCCCCTCAAGCATTTTTTCTGCGTTAAAAGACGAGAATACTGTTATTTTTAGATTCACTAAAAATTTGAGTGCAGAGAAGATGAAACGGCTGATAGAAGCTAACATATAGAGGAGGGGTATATGAG
>CAYVQA010000130.1:0-2423 GCA_964453965.1 uncultured Staphylococcaceae bacterium
CATTTAATTTCATCCATGACAACTACCCTAAATACGTTATTTCTGCCGATAAATTTGATTTTTCAAGAAATGGTATTAAGCATTACAATATCATAGATTTCCTTTTGAACACTTAATATATTTGGACTATGGTTTTATCCCATAGTCCTTTTTTACATTTCATTTTTTCTAATTTTATTTTTAAAAGGAAATTCCTACAAAAAAAAGAGACACTTAGTAAAAACTTTTCTAGTTTACATTTTTTCTTTATTTAATTTTTTAAGTTTTAGCATAAAACCTAATCAGCATTTACAATAATTATAAAAAGGTAGCCCACTGACTACCCAATAATCATTTTAAATTTTTTGTTTTGTATGTTGTGTAACCCTCATAGTAATAACTATAATCTATTCCTTTCATAAACACTTGTCTATCATTTATTTTATCTGTCAAAGCATTTTTTAGAAGATACTTGATTTCAATATCTTTTATAGGACTCCTCTTTATTGCAAGAAGATAATCCTCTTTTTCTATACGGCTCCAATCGACGACCAATCCAATTTCACTTTTTAACATATGATCAAGCCAAATACGAGTTGATCGACCATTTCCTTCTCTAAAAGGGTGTGCCACATTCATTTCAACATACTTTTCAACAATTTCATCAAATGTACTTTGTGGCATTTTTTCAATATTTTCAAGTGCTAAATTTAAGTACACAAGTGGAACAAATCTAAAGTTTCCTTTTGTGATGTTGACAGTTCGAATAATTCCGGCGAATTCATATATATCCGAAAATAAGTAACTATGTATTTTAGAAAGAGTATCAAATGTACCAGGTTTTAAAGAAGAAAGAAAATCAGTTTCAAAAAGTTCTATGGCACGCATTTTACTTATTCGTTCTTCTTCACGAGCAAGTTCTGCAGAATCAGTTATTCTTAATTTGTTTTCAAGCACTTTTTTTCTCCTTTCTTAAGCAACTATATCAATTATATTATAAAAAAACACTTTTCTCAAGTAAAAAGGCAAAATAAATTTTTATTAATATTAATTAATAAATAATTCAGCTTAATATTAATAATTTTTTAGGTTATGGATGTTTAAATTATAATTTTTCCCAATATCCATTTTTATTTGATCCAACTCTTTTAATGCATTCATTATCGATTAATTCTTTAATTACTTTATGAGTTGTTCTTTCTTTTTTATTTAAAACATTCATAGCGATTGTTGAATTTTCAAGAATTCCATTATTTGTTTCCATAAATTTTAAAATAGATTTTGCGTCTGGCGATATTATGATATATTTATCATTTTTATTTGCTGTTCTTCTTTTAAATGTAAACGAAAAGCCAAAATTGTATTTACAATAATCCCAACTAATATTATATTCTTTGCAAGCATTGTCCATTCTTTTTAAACCTCTTCCTAAAGTTTCAACATCAAATGCTTTATAAATAACACCTTGAATAACTTTATGTTTTGTTCTTGATGGTAGAATTCTTTCAATGTAATCTATTGGGGTAAATTCATTAAATGGACCAGGGTTATAAATTTCAATATTTTCAGGGTCAATCGATATTTGATGTTCCGAATCCGCATGATAATCCGAATGAACTAATGAGTTGATGACAATTTCTCTAATTGCGACCACTGGAATTTCTGGAATTTCAGTTCTTTGAATTTCATTAACTTCTACTTTCCAACTCATTTTTTGATTAATAAAATTATTTACTTGACTAATAAGTTTAAAAATATTTCCTTCAAATCTTTTTAAATCAATGGGATTTAAACGTTCTGTTGTAGGATATTCAACAGCTTTATATACTAAGGGACAATTTTTCCCAAATAAATATCTACCAGCATTAGTTAATTTTCCATTAATCATAAGATTTAATTGTGTTAATAATTCTTCATTTGTATGATCAAATTTTGCAATTCTCCCCATCGATACTGCTTGTCGATAATACATATCAACTGCTTCATCATCAATAAAACTTGCATCAAATTCCGTTATTTCATTTTCCCATAAATCATTGTATTCATGACTTTCTTTAATTAATTCTCTTAGAACTAAAGGATCAACAACTAAATTTTGTTGTTCAACTCTTATAAAAAAAGAGCCTTTATAAGCATATGGTTTATTATTTCCAGAAAAAGTAACGCTAATAATCGTTTTATCACCAATTACCTTTGGTAATATTGTAGGATAGATACTCGGTCTAATAGAATCTTTAATTCTATTTGCTAGATTTGATAATGTATCTTTGCCAATCAAATGTCCGATAACATCGCCATTATCCTTAACACCAAAATATATGGTCCCCCTACCTGATTTATTAAGCATCGCCACAATCGCTTTACATGCTTTGTCAAATTCTGAAGTTGACTCTTTAAATTCTAAAGTTTCACTTTCTTTGCCTAAATTAATCATATTTTCTCCT
>CAYVQA010000131.1:0-2399 GCA_964453965.1 uncultured Staphylococcaceae bacterium
ACCACTAAATTATATGAAAAAGTATCTTATTTAGAACAAAGAAAGGATTTTTTTGATGGGAGTTCATATTTTAATTAAAACAACAGTTATATATTTTTTTATTTTAATTGTTTTAAAAATTATGGGAAAAAGAGAAATAGGTCAATTAAGTTTATTTGACTTTGTAATTTTATTATTAATCGCTGATGTAGCGGTTATGGGAATTGATAATGAAGAAGTCCCGTTTTATTTCTTTTTGCTCGCTATATCAATACTTGCGGCTATACAAAAGATATTATCTTTCATTTTATTAAAAATTCCTATTTTAAGAGATTTCTTTGATGGGAAAGAATCATTAATTATAATTGATGGAAAAGTTAATATAAAGGAAATGCGAAAGCAAAACTATAATTTTAATGATTTAGTTGTGCAACTTCGCCTTAAAAATATAAAATCATTATCAGAAGTTAAATATTTAATACTTGAAACAAATGGAGAAATTAGTGTTTTTAAGTATGATGAAGTCTCAACTCCCTCAAGTAATGTTAAAAGTAAAAACAATGATTCAGTAATTAAAAATAGCAATAAGACTATAACTAACGAACAAGAAATTTATCCTTTTCCAGTAATTTTATCAGGCAAACTTTGTAAGGATAATATTAAATTATTAAATTTAGATAAGAAATGGATATTAAAAAAAATTAAAGAAAAAGGATATGAAGAGTTAAGTGATATCTATTATGCTAATTATGAAAATGGAGATTTATTTATTTTAGAAGTTTATAAATTTTAATAATTTCATATAGATTAAAAATAAAATGCTACTAATAAAAGATGCTAAAAGATAATGTATCTGGATATTTTTCAAAAATAAAATGGTAAAAAAAGTTAAAGCAAATAGAATTATGATGTTTATGATATTTGTTATATTAAATTTTAAATTAACAATATTTTTTAAATAAAATATAAGCGATAAAGTAACAATCAAAGAATTAATAACCATGGTAATTATTAGGCTTTTATAAGAAATTTTCGGAATTAAAGTTAATAAAAATATTAAAGAAAGTTTTAAAATATTAGTAAATATTGAAAAAGTTAAAAGTTGTTTTGATTTTCCAATTGATTGTAATATTGATATAACTGGTGGTTCTAGATAAAATAGTAAGAAAGGAAAAATAAAATATTTTACATAGTTGCTACCAATATTTGTTCCATATATTAAATTCATATATTCATCGCTATAATTAAATAGAATGCAACTAATGATAATTCCTGGAAGCAGTGAAAAAAGTAAAGCTTTTTTTATTAAATAATTCATTTTTTCATAGTCTTTTATCGCATATTTTTGAGTAATTTTTGGGATGATGGATGTGGCAATAGAGGTAGAAATAAAGGAAAACATTGTAATTAAGGGGATGGCATAAGCATTTATTTCACTATATTTATACATTATTTCACTTTCGTTAAAATTTATGATGGTTAAAGCATAAGTATAAATGATCGGTTCTAAGAAAAAAGTAAGGTTAGTAATTAATCTATTAATAGTAGTAGGGGCACTTAGTGATATGATTTCTTTTGTTGGGGAGGCTTTACCTTTTATATGATATATATTCTTTTTTAATTTGATTAAAGTGTAAAAAAATGAAATGATTTCTCCAACTCCCATAGAGATAATTGCCATAGTTACCGATAAAACTACCCCATATTTTGATAGGATAATTAAGATGATTGTTGAAAAAATGATTCTTGATACTTGTTCAATAACATTAGCATAAGCGCTAATGTTTATTTTATTTATACCATTATAATATCCTCTTAAGATATTATTTCCTAAAACGAATGGTAGAAAGAATATAATTGAAAGAATTGGATAAAAAGTATCTTTTTGTTTTAACCAATCATTTGTTAATGGTTTAATAATTAATAATAAAATTATAATAGCAATAACTACAGTAACTAAACCTATCATAAATGAAGATATGATGATTTTTTTGTTGCTATACTTTTTAGTTACTAAATTTTCAGAAACAATTTTTGCTAACGCAATATTTAAAGAAAACCCGGATATTGTCATAAAAAGCATAATTGAAGGTAGGCAAATTGTATAAAGAGAAATTCCCTCATTTCCTAAAAGTCTTGTTAAGACAATTCTATTAAATAAACCAAGTCCTTTGACAAGCAAACTACATATAATCAAAATAATTGTATTCCTAATTAAAGGATTATAAATCTTTAAATAATTTTTTTTCATATTAATTAATATGAAATGTGTTAGTATAATTATGAAAATAAATGTAAAAAATTTATTAACAAAATTACTGTTTTGTGATATAATCACTTATATGTTAAGAAAGAGGTGCATTTTTTATGGATTACAAAAAATATATTGCTGATGTTAAGGATTTTCCTATTGAAGGAAT
>CAYVQA010000132.1:0-2386 GCA_964453965.1 uncultured Staphylococcaceae bacterium
ATGCACTCGAATACGATTTCCTTTTCTCCTGACCTGATTTCCAAAGTCGTTCGTTGTGTGGAAGATGCCGTTGGTGATGACATCCAAGCCGATATCCAGCGCAATGATCTTCAAACACGGAACAGTGTTCCTTCCCGCATCTGGGATTTGCTAAATACAAATATCATCAAGGCACTGGACACGGAAGATTGCACCATTGCCAGAGCACATCGTGGTCCTTGGGAGATGCTGGTGATTTTTGAAAAGTCCAGTCAGTGCATATTTACCTTCATGCGAGAAAAACGATTCTCAGAACTGCAGAAGCGGCAACGGCAACGCGAGCGGATGCACTACATCGACATGCTGGCTCTCCAGTTCAACCAGAATCTTTTAGCAGACCAACAGCAGCTTTGTCTCATTCCTCATGAGTTTTCTGACGAAGAACGGCTTGCGGAATTAGTTCAGGTACTGCTTCAAGATTTAGGAAGCAACGCCAACATTGTTCGCCACCATGTTCTGGTGTTATTTGATACAGTGGGGTACCGGTTAACGAATATCCGTGCCGTTATGGTCACTCCATCTCTGGACATTGCCCAAGGAAGCGAGCAGGACTGGTCTAAGTACATTAACGCCGACGAGAGTATCGTTGTAGAGAAAGTCTCCGATCCTGTGGCACCGGAGAACAATCCTGGACGCGGGCTTACTCTTACAGCTAAGGCTATGGCTCGCAAGAAAGGCAAGCCCGAAAGAAAAGCTCTGGAAACTTCCAATCAAAAAGAGGGTTAAGATAAGTCAGTCATATAAGAATCGCCAAATTGGCGGTTCTTATATGACCTCCCTAAGATACATACAATTAATCAATCAATAATTATTGTTTAAAGAGGAGCGCTCCATATGAAAACCCAGTTTAATGGTGAACGCTTGAAAAAAGCACGTATATATAGAGGCTTAACCGTTGCTGAATTGGCGGAACAAGCCGGTTGCCAACGCCAAACACTTTCAATGTATGAGATTTCTAAAAGCCAGCCAACCGACAAAGGACTCGTTGACCGTTTGTCCCACGTGCTTGGTTTCCCTGTTAAATTTTTTTACGAACATCCCGTATCTAATACAGAAGGTACCGTTTATTTCCGTTCACTCCTTACCACCAACAAGAAATACCGCAGCGAACAAATCGTAAAAATGGATTTTCTTTCTCAGGTATATTCGCTACTGCAGGATTATATTTCTTTCCCGACATATGAACCTATTAATCTCCCTGAAGATGCTACTCCTGAAGAAGCCGCTTACGCTTTAAGAGATGCATGGGGACTTGGCCGTGCCCCAATTGAAAACATCATATCTGTTGTTGAACAACACGGCATTTTAGTTACCTCTTTTTCCACAAGTACGGATGATGTTGATGCGTTTAGTCAGTTTGTGGGAACATCTGATACACCAACTTATCTTATTGCATATTCCAATAATAAAACATCTGCCGCACGAATCCATTTTGATATTGCTCATGAACTCGGACATATTTGCCTGCATGAATGGAGCGAAGATATTGAAACGCTTTCAAAAGAGGAGTTCAAGCGCAGAGAACGTGAAGCCAATGACTTTGCTGCAGCCTTTTTGCTTCCGGAGGATACCTTTAGAAAAGATGCCGAGGCTGGTGAACAGACAATTGCCTATTACAAACAACTTAAGAAAAAGTGGAAAGTTTCCATTGCTGCAATGATTCGAAGATCAGAAAAACTTGATATAATTTCTAAAGACGACTATCAGTCATTGATTAGGATCATGCAAAGACGAGGTCAAAGAAAAGAAGAACCATTGGATGATGTACTTATTACAGCTTCACCGGCATTGTTGAAGGCCTCCGTCATGATGTTACTTCAGGAAAATGTTTTTTCTGCCGAAGAGTTTATGAATGAACTATCTGTAGAGTATGGACTGAGTATCAGCCCGACAGAAGTTGAATATCTACTTGATCTCCCCACAGGTACATTGGCCGTTTCGAAAATAATTGATTTCAAATCAATTCAAATTAAGCGAAACAAATAATATGCGTAGCATTGTTCAATTTGCATGGATAAACTTTTCAATTCTCACAACAGGTCAAAGCTTGACACGAATCGGCAAAGTGAAATCAAATTAATATATTTCGATATAAATTCTGGAGCGGCTTAGTCAAGCCGCTCCAGATATCTTATTTTAGCATCTCCGCCATCATCTTATAATGCTTCTTTACAGTATTCCTCGCAACACCCGCACCTTTTGCGATAGTCGCAAACTGTGTGACATCTGGATGCAGCCGCATATAGTCCCACAGCTTGCGCTGGGTTTTGGTCAGCGTTGTCGGCGGCTCTGTGCCGTTAAGCTGCGCCTTGAGTGTTCGGCGCTCCGCATTCATCTCCTCGATCAG
>CAYVQA010000133.1:0-2381 GCA_964453965.1 uncultured Staphylococcaceae bacterium
TTTTTACATAATCAATACATAATGGTAAAACATTGCGATCTCCAATTGCTTCTTTTAATGTGTATGTATGTACTGGTTTATCAAAATAGATTGAAGTTAATTTTGCGTTTTGAGTTTTTTCATCTTCTTCAGTAAAGATGGGTGTTCCTGTAAAACCAAAGTACAATGCATTTTTAAAGTAGTTTTGAATCAACTTTCTCATTTCGCCAGCTTGTGTCCTATGACATTCATCGAACATAAATATCATCTTTGAATTTTTATATTTAGCAAGTTTATCAATATTCTTTCCCTTTAAGGCATTTGCCATTTTATTGATTGTTGAAATAATAAGTTTTTGGTCGCTTTGTATTTTTGTTATCAATGAATCCGTTTTATTTACATTTACAAATTCATCTGTTGTAGTGGACATATATGAATTAAAGTCATCAATTGTTTTATCATCTAAGTCTTTTCTGTCAACCAAAAAGAATACTTTATCAACATTTGGATTTAAACTCATATCGTATGCGAATTTGAAAGATGTTAATGTCTTACCAGAGCCAGTTGAATGAAAACAATAGCCATTAGCATTTTGTTTTAAGCACCTTTCTTTCAATGCTTCAAAAGCGTAAATTTGATATGGTCGCATTACATATAATTTTTTCTCTCTCGCACTATCAATCATATAATTAAATACTAATCTAAAAAGAAATGGGCAGAAGAGAAAATTTTCTTCAAAATCATATAATGTGTTTATGGATTCATTCTCTTTATTAGACCAAACAAAACAATTGCTTTTTAATATCTGATCGTTATTCGCAAAATATCTCGTATTTTGTTCATTAGAGATTACAAAAATTTGAATAAAGTTAAAAATACCTCTATAATTACCATCTCTTTTATATCTCAAAACTTGATTAAATGCCTGATTAATTTCGACGCCGGGCTTTTTAAGCTCTACTTGGACAAATGGTAGACCATTGATAAGAAGAGACACATCAAATCTACCAGCGTAACTACCTGTGGTTTTTATCTGATGAGTAACTTCAAAGCTATTCTTTTCTATATCTTTTAAATCAACAAGTTTTAAGTAAACCGGAAATCCATTTCTTTTGACAATATCAATTTTTCCAGTTCTAAGTATTTGAGACGCTTCAAATATAGTTTTGTTTTCAAGATAAATAATAATTTCTTTGAATTCCGAATCTGTCAAAGGTTTTGAATTAAGGATATCTTTGTTTAAAAGATTTAACTTATTTCTAAAATTTTCAAGAAGTTCTTCATAACTTGATAAATTGTTATACTTATACCAATTTCTTTGTATTACTTCTATAAATTTATTTTCAACATCATATTCGATTGTATATAATTCGTTATGCATTTATCTTCTCCTTATTTTATAAATCCTTTTTTCTTAAACTCTTCAATCATTCTTAATTCTTCTTGCGTTGGTTCAACAATCTTTTGTTCATTATCATTATAATTCAATTGGCTCCATTCTGTAAATTTATTCATCAATTCTTGGGTTAGAGTAACATCTCTTTCATAAATGTTTTCTAATTTCCAATCAATAATAGATGTTTTAGCCAATTTGTTTACAATTGAAATTGCTGATTGTTTATATTGATCTTTCTTCTTAGCAAAATATCCATTACTTGCTATTATATTTAACTTTTTCTCAAATGGAATTTTATTCCCTATATGTTCAATTGTTTCTTTTATTATCTCATCGCTTACATTTGTAAAATATGTTGACTGATATTTTTGAGGTAATATATGCTCTACTTCCCATTTCTCTGGCAATAAATTCTCTTGACCATCATAAGCTATTATCTTTAACAACATTCTTACAATATTCTTATTTGGATTTTTTAATTTTTCTTTTAATTCTTCCTCTCCTGTTTGTTTAAATACAAACTCAGGGCATTCGGTATTTACTGATTGTATGTTTAATTTTAATATATCTGATTTTACAGCATTAATTGTTGGTGTTGTAACATATAGTGGAGACAAACAAGCAATAAGTTTTTTTAAAAATATTGGGAAATTATTTACAAAACCGCTCTTACTTTCATTAGATAAAAAGTAATTTATTACTGGATATTTCCAAAACTCATTTGGATATGAAGACAATATATCCAATAATTGTAATGACTCATCAGATATATTTGTAACACTGTCAACCTGTCCTCTATTTACTATGCTCATCAAATCCAATATTTTTCCTAAATTTACAAGTAATCTTTTATTTAGTAATTCTTTAAGTTCAGTTTTTAAAAAATAATTTCTTACGCCTGGTGTTGTTGAAGCACCATCTCCTTTTTTTGCTCTTAAATAAAACATATAGTAATAAAATAATTTTTGAATAGATTCATTATTGTTTTCAGCTCTTTCTTCAAGAT
>CAYVQA010000134.1:0-2365 GCA_964453965.1 uncultured Staphylococcaceae bacterium
TGGTTGCGATAGGAATTGATGAAACATCAAGAAAACTAGTAATAAAAAGTGTTTCAAAAGCAGAATATGATTTAGAAAACGAATCTTCGAAAGGTCAATTTCATAAAATTACAATAAATAAATCGTATGGCAGAATTACCGGAAAGACTTTAATTGATGAAATCGCCTCAAGATATAATTTGGATTTTAATAGTCAAGTGGCTTATAAATATTCAGCAAAATGGAACAATGGATATAAAATGTTAATCGTAAATATTACAGGTGAGGAGGAAAAGAATAATGACTAATTTAATGAACCGCATTTTGGCGATTGGTTCAACAGAATCAACAATTATGGTAATTGGTTGGATTATAGTTATAATTTTAGCAGTTGTTTTAGAAGCAGAAACAGTCGAATTTGTATCTTGTTGGTTTGCGGTGGGAGGAATTGCAGGATTAATTTTAAACTTTTGTAAAGTTAGTATATATATTCAAGTGTTAGTTGCAGCACTTGTTTCGGTTTTATTAATAGTTATATCAAGGCCGCTTGTAAAGAAATTAACAAAAAATGACGATGTTCCAACCAATATTGATAGATTAAAGGGATCCATCGCAACTGTAATAAAGCAAATTGAAATTGGTGAAAAAGGAGCCGTAAAAGCAAATTATCAAATTTGGTCTGCTATATCTAAAGAAAACCAAGTGTTTAAAGAAGGGGAAAAAGTAATAATAAAAGAAATAGAAGGGAATAAATTAATTGTGGGGAAAATTGAAGAAATTGAAATTAAATAAAGAAAGAGGTAAAAAGTATGAAAAATGTTATTTTTTTAGCAAGCGGAAGTGCGGTTAATGCGATATTAATTAGTTTAGCAATTATATTAGTAATTATAGCTTGCATAATAATTGCAAATATAAAAGTAATTTCACAAACAAACGCATACGTTATTGAAAAATTTGGTAAATATTATAAAACATTAGGTGCAGGAGTACATTTTTTAATTCCTTTCGTTCATCAAATTGCTGACAACGGCTTTCGAATTGGTGGAAAGAAAATCGGAATGGTTTCACTAAAAGAACAAGTATTAGATTTTGATCCGCAACCAGTAATTACAAAAGATAATGTAACAATGCAAATTGATACAGTGGTATATTATCAAATATCAGATCCAAAATTATATGTATATGGTGTAAGTGACCCGATTAGAGCAATCGATAATTTAACAACTACAACAATAAGAAATATAATGGGAAATTTAGATTTAGATGAAGCTTTAACAAGTAGAGCAATTGTTAATCAACAAATGTGTGAAGTTTTAGATGAAGCCACAGATCCTTGGGGAATAAAAATACTAAGAGTAGAAATAAAAAATATCATTCCGCCAAAAGATATTCGTGAAGCAATGGAAAAACAAATGCGTGCAGAAAGAGAACGTCGTGAAGCAATATTACTTGCAGAAGGAGAAAAAAGAGCCGCAATTTTAAGAGCAGAAGGGTTAAAAGAATCAGAAATTTTAAAATCAGAAGCCAAAAAAGAAGCATTAGTAATAGAGGCAGAAGGTCAAGCACAATCGATTCTAGCAATAAACAAAGCTACAGCGGATAGCTTGAAAATGATAAAAGAAGTTGAAATGGATAAAGCAGTATTGACTTTAAAAGCATATGAAACACTAGAAAAAATGGCAGATGGTAAAGCAACAAAAATTATTGTTCCATCAGAACTTCAAGGTTTGGCGGGTCTTGCCATGTCTGCGAAAGAAGTTTTTACAGAAAATAAAGATGAAAATAAATAAGGAGGGTTCAATAAAACTCTTCTTTTTTAACTAAAAAGTACAAAGCAATATCGAACATTGTCGAAATTTAAGTGTGAAAATTAAAAAATGAAACAAAATGTTACAAAAACAAGTTTTTTGACTTGAATTAAAATAAATAGTGGGATAGAATATAGTCAAAGAGAGGTGAATTTCAATGTGTGAAACAATTGTAAGATTATCAAGCATAACAATTAAAAATTTTAAAAATGTTACATATGGTAATATTTCATTTGAAAATACTAGAAAAAACTATAAATCAAGCATCTTAGGACTATATGGACAAAATGGTTCTGGGAAAACTGCTTTAATCGACGTAATAACTTTGTTAAAATATATTCTGTCAGGAACGAACGTTCCAGCTAAATATGCTGATTATATAAATCTTGGTTCAGAATATTCTAATATTAAATACATATTTAAAATAAAAAATAAGAAAATAAATGCTTTTTATAATGTTATATATGAAGTAAAAATCAAGAAAGAAATAGATCAATTAAACTCAAATGTTGATAGTTTAGATACATTAGAAAAAAAATATAAAACAATAATATATGATGAAATATTAAGTTCTTCTT
>CAYVQA010000135.1:0-2356 GCA_964453965.1 uncultured Staphylococcaceae bacterium
GCCAGAAATGACCTGTTTTTGTATATTATAATTTTGATGGGGAATTTAGGTTTTAAAGTATTTTTTCTAATTCAAAAATAATTTGATCTAAAACTTTTAATAATGCCGTTGAATCATTAAACATTACTTTAAATAACTCATTTAAGTTTTCTTCAAAATTTGCTGGTAATTTTTCACAATCGGCGATTGCTAATTTAACAAGTCTTTTTTCACCAGGATGCGTTTTTTTATTAAGTGCAAATATTAAATCAAAATATGAAGCTAAAAATTCAGCTGTACGATGGTTAACGCTTACTAAGTCACCGCGTTTTGAAGCTTTTTTTATCTGATCATAATAATTTGGTAAAGCTAAATTAAGTAAATTATGGTTTCTCTCAACGATATTTTTCGATAATTGATCAGAATAAGGAATTGATAATTCTTTTTTTGCTGTTTCAAGATTACCATTTTTATCATAAATAATTTTAGAATTAATTAAATTATGCCACATACAAGTTGTATAACTATTGTGAGGAATGCATTCTACCGCAACGCTTTTTACATCATTTATAAAATCATTTAAATTACGATAAATGATATCTGCTGGGATATCATCATTCAAAACAATATTATCTTCTTCTTCCCAATATTGGTTTTTTACTTCGATTATTTTTGCATAATTTTTGTATATATCATTTCTTATATCTACACTTATTGGGCTATTGATATACACATATATATCATAATCTGATTTTTCATCATAATTTGTACCTGCTCTTGAGCCACCAAGAGCAATAGCATCAACATTCTCTAATTTTTTGAATTGTTCTAAAATTTTTTCAATCATTTTTTTAGCTCCTTAATATTTTTTTTGTTGCTTCCAATGCGATGAAAAAGTGTTTTAATCTGTCATCAGTTGTTATTCCAGCTAAATAACTTTCTTCCCATGTATTAGAATCTAAATTATCCCCACGATATAAGAAAGGATAAAAATTGTAACCTCTAAAATCTGCGACTGCTTGACAAGCGCTTATTTCCATTTCTACGACAATACAGCCTTCTTTTTTCCTTTGTTCAACTTGTTTTGCGGTTTCTCGATAAAACGCATCAGTTGTCCAAGTTTTTCCTTTAATGTAATCTATTTTTAGTTCGTCAAAAATAATGCCTAATTTTGTATGTCCTGGAATATCAATATAATCACTTGGTTCAATATAATGGTAACTTAATCCTTCATCGCGGTAGGCAGAAGTTGGAATTATTAGTTTACCTGGAGAAAGTGTTCGATCAAGTCCGCCACAACTGCCAAATAATATAAAATCTTTGCAAGAATATCCTGCCGCAATCTCTTCAATTAACATTGCGGTTGCAGGCGCACCAACTAATGTTTTAACAACACCGATATTTGTTCCTTTAACACGATACATTGGAAATTTACATGTTACCGATTTGATAATTTCATCGTCGATAAATTCAATTATTCCATCTTCGATTAATGCGTCCATAACAGTGTATGAAAAATTAATTATACAAGCATCAAGTTTTGTTTTACTTTTCGACACTGCTTCGGTTGGATTTATGATCGCAATATCTGTTTTTTCAAAAGAATTTATTATACTCATTTTCTTTTCCTCTTCTTCGCGTAAATATTATATTATTTTTAGTAAAAAAAGTCAATTATTTTTTAAACTTTTATGGGAAAATTCATTATTTTTAAGAATGTTTTTTGAAAATTTAACAGATATTTTATTTTAAAAAAGAACTAAATAGCACAAAAACTATCTAGTTCTTCAATTATTTGTAAATAAATTATTATTGTAAACGTCCTAAACGTGTTTTAGCGTGTTTGTTGCCTTTTTCAGCAGCTTTTGTATACCATTCAATTGCTTTGCCATAGTCTTTCGCAACACCTTTTCCATATTCATAGAAACTACCGATGTTATCTTGAGCCCAAGCATTACCTTTTTCAGCAGCTTTTAAATACCATTTCATTGCTTCTTCGTAGTTTTGTTCTACGCCTGTTCCGTAAGTATAGCATTCACCTAATTTATTGATTGCACCTTCGATATCTTGGTTTGCTGCATCAAGATATAATTCAATTGCTTTTGCATAATCTTGTTCTACACCATTACCATTATAATAGCAATTTCCTAAATTATATTTTGAAATGTTATGTCCTGCTTCAGCTGCTTGTGTATACCATGCAACTGCTTTTTCATAATCTTGGTCTGTTCCACGGCCATAATAATAGCAATCACCTAAACGGCTCATTGAATTTTTATTTCCAGCTTCTGCAGATTTTGTAAAATATTCAATTGCTTTAGCTTCGTTTTGTTCGATACCATCACCATAATAATAGCAATTTGCTAATTTATTTTGT
>CAYVQA010000136.1:0-2326 GCA_964453965.1 uncultured Staphylococcaceae bacterium
TATTAAATAAAAAACTAGAATCATATATTGATCCTAGTTTAAATAATGACTTAGAGCTTCGAAAGTTTTCTAAGTACCACTCATAGATATTATATTATAAAGTCATATATTTTATACATTAAATCCCATTATTCTTAATATATCATTTATATCAATCGAGTGTAGCTTTTTTCTTAACTTATTAATTTCTGTATAAAATGACATTTCAAATTCGTTAAACTTTTCTTCATCTAATAATACTTTCATACATTCTATAATCATATATATATTTGTGAAATTGCCATTTCTTTCATAGTTTTTATCTATATTTTTAAAACTAATGTAATACTTGTTACGATAACAAAATAATCTATCTGAATGTGCCGATATATTTCTTATCATTGTTAAGTTTGCAAGAATTTGTTTTAATAGCTTATCAGGAATTTTAAAATACTTACTTATATTTTGCCTATCAGTTTGTTTTAACAAACCGTAGTATCTACTAATAACACCAAATGTTAAAATTTTAGTTAGCACAAAAGGTGGAATAAAATTATATGTATCTTTATAATGTTTAATTGCTGTATGTTTATTATAGCTATCTTCTATTTCTTTATTAATGTTTTCAATTAAATTATGTATGAATTTTTCATTAACATTTTCATCAAAATTCTCTGATTTTAAGTAATCTTGAATTCCATATTTTTCTGCCAAAATATTGGACATAAGTGATTTTATTATAACTTCTATTTCTAATGTAAATTTTAAAAATATAGCTTTTATGTTTTTATCAAACTCATATAGAGCAAATATTTCCTCAAAAGTAACATTAGGTTTATAATTATTATCTTTATCTTTAAAAACACTTTTATAACCATTAACAATGGAATAATATGAGTATTTTTCAATATTCTTTAATGCTTGTTCTTTATTAGCTATTGTTACATTTTTAGATATTAAATATTCAATTAACTGTTCATTATTCTTATATTCCTTCAATGTTACCTCCGTATTATATAAAAAATGACTCAAGGCTTCGAAAGTTTCTTGAGTACCACTCAATTTATTTATACCATAATCTTGGTGAAATTTCAAGATTTTTTCGAAAAAATCTTGAAAAATTTTATTGCGTGAAATAAAAAAGTAAGTGCAATTTGAAATAAGGAAAGTATATTTTAGTTTTACAAACCTCTTAATGTACAACTTAGTGCAAATTTGATATAATTAACATAATTATATGGGTGTTTTGTTGGTTAGGAGTGTTTATGAAAAATATAGATAATAAATATAATCAATTAACTCTTTCTCAACGAATTACAATTGAAGAAATGATAAGCCAAAGAAAAAGAAAATATGAAATTGCTAATGCTTTAAACAAAAGTCCATCAACAATTACTAGGGAAATTAAAAGACACATAAAGATTAAATATCAAAATATTCACACAAGAGAAAATTTATTTAATTGTAGGTTTTACACGAACTGTAAGGTTTGTACTGAAAAATGTAATATCTTTATGCCATTAGTTTGTAGTGATAGAGATAGAAATATCGGTGCTTGTAATAATTGCTCTAAACTAAAAACTTGTAAATTAGATAAATATTTTTACGAAGCTAAAAGAGCTCAAAATCAATATGAATATAATTTAACTGATTCTAGGCAAGGAGTTAATTTATCTTCTACAGAATTAATTGAATTAGCTCATATTATTTGTCCTTTAATTAAAAATGGACAATCTATTTACACAATTTTAAATAATCATCCTGAAATTACTCAATGTGAAAAAACAATATATACATATATTGAGCTTGGACTTTTTCGTGATTGGGGTGTTACTAATTTAACTTTAAAAAGAAAAACAAGCAGAAAAGTTTCAAAGAAAGATAAACTAAAGAAACGTAAAGAAGCAGCTAACTATGAAGGTCGTTCATATACTGATTATTTAGAATTTAAAGCAAAATATCCTACTGTTCCTACCACTGAAATGGATACTGTGTATAATAATCAAAATGGTCCATATATACAAACTTTTATCTTTGAAAACACTTCGTTTATGATTGGAATATTACATAAAAGGAAGGATGTATATTCAATGGCGAGCTCCTTGAATAAATTTCAAGAAATATTAACAGATGAAGAATTTAAACGTCTATTCCCTCTTTTATTAACTGATAGAGGTAGCGAATTTATGAAACCTGAACCATTTGAAATTAATGTAGAAACAGGAGAACTTAGAAGCTCTATTTTTTATTGTGATCCTCAACAATCGAGCCAAAAGCCACACGTTGAGAATAATCATAATATGATTAGAGATATTCTACCTAACGGTCAATCTTGGAATCAATTAAC
>CAYVQA010000137.1:0-2279 GCA_964453965.1 uncultured Staphylococcaceae bacterium
ATATAAATTCAAATGGAAACAAACGTGGTGAAGTTGATGAAGTATTGATAAGGAATTATGATTGATGACAACTAAATTAGATTTATCATGGAAAAAACTATTTGATAAATATAATATTTTAGAAGAAGTTGAAGAAAAAGGGTTTTATATTATTACTGCTGATCAAATTAGAGAATTTAGAGAGCCACGTCTAATGACAAAATTTGATCACAATGAAGATTTACCCATTTTGTTTAAAGAATCAAATTTATCGATTATGCCAATTTCTAGAAGCGAATATTATATTTCTCACAATAAAATGTTCTCTCATTTAGATGAAAAAACATTCGATGTTGAATCATTTCCTTTACCAAATTACATTGAAAGTATTACAAAAGAAAACATTACAAGTGAGGCTATAGCTTTAAATTGCTCTTACTTAACAGGAATGATTTCTGATTTTGTCGAGGATACAAATGTTTTTCCTACGGTAAGTGGAAAAATGAGTTCGCGCAAATTCTCATATCAAATAGAAAATTTGTTAACAAAAAAATTTGATACAATCAACGTTAATAATTCTATGATTGAAATAGATGGTGCATATGAAGGCAATAACTATCTTACTATTGTGGAAGCAAAACAAACTTTATGTGATAATTTTTTGATTAGACAGCTATATTATCCATATCGAGTATGGAAAAATAGAATTAAAAAAAACATCAAACTAGTATATTTTGTTTATAGCAATGATATTTTTAGCTTTTTTGAATACAAGTTTAAAGATTTTAATAATTATAATAGTTTAGAACTTGTTAAACAAAAAAACTATACATTAGAAGATTTGACAATAACTAGTCAAGATATTTTAGATATTTTAAATGATATTCAAATTGTTCAAGAACCAAAAGTTCCATTTCCACAAGCAGATAGTTTTAATAGAATAATTAATATGTGTAATTATTTAAATGATGATAGCAAATCAAAAGAAGATATTACAATTGATTATGCTTTTGATAGAAGACAAGCAGATTATTATACAAATGCTGGAAAATATTTAGGTTTATTTGAAAATATAGGTGTACATGTTTATACAACACCACTTTGTAAGAAGATTTTAAAAATGAGTTATAAGCAAAGACAATTATCATTTGTTAAGTTAGTTTTAAAACATGAAATATTTAAATGGGCATTAAATAAAAGAATTACAACAGCTAAACCATTAAATAAAAATGAAATAATTGCGCAAATGAAAGAATCTAATTTGTATAATGTTACAAAAAATGATACTTATGTAAGACGGTCTAGCACAATTATTAGATGGATTGAATGGATAATGTCACTTATTAAAAAATAAAAAAAGAAACACATTTTTCTTGCGTATTATATATGTGTAGGAGGTGTGTTTTATTTTATATAATGATGATTGTATATTGGTAATGAAAAAAATTAAAAATGAATCAGTTGATGTCGTGTTTGCTGATCCACCATATTTTCTTTCAAATGGTGGAAAAAGCATTTCAAGTGGTAAAATTGTTTCTGTAAACAAAGGGGAATGGGATAAAAAAGAAAATTATGATGATATTAAAAAGTTTACAAGAAATTGGATAAATGAATGTTATAGAGTCTTAAAAAAGAAATGCAGTATTTGGATTAGTGGTACTTATCATAATATATTTGATATTAAACAAGTACTAGATGATGTAGGCTTTAAAATTATTAATATTATTATATGGAAAAAACTAAATCCACCACCCTTAATTTATAAAAATAAATTTAGATTTTCATATGAATTTATTATATGGGCTGATAAAGGATACGGGCATTTATTTAATTATGATGAAATGTTTGATATAAATAATCACGAATTAGAAGATGTTTGGATATTACCTGCTGTTTCAATGAAAGAGAAAAAATATGGTTATCATCCAACACAAAAACCAGAGTGCTTGCTTGAAAGGATTATTAAGGCATCAACAATAAAAGGACAGTTAGTATTAGATCCGTTTATGGGGAGCGGAACAACAGGAATTGTATGTAAAAAATTAAGTAGAAAATTTATTGGTATTGAAAAAGAAAAAAACTTCTTTATTATAAGTGAAAAACGATTAAGATAATATACATAAAATATAATATTTTTCCTTAAAAATTTAAAATGATAATTGACTATTTTTACTTAAAAGAGTATAATATTTACGTGAAAAAGAGGAAAAGAAAATGAGTATAATAAATTCTTTTGAAAAAACAAATATTGCGATCATAAATCCAACCGAAGCAGTGTCGAAAAGTAAAACAAAACTTGA
>CAYVQA010000138.1:0-2262 GCA_964453965.1 uncultured Staphylococcaceae bacterium
CTCTAGCTCTTCTTAAATCACCTTTTCTATGTGGTCCATCTAATACCATTTGATCGCCTGTATATGCATGAACAGTAGTCATAATACCACTTTGAATTGGAGCAAAATCATTTAATGCTTTTGCCATAGGAGCTAAACAGTTAGTTGTACATGAAGCGGCAGAAATAATTTGATCTTCGGCAGTTAAAATTTCATGATTAACTCCATAAACGATTGTTTTTAAATCGCCTTTTGCAGGAGCAGAAATGATTACTTTTTTAGCACCAGCATTGATGTGAGCCATTGCTTTATCTTTTGCTACATAGAATCCAGTACATTCTAATACAACGTCAACATCTAATTCTTTCCAAGGGCAATCGTTAGCATCCTTGAATGCATAAATCATAATTTTTTTACCGTCAACTGCAATCCAACCTTCAGTTGCATCTTCATCAGAACAAGTTACTTTATCTGCTAATGCGTATCTACCTTGAGCTGAATCATATTTTAATAAATGTGCTAACATTTTTGGACTAGTTAAATCGTTGATAGCTACGATTTCGCAATCTTCAGCACCGAACATTTGTCTAAATGCTAAACGTCCAATACGGCCAAAACCGTTAATTGCAATTTTTACTGACATTTTTATTTCCTCCTTAAGAAATATTACATTATAATTATACACTTTTGGTAATTATGTTTCAACTATTTTGCAAAACTACTATTTTGATAACGTTTGCATTTTATAATTTTATTATTTGATTTTTTCCTACAGAAAAAGAGGTCAATGACCTCTTAATTATCTTTACTATTTGAAATAATGATTATAATCAAACGTAGTACTTCATAGAATAACCATATGATATTGATTAATATACCATATGCTGCATACCATTCATAATCTTTATGTAAGCCATTATCAACAATTTCATACGCATTATCTAAACTTATTACAACATATAACGATGCAATTACTATATAAATAAGTGAAATAAAGATTGCTGCTGGTCCATAGCCAAAGAAAGCACCAATGCTTGGACTGAAAATTGAAATGATACTTAAAAATATTCCTGCTAATAACAAACTTAATAATGAAACAAACATTATTTTTCTAAATTTATTTGTTACTCTAATTGCGCCGCTTATATAAAGAATTGATGCAGCTAAAAAGATAATAATTGTAATTATAAACGCTGTACCAACAATAGAAAGTCCTATGCCTGGTAAAGCAATTTCTAATATACCGGCAATTGCGCCAACCATTAATCCCTCCATAATTGCATATGGAATAGATAAATATTTGCAACTACGTGCATTAAACGACATAATTATTAATAAAATAAAATCGACAATAATAATTGGAATATACAATTGTAAAATTCCTAATGGTCCAATCAAATAAATTCCAATAATTGCTGATAATAATGTAACACCAATTAATATTAATGTCTTCAAACCAACTCCGATTGTTGATGATTGTTCATAACTATCTTCAGTTATATAATCTCTAGCTCTAGAGAATACTGTATTATTTCCAAATTTACTCATTTTTTCTCCTTTCAAATATTCTAAAAATAATTTACTATTTACATATTATACGCCAACAATAAATTTTATTCAATAGTAAATACAATTTTTAACTTAAAAATTAGCGAAACTTCACTTATTTTACACTAATTTATTCACTTCTTTTTCTGGCAAATCTCCAAAAGAACCAAGTACCTTTAATTTGGCAAGCTGCGTTTTATTAAGCTTAGTTCTTTTTTCAACATCTTCAATCGAAGAAAAAGGTTTCGCATTTCGTGCTTCAATTACTGTTTTTGCAGCCGCCTCGCCTAATGCATCTAAAGCTGCAAATGGTAAATAAAGTGACTTTTTATCATCGGAAATTACAAAATCAACAGCTTCAGAATGATTAATATCAATTTGTTTAAATGAATATCCTCTTAAAACCATTTCTAAAGCGATTTTTAATTCATCTAATAAATCTTCTTCTTTATTCTTGCGTTCTTCTTTATTTTCAATTTCATTGATTAAATTTCTTATTCCATTCTTCCCACTTGCAAATGTTTCAACATCAAATGCTTTTGCACGTTTACTAAAATACACTGCATAATAATAAATTGGACGATGGACTTTAAACCAACCGATTCGAAGAGCCATAATTACATACGCTGTAGCGTGGGCTTTTGGAAAAAGATATTTGATTTTTTTACATGAATCAATAAACCATTCAGGCACATTAAATTCTCGCATCAATTTTTCATTTTCTTCTGTTAAACC
>CAYVQA010000139.1:0-2143 GCA_964453965.1 uncultured Staphylococcaceae bacterium
TTATAGATTAGAAAATTAAATTAACCTAATTTTCTAATTTTTTTGCATTTTAATTTGACCTTTTCTAATTTTGTTGTTAAAATAAATAGCAAATTTATAAGAAAGGAAGAAAGGCATAATGAAAGAGATGGTTGCATCCACCTCTTTCGATAATACTTTGTTGCCTTTCGGCAATTACTATGATAATACTTTGTTCAGAAAAATGCAATACTAATTTTAAAGAAATTATACAAAACTACTTAAAAATAACTAATTTTTGTAATCTTGAATGTCCATATTGTAATTCTCACAATTTTATTAAATGGGGCTTCTATGAAAGAAATGTAATTTATTTTTCTAATGATAAAAAGCAAATTGAAACATTAGTATTGAAGGTACAAAGAGTGAGATGTCAAAGTTGTAATAAAACTCATGCTCTTCTTCCATTTGGAATAATACCGTATAAACAATTTACTGATGAAATTATTTCTAAAATATTTCTTGAATTAACTAGTAATGGCTTAAATAGTGTTTTAAATAAATATCAAATTGAACAATCAGTAATAAAAAATTGGATTAGCCAATATAATAAAAAACACAAATCAAAAGTAAATACTTTAACAAAACAACATAATAACAAAGAATCTCTAATACAATTTTTGAGTAACCATCTTAATAAACTTTCTTATATCAATAAATATAGCCTGTGTTTTATGCAAAATAAATTAGGTTGTCTTGGGTTATGCCCATCTTAAGATGGGCACCAACATAAGGATAGTCTAGACCTTACAAAAAATATAGTTTAATATATATTTTTGAAAGGAGGAAGACTATTTTGGACAATTTTTATAACGATATAAGTCTGTTTAGATTTAGTTTAATAGCACCAATAATCAATAATACTCATAATTTTAATTCTATAAATGAGTATATTTCTTTTGTTGCGGCCCAAACACACATTTTTAACAATAAAGAATATACTTTTTCTAAAAGTTGTATTAAACATTGGTATCTATCTTATAGAAAAAATGGTATTAGTGCTCTTCAGCAAAAAACTAGAAATGATAAAAAGACATCAAGACTTTTAAACTATGAAACAATTAACAGGATTCAAGAATTAAGAGAACAATTTCCGCATATAACTGGAACAGCCATATATAATAAATTAATTGAAGAAGATTATATTCATAAAAAAGATATATCCTTATCAACAATACTTAGATATTTAAAAAATAATAATTTAAAAGCAGGACAAATATGTAATGTTGAAAGAAGAATGTTTGAAATGGAAAATGTAAATGATTGTTGGCAAGCAGATACTTCAGTAGGTCCATATATTATATTAGATGGTGTTAAATATAAAACATATATCATTATGTTTATAGATGATAAATCAAGATTAATAATGGGCTATGATGTTTTTCTAAATGATACAGCAATAAATATGCAAAAAGTATTTAAAAGTGCTATAAAGACATATGGAAAACCTAAGAAATTATTTGTAGATAATGGTGGTCCTTATGATAATAAACAATTAGCACTTATATGTGCAACACTTGGAATTGAATTAATACATGCAAAGCCCTATACCCCTGAGGCCAAAGCTAAACAGGAACGATTATTTAGAACCATCAAAGATGGATGGATGAGAAGCACAGATTGGAATCAGTTTAAAGATTTAAATGATATTAAAAATAGTTTAAGTGATTTTATAACTAAAAATTATATTAACAAAGTACATTCAACAACAAAAATGACACCAAATGATAGATGGCATCAAGAGTATGAAAAAATAATATTTCTAGAAGAAAACTTTATTGATGAATCATTTCTACATAGAACATTTAATAAAGTTAGAAAAGATAGAACAATAAGTTTTAAGAATGAGTATTATGAAGTACCATTTAAATATATTGGGCAAACAATTGAATTAAGATATAATCCAAATGATTTATCTAAATTATATTTGTATGAAGATAATCAAAAAATACAAGATATTTTTAAAGTAGATAAAATATCTAATAGTAAAAGTAAAAGAAAAAATACAATAGATTATTCAAAAGTATTAAATGATGAAAGAGATGTAATTGAAATGGAGGAAAAATAAAAATGTATACCTCATATTATGGAATGAGTTGTAATCCTTTTTTAAAGGAAGTAAAAG
>CAYVQA010000140.1:0-2124 GCA_964453965.1 uncultured Staphylococcaceae bacterium
GAAGTTGGAATCGCTAGTAATCGTGAATCAGAATGTCACGGTGAATACGTTCCCGGGTGTTGTACACACCGCCCGTCACGCCATGGGAGTTGGTAATACCCGAAGCTGGTAGCCTAACCTGATTACAGGAGGGGGCCATCGAAGGTAGGATCAGCGACTGGGGTGAAGTCGTAACAAGGTATCCCTACGGGAACGTGGGGATGGATCACCTCCTTTCTATGGAGAAAGATATTTTACTAGCTATAAACGTTTTACTTGGTTTTGAGAGATTAAATCTCTCTGAAATAGTTCTTTGAAAACTAGATAATGTATGAGGGTAACATTGTATAAATGTTATTAAGATTAATGAACAGTTATTGTTCTTTAACTCATCAAATAGGATAGAAATGAATATCACAATGATAACAAATGGTGGTTAAATTATTAAGGGCGCATGGCGAATGCCTTGGCACTAGAAGCTGATGAAGGACGTGACGAACAACGATATGCTTCGGGGAGTTGTAAGTAAACTTTGATCCGGAGATTTCCGAATGGGGAAACCCACCAACAGTAATGTGTTGGTATCGCATAATGAATATATAGTTATGTAGAAAGCAACCCAGTGAACTGAAACATCTTAGTAGCTGGAGGAAAAGAAAGAAAAATCGATTCCCTTAGTAGTGGCGAGCGAAAAGGGAATAGCCCAAACCAGAATTCGTTCTGGGGTTGTAGGACCTCTTGTTAAAGTAAAAAAATCAAAGTTGTAGCTGAAGTTTTCTGGAAAGTTACACCGTAGTAGGTGAAAGTCCTGTAAGCGAAACGCTTTGAACTTTTAGAGGTATCCTGAGTAGGGCGGGACACGTGTAATCCTGTCTGAATCTGCGGGGACCATCCCGTAAGGCTAAATACTCTCTAGTGACCGATAGTGAACAAGTACCGTGAGGGAAAGGTGAAAAGAACCCCGGGAGGGGAGTGAAATAGAATACTGAAACCATGTGCTTACAAAAAGTCAAAGCCCGTTAATGGGTGATGGCGTGCCTTTTGCAGAATGAACCGGCGAGTTATTGTTGCATGCAAGGTTAAGCAGAAGATGCGGAGCCGAAGCGAAAGCGAGTCTGAATAGGGCGACATAGTATGCAGGAATAGACCCGAAACCGAGTGATCTATCCTTGAGCAGGTTGAAGTGGTGGTAACACACCATGGAGGACCGAACCGACGTCTGTGAAAAAGGCGCGGATGACTTGAGGATAGCGGAGAAATTCTAATCGAACTCGGATATAGCTGGTTCTCCCCGAAATAGGTTTAGGCCTAGCCTTCTACTTAGTTATCTGGAGGTAGAGCTACTGAATGTAAGATGGCGGCGTCTAGCTGTACTGATTGCAATCAAACTCCGAATGCCAGAATAATATGTAGAGGAGTCAGTGTATGGGTGATAACGTCCATACGCGAGAGGAAAACAATCCAGACCGCCAGTTAAGGTCCCAAAATTTATGCTAAGTGGGAAAGGATGTGGAGTCGCTAGAACAGCTAGGAGGTTGGCTTAGAAGCAGCCACCCTTTAAAGAGTGCGTAATAGCTCACTAGTCGAGTGGCACTGCGCCGAAGATGTACCGGGGCTAAGCATATTACCGAAGCTGCGAATTTATACGATAAGTATAAGTGGTAGGGGAGCGTTCTAATTGCGGAGAAGGTGGATCGAGAGGACTGCTGGAGCGATTAGAAGTGAGAATGCCGGTATGAGTAGCGCAAGACGTGTGAGAATCACGTCCACCGTTTGCCCAAGGTTTCCAGGGTCAAGTTCGTCTTCCCTGGGTTAGTCAGGACCTAAGGCGAGGCCGAAAGGCGTAGTCGATGGACAACAGGTTGATATTCCTGTACCACCTATATGACTGATGGAGTGACGAAGAAGGTTAGCAAAAGCCTATTATTGGATTTAGGTCTAAGCGCAAAGATTGATATATTGGCAAATCCGTATATCGTTAAGTTGAAGCGTGACAGGGACGGAAACTTCGGTTTCTTAACTTTTGCAACACCAAGCTTCCAAGAAAAGCTTCTAGGGTTAATCATATGGGTGCCTGTACCGAGAACCGCCACAGGTGGGCAAGGAGAGTATCCTAAGGTGAGCGAGAGAACTATGGTTAAGGAA
>CAYVQA010000141.1:0-2117 GCA_964453965.1 uncultured Staphylococcaceae bacterium
TTTATTATTAATAATATATATTATATATAATATTATCCAATTAATCAAACAAACCGAAAAGTTTTTTAAAAAAAATTCAAAAACCCGTTGACAAATGAATATATTAGTAGTATTCTAAGTGAGCCTTTGAAAAAGGGCAATCAAATATGAGCTTAAAAATAATTTTTAAAATTTTTTAAAAAAAATTAAAAAAGTTGTTGACAAGCACAAAAATATTTGATATATTAGTGTCATTCGCACCGAGTGTAGCGAATACAACACATCAAACAATTTGTAAACCATGTATAAATATATACCTCTGGATAGATAAACTAACACAAAAGGGCTGTCGCTCAAGAAACTAGTTTTCTATCTATTTTTTTTGCAAAATGTTTGAATTCGTTCATTGACAACTGCATATTATATAAAACATATTGTGATATATACAAAGTATATATAACGAGAATCAGAGTTATAATCAATCAAATATTGGTGTAATAAGCATTTACAATATATAATTTTTCTGTAATACAATTACGCTGAGTTAATAACAAGATAATTCGAACAAAATTGTCATGGCAAGTTTACAAAAGTAAACAAATATACAACCAATGTAAGCAAGAATCATTTTAGATCAAGCTACAAAGGGCGTACGGTGGATGCCTTGGCACTAGACGCCGATGAAAGACGTGATAAGCTGCGATAAGCTTGGGGGAGATGCAAATAATCTGTGATCCCAAGATTTCTGAATGAGGAAACTCACATGTGGTAATGCGCATGTATCCATACATGAATCCATAGTGTATGAGAGGGGAACCCAGGGAACTGAACCATCTAAGTACCTGGAGGAAAAGAAAGTAAAACAACGATTACCTAAGTAGTGGCGAGCGAACGGGTAAGAGCCCAAACCATTATATTTATATAAATGGGGTTAGGACCCACACAGTGTTAGTTGGTTATTGTAGTCGAACACAGCTGGAAAGCTGGACAAAATAGAGTAATAGTCTCGTAGACGAAACAATGACTGCGACCGTGGTGTTCCAGAGTAGCACAGGACACGAGAAATCCGGTGTGAATGAGGGAGGCCCATCTCCTAAGGCTAAATACGATCTAGTGACCGATAGAGTATAGTACCGTGAGGGAAAGGTGAAAAGTACCCCGGAAGGGGAGTGAAATAGTACCTGAAACCGTATGCCTACAAGCAGATAGAGCACTACTTATAGTGTGATATCGTACTTTTTGTAGAACGGGCCGGCGAGTTACGATTTGTAGCAAGGTTAAGTGTTTAAGACACGGAGCCGTAGCGAAAGCGAGTGTGAATAGCGCGTTTTAGTTGCAAGTCGTAGACCCGAAACCGATTGACCTACTCATGAGCAGGATGAAACAGCGGTAAGACGCTGCGGAGGTCCGAACACACGCCTGTTGAAATAGTCGGTGATGACTTGTGAGTAGCGGAGAAATTCCAAACGAAATCGGATATAGCTGGTTCTCCTCGAAATAGCTTTAGGGCTAGCCTCGGATAAAAGATTAATGGGGGTAGAGCACTGAATAGGCTAGGGGGCTTCGCGGTCTACCGAACCTTATCAAACTCCGAATACCATATAATTGTTCTCCGGGAGTCAGGCAGCGTGAGATAAGTTTCGTTGCCAAAAGGGAAACAGCCCAGATCCACAGCTAAGGTCCCAAAATGTAAGTTAAGTGTAAAAGGATGTGTCGTTGCTAAAACAACCAGGATGTTGGCTTAGAAGCAGCCACTCATTTAAAGAGTGCGTAATAGCTCACTGGTCGAGTGATGGTGCGCCGAAGATTCAACGGGGCTAAAACTTACTACCGAAGCTTGGGGATACCAGTAATGGTATCGGTAGAGGAGCAATGTGTGCGGGCTGAAGCCATATCGAAAGGGGTGGTGGACTGCACACAAGAGAGAATGCCGGCATGAGTAGCGAGAGCAAAGTGAGAATCTTTGCCGTCGAATGTTCAAGGTTTCCTGGGGAAGGTTCGTCCTCCCAGGGTAAGTCGGGACCTAAGGCGAGGCCGAAAGGCGTAGTCGATGGACAACTGGTAGATATTCCAGTACCACCGCATATCGATTAAGACCGATGCAGGGACACAGTAGGATAGTCAGACCACGGGGGTGG
>CAYVQA010000142.1:0-2109 GCA_964453965.1 uncultured Staphylococcaceae bacterium
TATATGGGCGAAAATGACACGGAAGTCACTTATTATGTATGGTCTGATGCAGACGGCACCGAGCATTATTTTACGCCTTGCACCGATTCAAACGGCAATACTGTATACAAGGACGAAGATGGTCTTCAAATGACTTTGGAATCAAGCACTTCGTCATATACAATTACCGATTCCGGAAAAACGGTCCGTACGTTTACACGCACTGCGTCCAATATACAGACCGGCGGTATACTGAGTAAAATAACAGATATAAGCGGGAACTGTATTTCCTTCAATCCTAACTCATATGGAAGAAATCCATCTATTTCCTTGATCCCTTACGGCGGATCTTCTATTACTTCATTCAAACTAATACATAACTCAAGCGGTAAGGTAAACAGGATCCTGAACGAATCATCCCAGGAAGCCGCAATCTTCTACTATTCCGCTACCTATAACGGCACTGATATTTCACCGTATAACGGCGGATATCTCCGCAAGATAGTTTACGCACATCAGACCGGCAGCACACTCGTTGATAACTGGGCTGATTTTATGGAGAATGGCAGCAATTCTTACATTACTGTCGATGCGACAGCTACCTATTCTTACGACTCTACCGGTCGTCTGATCAAGGCAAGGGACGAGCTTTCCGGTTACGAGGTAAACTATGGATATACAAACGGAAAGGTTACTTCTATTACCGAAAAAGCCGGCTCATCCTCTCTCGCTACCGGTCAGCAGATTTTACTCTCGTATTACGATAACTATACCGAAGTAAGAACGAGCGGAACCGACGATGTTATTAACACGTCCGATGACATTATCACTCGCTATGTGTTTGACAATTCCGGCAGAACGATCACAGCATATTCGATGGATGTGAACGGAACCACTATTTATGGCGCATCAAGCGGACAGTACAATACTCAAGACGAATCCAAAAACAGCATCCGCGTTTCGTCTTACGTGAGTGACAGTGCGGCAAACTACCTTATGAATGGTGGCTTTGAGAACAGCACTGCCATGAATTACTGGTATACCTCCGGCACTGTCAACAGAACGGTTGCGGCAAAATATGCGGGAAAGTACGGTGCGACGATCTCCGCGACAAGCGGTGTGACAAGCAGTATTTCTCAGTATGTAAAACTGACCGCGGGATCCTATACACTTTCGCTTAACATTAACACTAACAACTGCGCGGGAGCCACCGTTAAGCTCATCGCTAAATCCGCGAATAACACCTTCACCGAAGTAGTACCTGTTGATGAGTATGCTGCATCCGGTGCCTATGTGTTTGCAAGTTTGAATTTTGATGTAACTGCAAGCAGCGAAAACTACCAGATCGTTATTCAGATCACCGGCTCCACATCGGCAACTCAGTCGATCATGGTGGATAACGTTATGCTCGCGAAGAGTGTTGGCGTCAGTGCCTACAATATGGTCGAGCTCGGTAATTTCGAGGACTGCTGCCTTAATGCTTCCGGTGTTACGAAAGTTACTCCCGAGATCCGTTGGACAAGAAGTGACACTACTTACGTTACTGTTGGAGCCCCCGACGTTGAAGCGGCTCGCTTTGGCAAATCTCTCAAGATCGTCGGTAGTCTCGACAGCACACGCAGCGCATCGCTCAACGTTTTTACTGCAAGCTCCTCTACCGATCTGACCGCTCCCAAGATCTATAAAATTTCCGGATTTGCTAAAACAAATAAGCAGATGTCCAATTCTTTGAGTAAATTCGCACTCAAAGTAGACGTTACTTATTACGATCAGACCGAGCCCGAAACATTCTGGTTTGATTTTGCGAACACCCCCGCCGATCAGTGGCAGTTTATCAGCGGAACCTTCGACGTTTGCTCGAACGGTGGCGCAGTTAAGACAATTAAGGTAAGTTGCGTATATGATTATCAGTCTGCACTCGGTACTGCTTACTTTGACAACATCTCCGTTGTCGAGGTTAGAGATGGTAGTGCCGAGAGCTATACCTACTATGATAACGGCATGCCAAAAACCTATGATAATGGCGGTTATCGGGAGTGGTATTACTATGCAGATAATAACACATCTACCAATCTTACCAAGACGATAACCAGTACCAAGGGTATTACTGAATATACCTATGATTCTAAA
>CAYVQA010000143.1:0-2078 GCA_964453965.1 uncultured Staphylococcaceae bacterium
CATTCGTGCGGGTCGGAACTTACCCGACAAGGAATTTCGCTACCTTAGGACCGTCATAGTTACGGCCGCCGTTTACTGGGGCTTCGATCTGCAGCTTGCACCGCTTCACTTAACCTTCCAGCACCGGGCAGGCGTCAGACCATATACGTCATCTTCATGATTTTGCATGGTCCTGTGTTTTTGGTAAACAGTCGCTACCCCCATTTCTGTGCCACCCGTCAATAGTTGCCTACCAGCGGGTCACTCTTTTCCCGAAGTTACGAGTGAAATTTGCCTAGTTCCTTCAAGATAGTTCTCTCAAGCGCCTTAGTATATTCAACTCACCCACCTGTGTCGGTTTATGGTACGGTCTATATGAGGAGGCTATTTCCTGGAAATATCAACCCTGCATCCACAAATCCAATAATAGGATACAAGATATCAACTTCGTCACTCATCCTCAGGTTCAGGAATATTAACCTGATTCCCATCGGCTACGCTTTTCAGCCTTACCTTAGGGGCCGACTAACCCTACCCTGATTAACATTGGATAGGAAACCTTGGGTTTACGGCGAAAATGTTTCTCACATTTTTTGTCGTTACTCATGTCAGCATTCTCTCTTCCGATACCTCCAGCACCTCTCACGAGTGCACCTTCAACGGCCTACGGAATGCTTCGCTACCAAATCTACAAAAAGTAGAAGTCCGCGTCTTCGGTGTATCACTTTAGCCCCGGTATATCTTCGGTGCAAAAGAACTTATTTAGACTAGTGAGCTATTACGCTTTCTTTAAAGGATGGCTGCTTCTAAGCCAACCTCCTAGCTGTTTTGGTTCAATTACTTCCTTCCCCACTTAGTGATAACTTTGGGACCTTAGACGGCGATCTGGGCTGTTTCCCTTTCGACCATGGACCTTAGCACCCACAGTCTGTCTGCTGTATTAATCTCAACGGTATTCGCAGTTTGATTAGGCTCGGTAGGTCTTTTGGACCCCCTTACCTATTCAGAGCTCTACCCCCGTTGGTAAACATACAACGCACTACCTAGATAGTTTTCGCGAAGAACCAGCTATGTCCAAGTTTGATTAGCCTTTCACCCCTAACCACAGTTCATCCCATTCTATTGCAACAGAAACGAGTTCGGCCCTCCAATGTATGTTACTACATCTTCAGCCTGACCATGGTTAGATCACTTGGTTTCGGGTCTAATGCATAAAACTAACGCCCATTTAAGACTCGCTTTCGCTACGCCTACACCTATCGGCTTAAGCTCGCTTTATACATTAACTCGCTGACCCATTATGCAAAAGGTACGCCATCACAGAACATCATGCAAGCATAACGTCTGCTCTGACTGCTTGTAAGCATTCGGTTTCAGATTCTATTTCACTCCCTTTTCAGGGTTCTTTTCACCTTTCCATCACTGTACTTGTTCACTATCGGTTGTTAGAGAGTACTTAGGCTTGGAGGGTGGTCCCCCCATGTTCAGACAAGGTTCCTCGTGCCCCGCCCTACTCGAATTCATCAATAATTTTTACTTATACCGGGCTATCACCGTCTACGGCTCAACTTTCCAGCTGATTCTAATTATTATATCAATGACATTGGCCTAGTCCCCGTTCGCTCGTCACTACTAGGGGAGTCTCAGTTGATTTCCTTTCCTCTGGGTACTTAGATATTTCAGTTCCCCAGGTTCGCCTCTGTAATCTATGAATTTAACTACAGATACCCTTGCGGGTGGGTTATCCCATTCGGACATCTCCGGATCAAAGTTTATTGACAACTCCCCGAAGCTTATCGCAGCCTATCACGTCCTTCATCGCCTTCTAACACCAAGGCATCCACCAAATGCTCTTTCTTTATTTCTTCATATACTAAAGCACAAGAATTAAATGTAGAATATAATCTACAAGGATTCAATTTGTTGTACTTTATTTAGCATTGATTACTTATTCACAATTTAAAACATCATCATCGCTCAGAAAAAATAATTAAAACTAAATATTGATTAGATTAATACTCAAAATAATTGATATTGATTATTTTTTGTTTTCCGAACGGGACTAATTATAAATTAATAAAATATAAAAGTCAAGAGGA
>CAYVQA010000144.1:0-2075 GCA_964453965.1 uncultured Staphylococcaceae bacterium
TACCCACGATAATTTCGTTTTCTTTGTCTATATATCCGGGAGAAAAACTCGTAAGTGAAGATACGGTAGCCGTGTCGATATCAAGCACACCGCCGAATTGACGTTCTATTGCAAAAAGACCGTTGACTTTTTTCATAAGTTCCGCGGTGCGTTCGGTAGCACCTTCTAAAAAAGAGGCGTCGCCCGTGTATTCAGTATAGTTTTGCTGAATAAAATCACGAACGTTAATTTCGTTTTTCCAGACGTCGCCTTTAAAACCGTTCCAATTTTTGTGTTCCATAATTTATCCTCCATAAGTTTTAGTGTCAAAAAAAGAGCAAATCAGCAATGTTGACTGATTTGCCCAGACGGTCGGCACAAAAGTCTTTACATTCCCATTGCGTTATCGCAAAATCCGTCAGTTGTGTAAAGATTTTATATTGTGCTACTATTATAATATAAACCAACCTGCTTTGTCAATGGATTTATTTGTTAAAACAGTTGGATATTAATTGTATTTAAGTTAAATCTTGACTTTTTAATTAGTTGTATGTATAATTAAATTCGTCGGTTTACGGCGTTACGGATTATGCCGAAAAGTAAGATTTTATCTGAAAGTAAGCACCGTCTCGGTTGCCTCGCCGTGTAAAAAATTCGAGGTCGTTTTAATATGCGGGTATGGCGGAATTGGCAGACGCGTTAGATTCAGGTTCTAATGCGTATCCATTTTGTCAAATCGCGTAAAACTGTTGAAAAGTAAGTGCTTTCGCACCTATCTTTCATTCAAACAATTTAATATTTTTCCTTGTTTCTAACGGATTTCTAACCGTTTGAAATATGCGGGTATGGCGGAACTGGCAGACGCGTATGATTCAGGTTCATATTTCTGTGAGGAAGTGCAGGTTCAATTCCTGTTACCCGCACCACCGAAAAGCCGATTATAGTACTTTAGTATTATAGTCGGTTTTCTTTTTGTTCCGTCAAAATATCCTCAATTGACTGAGAAAGTCGCACTTTGTTTTGAGATTGTATATGAGCGTAAATATCAGCCGTTGTGGTGTAAGTACTGTGTCCTGCCCATTCTTGTATTTCTTTTATACTAATACCGGCAGACAGAAGTAAGCTAATGTTCGTATGTCTTAATTGATGAAAAGTAATTCTTCTCAATCCGCACTGTTCACACAACATTGGAAAATGCCGCGTAACATAATCAAGCTTCAACAATTCGCCATTATCACGAACACAAACAAAGTCTTTCCATTTATCTGTATAATGCTTTCCCAAACGCTTTTTGTTGGCTATCTGCCGTTCTTTTAGATCAAGCAGATATTGAGCCACCTCATTACTCATTGGCAATGTACGCAAGGAAGAAGCATTTTTAGCGGTTTCTTTATATATAGTTTTTTCCGCTCTTGCTATTGTTCCCTTTACAGATATTGTTTGATTTACAAAATCAACATAACTCCATTTAAGACCCAATATTTCGCCGCGCCGTAAGCCAAGCCAAGCGGCTATATAGATCACCGTTTCTATGTCTGTACCTTTTGCCGCTTTCAACAGTGCTTTTAATTCTTCCGGAGAATAAAAGTCTGCTATATGCTTTTGCTTTTTAGGTAGTTCTATATTTGCGGCTGGATTATCTTTTATGCGTTCTGTCTTTACCGCATACTTTAACGCTCTATGTATGTTTGCCTGATAATGATGTATGGTGTTAGCTGAAACATTATCGTTTTTCATCTTATAGGCATAGAAGTCTTGTATGTGGTATGGTTTCAAATCAGACAATTTTATTTTTCGCTCTGCAAAATAAGGGCAAATAACACCGCAAATAACACTCTTATATATCGTGTATGTTGTTTCGGAAATAGTATGCTTTGTTTCTTCAAGCCATTTTTGCATATAGTCCGAGAATAGAATATCCTCGTAATTGCTCAACAACGCTTTTTCTTCCGCTTCTCGTAGAACCTCTTTACGCCTTTGCTCTGCTTTACGCTTGTTGTTGCCATTTACAGATAAATCGGTACCTACCCACTGTTGTTTACGCTTGCCGTTTTCTACCCAATTCAAAACTATGTAATATTTATTTCTCTTTTCTT
>CAYVQA010000145.1:0-2057 GCA_964453965.1 uncultured Staphylococcaceae bacterium
CGCATCTTGAATTGTTGATAAACGATGGGCAATAATTAAGCTAGTTCTATTTTTCATTAAATTCGCCATTGCGTCTTGAATGTTCTTTTCAGTTCTCGTATCAACACTTGAAGTTGCTTCATCAAGAATTAGAATTTTAGGGTTTGCAAGGACTGCTCTTCCAATTGATAATAATTGACGTTGACCTTGTGATAGATTACTTCCACCTTCCGATAAGATAGTTTGATATTTTTCTGGAAGTTTCTTAATAAAATAATTTGAATTGCTTAAAATTCCAGCCGCTTTTACTTCTTCAAATGTTGCAGTTTCATTACCATATTTTACGTTATTTTCAATTGTATCTTTGAATAAAACCGTATCTTGTAAAACAATTGCAATTGTACTTCGTAAGTTTTCTTTTTTGATATCATTAATGTTTATACCATCAATCGTAATATTACCACTATCAACATCATAAAAACGCATTAATAAGTTTACTACAGTTGTTTTACCTGAACCTGTTGCGCCTACTAAAGCTATTTTTTGGCCTTTCTTTATGTTTAAAGTAAAATCTTTTAGCACTCTTTGTCCTTCTATATAACTAAAGTTCACATGGTTAAATTCAATATCGCCGTTGAAGTTTTCTTCTTTTAATTCTTTTGTTCCTTCATCTATTTCATTTTCACTATCTAATATTTCAAATACTCTTTCAGCACAAGCTGTTGCGGTTAATAATTGTCCAAATAAATTTGCAATTTCATTGATTGGTCTAGAAAATTGCTTACTACAAGTTAAAAATAATGATATAGTTCCAATTGTTACAATTGGTAAAAAACTTGGTTTTGTTATTGCAATCCATGCGCCGACAGCAGCTGTTAAAACATAACCAAAATTTGATACAAAATTCATTACTGGTCCCATTGAACCACCCCAGATTTGCGCAATAATCGATGTTTTAGTATATTTATCGCTAATGTCATTAAATTCATCGATGATATCTTTTTCTTTGTGATATGCACAAATTGTTTTATACCCAGTAATCATTTCTTCTGTATGTCCATTTAGCTGGCCAAGAATTTCTGTTTGGCTAGTAAAATAAATACGCATGTGTTTTGTTAAAATTTTTGATAATAATAATGTTAATCCTACTGTAAGTAAACTTACAATCGTTAATAACCAACTATAATAAATCATTATGACAAGAGTGCCTAATACCATCATTATTCCAGAAATTAATGACCCAATTGATTGTGAAATTGTATTACTAATATTATCAACATCATTTGTCATCCTGCTCATTAAATCACCATGAGAATGAGTATCTAAAAATTTAATTGGTAATCTAACGAATTTTTTAAATAAATCATTACGCATTTTCCTTACCATTGATTGTGATAATTTCGCAGATACACGTTGTTGGAAATAATTTAGCACAGCAGTTAGAATATAAATTAACGCTAAAATAATTATTAATGTTAGTGCATTTTTCCATGAAAAATTGATTGAAGTTATATCTAAAGCATCTAAAATATATTTTTGAATAATTGGTGATGCAAGTGAACAAAATGTTGATAATAGCATTATTATAATTAAAGAAATTAAAAGAAATTTGTGATAATTAATGTAAACAAATAATTTTTTTATTGTTCCAAATAAATCTTTTGGTTTTTCAATAAACATATTTGGTCTTTTTCCTGGTCTTCCCATTGGTCTTGGATTTGGAGCCGCCATTATTTGTCACCTTCTTTCTTTAATTGTGAATTGTATATATCAATATATATTGGACTGTTTTGCATAAGTTCTTCATGACTACCAATTGATGCGATTTCTCCATCATTTAAAACGATGATTTTATCTGCATTTTTTACACTTGCGACACGTTGAGCGATCGTTACAATTGTCATATTTTTAAAATTATCATTAATTTCTTGATAAAGGTTTGCTTCAGTTTTCAAATCTAAGGCACTTGTTGAATCGTCAAAAATTAATATTTCTGGTTTTTTAATGATAGCTCTTGCAATTGATACTCTTTGACGTTGACCGCCTGATAAAGATGTTCCTTTTTCTGTAACTAATGT
>CAYVQA010000146.1:0-2026 GCA_964453965.1 uncultured Staphylococcaceae bacterium
CAAAAGTGAGAACAGTATATATGCCATCTCACGCAAAAAGAGTAGGATACTCAGTAGGCAGAACTCAATCAAGCAAAAAAGCTATCGTTACTATTGAGGGCGATCCTATTGAAGAATTAGCAGGAGTGTAAAACAATGGGTATAAGAAAAATTAATCCGACATCTCCAGGACAAAGAGGAATGACAAAAAGTGATTTCGCTGAAGTTACAACATCAACTCCGGAAAAATCATTATTAAAACCTATAAGAAAAACTGCAGGAAGAAACAATACAGGTAGAATTACATGTCGTCATAAAGGCGGCGGTCATAAACAAGCATACCGTGTAATTGACTTCAAGCGTGAAAAATTCGGTATTCCTGGTGTAGTTAAAACAGTTGAATACGATCCAAACAGAAACGTAAGAATTTCATTAGTAGTATATGCTGACGGTGAAAAAAGATACATTTTAACACCACACGATTTAAAAGTTGGCGATACAATCGTATCTGGACCTGAAGCAGAAATTCAAGTTGGTAACGCATTACCATTAGAATTAATTCCATTAGGTACAGTAATCCACAATATCGAATTAATTCCGGGACGTGGTGCAAAAATGGTTAGAACAGCAGGTGCCGGTGCTCAATTAATGGCAAAAGACGGTAACTATGTAACAATCAAAATGCCAAGTTCAGAAATGAGAATGGTAAGAAAAGAATGTTTAGCAACAATCGGTGTTTTAGGTAATGCTGAATTTAAGAACCTAAAGATTGGTAAAGCAGGACGTACACGTCATTTAGGTATCAGACCAACAGTACGTGGTGTAACAATGAACCCTTGTGATCACCCACACGGTGGTGGTGAAGGTAAAACCGGTCCCGGTGGTAATCCAAAAACTCCATGGGGTAAACCGGCATTGGGTCGTAAGACAAGAAACGCTAAAAAACAATCTGGCAAGTTAATTGTTAGAAGAAGAAAACGCTAATAAAGGAGATAATTAATGACACGTTCACTAAAAAAAGGTGTATATGTACACGACTCTTTAAAAGCAAAAATTGATAAATTAAATGCTAATAAAGAAAAGAGAGTAATTAAGACTTGGTCTAGAGCGTCTATGATTACTCCTGAAAATCCAGACATGGTTGGACACACAATCGCAGTATATAACGGTAAAACTCACGTACCTGTTTATATCTCAGAACCAATGGTTGGACACAGATTAGGTGAATTTGCACCTACAAGAATGTACAGAGGCCACGCAGGGCAAGATAAAACAGCGAAAAGGAAATAGAACATGGAAGCTAAGGCAAGACAAACAGATATAACAATGCCAGCAAGAAAATTACGCAGAGTAATCAATCTTGTAAGAGGCAAATCAGCAGCAGATGCTTTAAGCATGTTGAAATTTATGCCATATTTTGCAGCTCGTGTAGTTGAAAAAAATATCACAGCGGCAGTGGCTAACGCAACAGAAAAATTTGGCGCAACAGCTGAATCTTTAAAAGTTTCTGAAATATATGCTGACGAAAGTAGAACACTTAAAAGAGGTAAAGCAAGAGCTCAAGGCAGAATGTATGCAAGAGTAAAACGCACATCTCATTTAACTGTTAAAGTAACAAAAGAAGCAAAGTAGAAGGTAATAGATATGGGACAAAAGACACATCCAACCGGATTTAGAGTAGGTATAATTCAACCTTGGTTTAGCACTTGGTTTGCTAAAAAAGATTACCCAGAATTTGTTGCTGAAGATGCTAAAATCAGAAAGTTCGTTAAAAAGAAACTATATGCAGCAGGCATTTCTAGAATTTTAATTGCTAGAAAAGCACAAAATGTTACTGTAACAGTAGTAACAGCAAAACCTGGTATTGTAGTAGGCCGTGGTGGTCAAGGAATTGATGAACTTAAAGCAGCAGTTTCTAAATTAATAAATAAAACAGTAACAATCGACGTTGTTGAAGTTGCAAGAGTTGATGTTGATTCACAATTAGTTGCTGAATCTATAGCACTTCAATTAGAAAAACGTATCGCATTCAGAAGAGCAATGAAAC
>CAYVQA010000147.1:0-2012 GCA_964453965.1 uncultured Staphylococcaceae bacterium
AAGTATTTAATGCATATTTAAAATTTGGAGGAATGCCAGGAATTGCGGATGTAGGTTTAGAACAAGATAAAACAATGATATTACTTGATGGTGTTTATTCAACTGTTGTTGTAAGAGATATTTTAGAAAGAGAAAGAAGAAGGAATCAAAAGCAAATTACAGATTCATTTCTTTTAAAAAAAATAGTTTTATATCTTGCAGATAATATAGGCAGTAATATTTCGCTTTCGAAAGTTGGAAATGTATTAGTAAATGAAGGACTTTTAGACAAAGAAAATCGAAAGAATACACCTAGTACACATACAATTCAAGCATATGTAGAAGCATTAATTGAAAGCTTTTTTTTCTATGAAATTAAACGATTTGATATTAAAGGAAAAGAATATTTAAGAACATTAGGAAAGTATTATATCGTAGATGTAGGCTTAAGAAATTATTTATTAGGTTTTAGAGATATGGATAGGGGACATATAATCGAAAACATTATTTATTTTGAATTACTTAGAAGAGGATATGATGTCGCAATAGGAAAAATAGATAACGCTGAAATTGATTTTATCGCGACAAATTACAAGGAAAAAATTTATATTCAAGTAACAGAGTCAATGATTAGTGATGATGTTAAAAAAAGAGAACTTGCACCACTAAAAAAAGTAAAAGATAATTATGAAAAAATAATATTATGTCTCGATGATATTCAAACTGATTCATATGAAGGAATAAAAGTAATTAATTTAATTGATTGGCTTTTAGCGGATAATTAACTTTGATAATGAAAAATTTATCAAAATATAAGCTTTAATGCATAATATTCGAAAACACTATCAATCGATAGTATAATTATTACATTGAAAGAAATGATATAGTAGTTGAATATGTGATTAAAGACTATTAAAGTGATAATGAATTTAAAGTACAAAAAGTATTAAAAGTTATTGCTAACAAGAAAAATGATGAATATTATACTGATTGTGATTTTACAAATAAAAATTTAAAAAAATTCGCAATAAATATCGAGAAATAAATAATTTATCACTAAATGATAAAATATAATAAATTAAGAGGGTTGCAGCCGCAACTCTTTTTATTATATAAATTTCACAAAAAAGTGTCATTATTTGCAAAAATTTCTTCTTTTTAGTACAAATATGTTTATTTTTTGCAAAAAAGATGTTATAATTATATATAATATGAAAACGTTTTAAAAGATGAGGGAATTATGGAAATATTTATATTATTAATAATTGCAATTGTAATAAGTATAGCAGTAATAAATGTGAATAACAAAAAATACAAAGATTTTGTATTATCACATAGTATTTCTATTAAAAAAATTAAAGAATTAAATAGTAAATATCAATTTAAAATAATAAAAAAGTATGAACTTATAAATAGCTATGATAATCAAAATTTTTATGACGAGATTACACCAAGAGATTATTTAGTTTATCAATTAGTATATATGAAAAAAGAAGTTCAAGCAGAAATAAAAAATACGTTATATAATTTAAATAACATTGATTTTTATTTAGATGATATAAAAGAAAATATTAAAGTTGGAGAATATGATACAGATTCTCTTTTGAAAAATACAAATAAACTCTTAAGAACCGAAAATAAATTATTAAATAAATTAGTTTTAAATCCAACAGTAAAATTTAAAATGGATGTTATTTTATATTTAACTAATATTAACGGAAAAATAAAAACTAGAAAAAATAATACATTTTATGAAGAAGAAATCGAAAGTATTATATTTAATTTAAGTGACAAAACAGATAATTACTATAATAACAAAGAAATATGGGATTCAATATGTAAAGTAGAAAGAGGAAAAGTTTCAAATAGAATGCGATTTGCAATATATAAAAGAGATAATTATAGATGCCAAAAATGTGGAAGAAAAAATGTTGAATTAGAAGTTGACCACATTTTTCCAATTGCGAAAGGCGGTAAAACAACTTTTGATAATTTACAAACTCTTTGCAAAAAATGTAATAAATTAAAATCGG
>CAYVQA010000148.1:0-1995 GCA_964453965.1 uncultured Staphylococcaceae bacterium
TAATATTATTAATTTTGAAAAGGATGATATAAAATATTATAATGATTTATTTAATCCTGAAAACAATGTTACAATTTCTATTGATATTAGTGATGATGAATTAACAAAAATGCAAAAAGATTATGAAAAATTTAGTTCTATGGGATCAAAATCACCAATATATCGAATGTGTGATTTGACGATTAGTATCAATAATAATTCGTATTTTATTGAACAAGTTGGAATTAGAATGAAGGGAAATACTTCAAGGTCATCTTTTTATGGCGATGATGGAATTTATAATATGATTCATTTTAAATTATCATTTAAACAAACATTTGATGATGAAGATGAATACGATGAACCACTTGTTTGGGAAAGTAAAGATGAAAGAAAAGCAAGAAAAAATCGTACTTTTGGCACGATGGAAAGTTTAGAACTTAAATGGAATAAAAATTATGATAGCACACATATTAAAACGAAATTTGCGTCTGACTTTTTTTCAGAGTTTGATATTTTAAGTCAAAAAGTTACTTTGTCGCAAGTTAAAATCACTAATAAAGGTGTTTTATCTAATTTAGGTATTTATGATTTAGCCGAACCAGTTGATGAAAATTTTTTAGAAAAACGTTTAGATGAAAAAGATTTAGGTGGCGATTTATATAAATTTGGTTGGACTAATAAAGGCGCAACTTTTACAACTGATACTTTAGATAGTATTGGTGTTGAAGATGAATTAAATGGTAAATTTTATATTTATGATTTAAAAACAAATAAGAAAAAATCTGATCATCATGATTTAATTAATTTTATTAATGGTATAAGTAGTGATAATGATGTAGCTGATTATGTTGATATTGATTATTTCTTACGTTTTATGGCCGCATGTTATATTACAGGTAATCCTGATGATTTTAGAAATAATTATAATAATGGTTATATATATTTCTTAAAGAGTACTTCGAAAGCTATTTTTATTCCTTATGATTTAGATCGAACATTTGGTGTAACTAAAGATTTTAATCCATATGGTGATGCGATGACTGGTGTTGACCCTTATACTACTAAAAGTGTTATTGGCGATCAAGTTAATCCTTTAATTTTAAAAACTGTTTGTTATGGTGCAAAACAAGAATACCTTGACAAGTATACAGCTTATTTAAAAGAAATGATTGATAATTCTTATTTGAGTGAAACTAATTTTAATCGTATTTTTAATAATTATAAATCGTTATATGGTAATTGTTATTTACCAACAATTGAAAGTATCAAAAGTAAAGCAATTGGTTTTAGTTTATCTGATGATAATATGTCATTTGGTGATTATATTAAAAAGATTAGAAAAAATATTAGTAACTTATAATAATTTATAATTTAAAAAAGCATAAGAAATTTGTCTTATTTTGACAGTTCTTATGCTTTTTATTTTATAGTTTAATGATATAACTTGTATTAGGTTTTGTTTTGATGATTAAATTATCATCTTCAATTCTTGTTTCTAATGGTGTTTTTAATAAATCTTCGTCAATCTTTCTTAATGGTAAATTGAACATTGCGGGATTGATTTTTACTTCTTTTTCCTTATTATGCATATTAAAGATTGTAATTATTGTTTCTTTTAATGTTGTTCTTGCGAAAACAAATTGATTATCATCGGTTGATATTATTTGCATTCCACCATATTTTAATGCTTTTTCAGTTTGTTTTAATTTTGCAAGAGCACTATAAAGTTTATAATTTTGATTATTTTTATAATCTTTTCCCCAAGGCATTGGATAACGACATCCTTCAGTTTCATCAATGAAACCATCAATTTCCATTTCATCACCATAATAAATGTTTGGCGTGCCGATGATTGAAAACATTGAAATGATTGCGCCTCGATAATGTTCAAATGGAATTTCTTTGTTATTGTGTAATCTTGGTGCATCATGGCTATCTAATAGATTAAATTGATTTTCTTGAATTGCAAAAGGAAGGATTGCTAAATAGTCTTTGATTCGTTCTGCAAGTGTT
>CAYVQA010000149.1:0-1991 GCA_964453965.1 uncultured Staphylococcaceae bacterium
AAACATCAAAAAGTGGAATATCTTACCACAATGAAATATATTACTAAATATCTCAAAAAAGGAATGAAGATAATTGAAATTGGGGCGGGAACAGGCGCATACTCAGTTGAACTCGCGAAGCAAGGATATAATGTGACAGCAGTCGAACTGGTAAAAAGGAATCTTAATGTTTTAAAACAAAAAGGCAAAGGAATTAAAAATCTCCACCCGATACAAGGGGATGCCCTAGATTTAACCAAGTTTGCAGACGATTCGTTTGATTTGGTGTTGTCGTTTGGCCCGATGTATCATCTCTTTGATGAAAAAGATAAAATTCAGGCGATCAAAGAAGCGGTTAGAATTTGCAAAAATAATGGAATTGTTATGTTTGCATATCTAACTCATTGTTCAATTGTTTGGTCATATGGTGTTCGCAATGATTGTATTGACAAATTGCAATATGCATTGATGGATAACGGAGCAATCAAAGATGTTCCGGAGGAAATATTCTCATCATATTTTATCGAAGATTTTAAAAAACAGTTTAAGGGTTTGCCAATTAAACACTTGAAAGATGTTGCAACTGACAGTTTGTTTAATATAATGAGAGCCTATGTTGATGAACTTTCAGATGAAAAATATGAAATGCTTTTAGACTATCATTTTAAAACCTGTGAACGAAAAGACATGCAAGGTGTTAGCAACCATATGTTATACATATGTAAAAAACTATAGAATTTAAATTTTACAGAATCAAAAAGTATGCAAAAGTCAAAATCAATCGCAAAATCAAAATTGAGAAATCAAAAAAAAAGACTTTTGGAGGTGCATACACAAAAACGACATTATTGCGAGGGGACTATGAGACAAAAATTTATTGATAAAATATATATGAGAGAGGTTCTAGATAAAGAATGGTATCTTGAAAAAGATGAAAAGTTTAATGGTTATATAGCATTGAAGTATGTTAAAGATATTTCTAAGCCATTAACAGCGTTTAGTAATGGGAAAAAATATGTTGGCTTAGATAAGGGATATTCAATTCTTGAATATGTGCCACTTGATAGGAGGTATAATTGTCGAGTTTTCTTTGACAAGTTAAATAGACCTTTATGTTTTTATTTTGATATCAATAATGGTTCTGGCATCGAAAATGATATTCCTTGGTATGATGATTTATATCTTGATGTGACTATGGAGTGTCCAGCAATTACAGAAACTGGATATTATATTCGTCTTGATGACGAAATTGAATTTAAAATGGCAAAGAAAGAGGGCGTAATTGACGAAGATACATACAATGCTGGGTATAAAGTTGCTATGGACTTAATGAGAGAATTAAGAGAACAAAAGAACGATATTGTTAATAGATGTCAATTTGATTTATGTAGAATAAAAACATTATTAAATTTAAATTAATACTTATTTGAAAATTTTCTTTGGGGTTGACTTAGGCATACATGTTAAAGTAAAGTTATAATTAAGAGAGGAAAATGTTTAGTTATAGAATTGCGACAATTGATGATTTAGAAAAAATATGGGATTATGATATAAATAGGCAAAGTGGGCAGGAAAAAGAACAATGGAAAAGGTGGAAAACTCAATATCTTGAATATAACAAGAATGGGGAAGCTACAACTTTTGTTGTTTTAGATGAAGATGAACCTGTTGGGCAAATAACTATACTATTTTCGCCACAATGCTCGGCAGTAAAAAATAGACCCATGCTTTGTAATGGAAAAAATATTGCCAATATGAATGCATTTAGAATTAGAAAAGAATATGAGGGGCAGGGGCATATTTCAAGGCTTGTTAAAATGGCAGAAGGGTATGCGAAAGAAAAAGGAATTGATTATTTGACAATTGGAAGTGAGGCAAAAGAAAGTAGAAATCTTGCCATCTATTTGCATTTTGGTTATACAAAATTTATCACAAGTTTTGTAGAAGACGATGAACTTGTATTGTTTTATGGGAAAAACATCTAATAAAGTTAAATACCAAAGATATTTATA
>CAYVQA010000150.1:0-1987 GCA_964453965.1 uncultured Staphylococcaceae bacterium
CAAGTTATCTTAATTATTTGCAAGACGCTTTTTTGGTAGAAAGGGCAGTTCGGTATGATATAAAAGGAAAAAAATATATAAACACGCCTGCAAAATACTATTTTGTGGATTTGGGACTTAGAAACGCAAGACTTTCTTTCCGCCAACAAGAATATACGCATATTATGGAGAACGTAATCTATAACGAATTGCGTTTGCGTGGATACTCTGTTGACGTAGGCGTCGTAGAGAACGTTGGAAAAGAAAACGGAGTATTTGTAAGAAAGAAACTTGAAGTGGATTTTGTTGTAAATCTTGGCAATCGTAGATATTATATTCAATCTGCTTATAGTATTCTTTCGGAAGAAAAAATGGCGCAAGAGCAAGCGTCATTGCTTTCGATAAACGATGCGTTTAGAAAGATAATTATAGTCAATCAACCGATTATGAGTGGTTATAACGAACAAGGAATATTGATGCTATCATTACAAGACTTTTTGATGAATCCCGAGAAAGTTTTGAATTTTTAGTAAAAATTTTTAAAATATGACGAAGCTTGTCGTATTTAGTGTGGTAGAATTAACAAGAGGAGAAAATTAAAATGGCTAAAAATATACAGTCTATTGAACCTAACGTTACGGATTTAGTAAACGGATGATTAAAATTATACAAATTAGATTATAAATTAGAACAAGAATCATTGAATACGGAAATCGACTTAGCTCTTAGCGATTACTATTCAAAGAGCGGTGGAAAAGGTGGCAACAGACCGGACACTAAACTTTTATTGCGTTCTGAAGACGGTAGATATTATCCTGTTTTAATCGAATATAAAGGATATAAGGATAAGTTGATTAAACTTGACGGCGAGGGAAATATCGCAAATAAGACGGCAAACGGTCAGCCCGATTATAACAATATAAAATCTTTTGCCGTAAACGGTGCCGTGCATTATGCAAATGCGATTTTACATTATACAAGTTATACCGATGTTATTGCAATCGGGGTAACAGGCTATAAAGACGAAAATAATAAACTTATTCTTTCGATAGGCGTATATTACGTTGCGAAAAGCAATTTCGGTATGGGACAAAAAGTTGCGGAATATACTGATTTATCTTTTTTAAAGAAAGATCATTTTAACGGGTTTATCGAAACGGTAAACAAGCTTTCTTTAACAAAAGAAGAAATCGAAAAATTAAAAGAACGCAGAGAAGAAGAAATAACGGCAAGCCTTGTAAAATTAAATAACGATATATTCAAAGAAGAAAAAGGACTCAGCGAACAAGATAGAGTATATCTTGTTGCTGCTTCTATTATGGCAACGCTCGGCGATTCCGAAAACAACGTATACCCGTTAACGAAGGCGGATTTAAGATCGTCCGACGAAATAAACAATACCGACGGCGATATTATGATAAGAAAAATAGAAGCCTTTCTTGCCGCAAAAAAATTGCCGAAAGATAAAAAAGATTTGATTGTCAGAACGTTAAAAAATACGCTAACGACGGACAATATCAATAAACCGACAAACGGTGAAAGTCAATTAAAACGCGTGTTTATAAAGATAATTGACGATTTGGGTATTTATTATAAAATCGGCTTAACGACCGATTTTACGGGTAAATTGTTTAACGAAATGTATTCGTGGCTCGGGTTTTCGCAAGACCAACTTAACGACGTTGTTTTAACCCCGTCGTATGTTTCGACTTTTTTGTGCCGTCTTGCAAGAGTAGATATGGACTTTTACGTTTGGGACTTTGCAACGGGTTCTGCAGGGCTTTTGGTTGCGGCAATGAACGAAATGTTGATAGATGCGAAGGATAAAATAAAATCTCCCGAAAATTTAGCAATTAAGTCGGCGCATATAAAAGCAAATCAACTTTTAGGTTTAGAAATTCTTTCAAGCGTTTATATGCTTGCCGTATTAAATATGATAATGATGGGCGACGGTAGAGCAACACTCTCAAATTTACATCCCCAAAATAATTGTAGCACACTTTGAAAA
>CAYVQA010000151.1:0-1984 GCA_964453965.1 uncultured Staphylococcaceae bacterium
ATTGTCGTCTTGGATGAAGCGACATCGGCTCTTGATAATAAATCAGAAGCGGTGGTTCAACAGGCTATCGACAATTTGATGAAAGACAGAACCGTCTTCATCATTGCTCACAGGCTTTCAACAGTCCGTAATGCTGACAAAATCGTTGTCGTCAACTATGGCGAAATCGTGGAAATGGGAACTCACGAAGAGCTGTTAGCAAACGATAACTCTGTTTACGGCGCTCTCTATAAAACTCAGATTAAGTGAAAGGACTTTAAATATGACAAAAGAGATTACTGCTAATGAATATCCATTATCGAAGATATTATCTTCAGATTTTGAATATAAAATACCTGTTTATCAGCGTCCGTATGCATGGACTAATGAGGAAAGTTCTAAATTATTTGAAGATTTATATTCAGCTTTCCAGTCAAATGCCAAAAATGCTTATTTTCTTGGCAGTATTATTTTGATTAAAAACCAAAGAAGCAGAATATTTGATGTTGTCGATGGTCAACAACGTTTGACAACGCTTACATTGTTAATATCGGCAATTATTAGTAGGTTCAAAAAAGAAAAATATAAGAAGGATTTCACACCTTGTATAAAACAGGATGCTAATGTTGCTTTACAATTATCTGAAAAACCTCGTATTGTTGTTCGAGAAAAAAATAAGCAAATTTTCAACAAATATATCTTAAAATGTAAAATAAATGAGATTATGGATGCTACTGTGGATTCAAAAATCTCTAGCAATGTAAATTTGCAGAAGAATGCATTTTATTTTTATAATCAACTAGGTATATATTTTAAAAATGATGAAAATTTGTTGAAATTCGGACAATATGTCCTCAATAATTGTTACTTAGTGACAGTAACCACTTCAAGTCAAGAATCTGCTTCAAGAATTTTTTCTGTTATGAATAGTAGAGGATTAGATTTATTGCCGACAGATATTTTGAAAGCAGAAATCATAGATAAAATAGAAAAAACAGAACAAAACTCATATACTTTATTATGGGAAGAATGGGAACAAAACTTATCAAGGGAAAAATTTGTAGAGCTATTTTATCATATTAGAATGATTCATTCAAAAAATAAACTCTCTTTTTCTCTTCTTAAAGAGTTTCACGATACCGTTATTAAAGGAAAGGCTCCTAAAGATTCCAAAAGTGCTAAAAATTTGATAGATGATGTTATCATCTCTGCGGCAAAAGAATTTGATACTATTATTTGCCAAAATTATACTTCAAATAACACTTCATTGGATACAAAAATTAATGATTATTTCAAATGGCTCAATCAAATTGATGTATCGGAATGGAAGCCTGTTGCAATTTTCTTTATGATGAAGCATTCTTCGGATGCAAAATATTTACTATGGTTCTTACATAAATTAGAAAGATTAGCTGCTGTGCTATTTTTAACAGCACAGAGTGCCAATGAACGTATTAGTCGTTTTGCTGATGTATTAAAAGAAATAGAACTCGGTAAAGATACGATAAGTAAACCACTATCTTCCATAGAATTGAAAGATGAAGAAAAAACAAAAATGATAAGTGTCATTAGCAGTAATGTTTATTCAGATCTCATATCATCTCGCCGAAAATATTTAATACTGCGTCTAGATAGTTTTGTTTCAGATGGTTCTGCTTCTTATGATATGCCAATAGTATCAATAGAGCATGTATTACCTCAGACAATGAATTATGAATGGAAAAAAGATTGGGACGAAGATTTACATGGAGAATGGGTAGATAAAATATCTAATTTAGTTTTATTAAGTCGCCGCAAAAATTCTCAAGCCCAAAATTTTGATTTTGCAAAAAAGAAAACTAAATATTTTTCTAATAATGGTACTTCTGCATTTGCTTTAACAACACAAGTTCTTAAAGAAGATAAATGGACTCTAGATGTCGTTAAAAAAAGACAAGAAAAGTTACTATCAACACTTAAACAAAAATGGGAATTGTAAAAAACGATTTAATATATTCGGGGTATC
>CAYVQA010000152.1:0-1965 GCA_964453965.1 uncultured Staphylococcaceae bacterium
TTTATTTTCATTTAAACATGTTTTTCTTCTTGATAAGACCTCTGTGCGTTTCTTTGACATTCTTTTCAAAATCTTAGCACTTTTTAGTCAGAAATTGGTCATTTCCAATTTTCTTGGTCAGATACATTTGTCCTCCACCATAGAGGACTCTTTTCTAAAACACATTCATATTTTTTGCTAAATTCTCAAGCGATTCTCTGGCAACCTCAGTGTTGACCTCTGCATAAATGTTCATTGTCGTTGTAACATCTGCATGTCCCATTACACCTTGAATTACCTTTACATTTGTTTCCTTCTCACAAAACCTTGAAGCAAAGGTGTGACGGAAGATATGACACGAAAATCTCGGTATCATAACCGGTTCCCGTTTCTGCTTCTTTGCCTTAACCTCTTCTTCCGAATTGTGTGCATCAACAATTCTCTTAATTGCCCTGTTGACTGCCGCAGGATTATGTGGCATTCCAAATCTGTTTGTAAATATAAAATTTGTCATACCATCAACATTTTCTTCACAGAATCCTTCTTCCTGCTGTCGTTCCCATTCTGATTTCAAAACCTCATACACAGGCTCCATCATAGGTATTTCCCTGATGCCTGCCTCCGTTTTTGGTGCTGATACACGAAACTCGCATTTAAAGGAATCTTCTGCTCTTGAGTAATAAGTAAGACTGTGATTGACATTGATAATTCTCTTCTCCATGTCTACATCATCCCAACGGATGCCAATCGCTTCTCCTATTCTGCACCCTGTTCCCAACAAAAATGTAAAGAACGGATACCAGTGGAAGAAAAAAGGACTGTTTGCCACATACTCCATAAAGGCTCGCTGCTGTTCTACCGTCAGTGCTCTTCTGGTCTTTCTCGAACCGCCATTCCTCTTTTTTATCTCAGCATACGCACCATCTACAGGATTCTTCCTTATTATATCGTCTCGTACTGCCAGCTGAAAAGCCGGTCTTAAAACTGTATTGATACTCTCTAAGGTATTTACCTGCAAATGCTGATTCTGAATCAAATCCGTGTAGAAGAATAAAACATCGGAATATTTTACATCCTTGATTTTCTTCTTACCAAACGTATCTCTGATAAAATGGTTCCATGTATATACATAATTGGCATATGTAGTACTTCTGAGTTCCGACTTGGTTGAAATATACCTGTCAAACAGGAAATTTACATCTGCCGAACCGGCTGTATATACATCAAGTCCATCCATCTGGTCACGAACTAATTCTTCCTCTTTCTGTCTGAGTGTAACCAGAGACCTGGCATATATGGTTCTCTGCTTGCCCAACGGATCTGTATAGATATACGAATATCTTCCATCCGCCTTGCGATAATGTTCGCCTTTCCTTAAAACTCTTCCTTTACCATCTTTTCTACAAGCCATCTTTTCTCCTTTCCAAAGAAAAGAGCCTGCATTACTGCTGTCCGGTTAAAATTTCCTTTTCAACCGCCAGCCTGACCGCTTGCGCTATAGTTATTTTTTGATGTTCGGCATACTCAAGCAAGAGAGCATACTCCCGTTCCTTAAATCGTATTGTCACTCGCTTATCAGCGGGTTCATCTACCTTCGGTCTGCCCATCTTTGCCATCACTCTACCTCCATCTGACTTTAGTATACTTTATGTCTGCCATAAAGTCAAGCAGATTCTTACAGACTCTTATAAATTCTTTTTTATTCTCTTTTACTTATAGAAATCCTCATCCGTAATGCGAAATGTCTCCAAATACTCATCCAAAACATCAAGATTTACGAGCACCATATGATTCAGTTTATAACAGGCTCTCGCATCCTTTGCCAATTCCTGGAATTTGGATAAACCCATAGAATACATCTGTGCTCCTTCCGCATATCGAACAAATCGTTTTTCTTTTTTATTCTTATCTCGCATTTTGCATTTCCTCCAATACCATCTTTCTGGCAACCGGTAATAAATCAAACTGCATAATAAGTGCCCTGTC
>CAYVQA010000153.1:0-1918 GCA_964453965.1 uncultured Staphylococcaceae bacterium
GAATAGATCTTTTTTACTTATTCATTTTTTTAGTTATAGCTGTATAATATTTTTTACCCAAAAAAGAAATATAGACAAATAATGCACAGCATAAAACATAAATTTTTTTCTCTTATAAATGTTAAAATATAGGGTGCTTAATCTGATTTTTTATTTAACTCTTCATATAAGTCTTCCGTTTTATAATAAAAGGCGGAAAAACATCTACTAAAATCTTATCAATCTTGTCGATATTTTGAAATTGTATCTTTTATTCTTTTACAAAATCTATTTTATTAAATTGGTTTTCCTTGCTTTTAAGTCATTTTCTTTTATTCTACCACTCTAAATATGACAACTCACGTCATATTTATAAACCTATTTCTTTTGTTTGAAAATTTCTTTCAAGTCGTCAATCGCTATTTCTACATCCATTGTGTGAAACATGAGGTAATTAACGTTCATTGTTTCAAACGGTGCTTGCTTATATATCTTGTTGCTTTCTTCTTCCGTATAAAAATGCCAATAGCGGTAAACGTAACCCATCCAAAACAAAACGTCCTTTGAGAAAGTTTCACGCTTTGTGGCAAGTTTATCTTTGCAAGTGGCTATAAGTTCTTCTAAAAGATATTCTTCGCCCGCCCATTGCATACGGTTATATTCAGAATCAAGATTTTTTGCAATTTCGCCGTTCATAAACGCTTTTACAAGACTTTCGGCATCGTATTCGGTATTAGCAAAGAGTTCAAATAGCCGACCTTGTATATCGCATAATTTCAGTTCCAAAGCATCCATTAGTTATCTCCTTTTAATGCGTCGTCCAAAATCTCGTCGAAGAATTTTCCTTCACGGCGGTGTGCCTTGCAAATTTCATTAGCTAATTCTATGCCTTTTTTACGGTTGCCTTCGCTTACCTTTCGTAATACTTTCTTTTCAAAGAAAGAAAGTTCAATTTCTTTTTCTACTTTAATTGCTTTACAAGCCTTTTCGGTAAGAGCAACGTATTGTCTGCCGAGTTGCAATGCCGATAAACTGTTTACAAGTGCTATATCCGTTATATTCTCCAAAAAGAAGTTATCAATAACAAAGAACATTCTATCGTTTGCGATACTGCCAATAGCCAAATCTTTACCGCTTGTCATAGTGCTATATTTATTGTAGAACTTACTACCTTTAATTTTTTCCATTTTTCCACGATGATAAGCAACAATCATTGCCCAATCAATATCGGCAGGAATTTCAGCTGTTGCTAGTTCGCTTGCGTCAATAGATACAACATAAAATTTTGATTCTTCAAAGTCGCAGATAAGGGTAAGTGGTTGCTCGGGAGTCGTTCCCATATAAAAGCCTTTACCAAAGTCACATTTTTCACGACTGATAGGGGCAATATCTCCAACCAAACCACTTTTTGAGCCGTGATAAAGAACAACACGCCCATCTTCAATTTGTAGAGAAGTTACTTCACGCTTAACCTTTTCTATAATCATATCGTAAACGGGAACGTTAAAATCTTCGCACAATGCAAAAAGACCTTCTCCTGCAAGACGAGTAGGTTGAGAGTGTCCGTTTTCCCAACGGTTTATTGTTGCAAACTGAACACCAATTTTTTTAGCCATTTCAGTTTGGCTTAATCCTGTATATTGTCTGATTTGTTTAACGAGTTCTCGCATAAATACCACCTATAACATTTGTTACACTTAATATTATACTGATTGTTATATATTTTGTCAATAGGTTTTGACAATTAGAACTATAAAATATGTTCTTGTACACAAGATTGTGTACACAAAAAAGTTAAAATAGTAAATCTGATGATTTTTTATCTAGCAACAAATACCCATGATAGAACTTTCATCAATTATATTATTAACATGCCAGTAACACCACGAAAAGGACTATGGAACAAAAGCCCATAGTCCATCGGTTTTAAGTGTTTAAG
>CAYVQA010000154.1:0-1918 GCA_964453965.1 uncultured Staphylococcaceae bacterium
AAGAGAAACAATCTCGGTAACACATTTAACGCACAAAAGCCAATTAGATAATGAATTAAATTGGAAAGATTTCAATATAAAGACTCCTAATGGACAGTGCTTAAAAGCAAATGACTTTGACCTAATTGCAATAGGTAACCCCAATAATAATTCTGAAAAATGGGACATGGATATAAAAGATGCAAGGTACAAAACAAAAGAAGACTTAATTTATGCACTTGTTGTAAATGGGAAATTGTTAAAGATAGGAAAAAGCATTACAACTATGCAAAAAAGAGTTCAATCATATCATTGTGGTAAAAATGCTTACAGGGAAAAAGCAAACGCAACCAATTCTGCCACAAACTGGTACATATTGCAATCTGTTTTAGCAATCAATTTGCCGGTTTACATCTATGTTTTATATGCACCACGAACAGATGGGGGAATTTATGGGCTGGACTTATCATAATAGAATTTCCAAAGAAATTGAGTTAAAATTGATTACTGCATTTTATGATCAGTATGGATTTAAACCAATAGGTAATAAACAAAATTAGTATTTAATCAAATTGGCAAGTTTGTTTAATTCTTCTAATTCAATTTCTGTAAATGTAGGTATGTTATCGAATTTTAAATGCTTCAAAACTTTTATATTATTAAAATTGCCATATCTAGTAAGATGTATTATAACCTTAAAACAAGTTTGGGAAATGTTTTGTAAATATTTTTCAGCTTGTTTTTTTTCATCAAATGCAAAATATCCAACTGATTGAGTGGTATTAACATTATGTAAAATATAAGGGATATAATAGGTTGAAAGCGGAATGATTATAATCCATTTGTCATAGATGTCTTGTTTGACACAAGCATAACGAGTTTTTCTTGGAGTATGAATAGTTTCATATTGAAAATAATCATCTTTTTTATCGCTTAGTAAATTATTTTTTGTAAAATTGTGCAAATCGCAACGATATCTAAACATATTTTCATTTGGTTGAATAATTTTGTCTAAAATATTTAATATAGGTTGAGAAATATATAAAGGTATAAATTTTAAATTTCTTGGTATTGTTAAGTTGTCTTGTACATCTTTTATTAAGAAGTTATTTATTACTTTTGTTTTATTAGTAAAAACATTTTTTTGCCATACTATAATTGTAAAAGATGAACCAACATTAGGGAAAAACTTTTTGGCATCATTATCAATAACAACAAAAGAGCCTTGATTTAACAACGCTTTTAATGTGGTGTTGTCGTTGTTATAAGTCATCCAATTGTTTGGGGTTATAAAACACAAATAACCATTATCATTCAATAAATTGATTGCAAGTTCGATAAATTCATTAGAAAGACTTCTATTTTTGTTTCCGCCACCAGAATAAGGAGGATTCGCAACAATTAAATCCCATTTCCCAGAAAAATCGTTTGTCATTTTAAAAGCATCTTCATTATTTAAATGAATAGGATTTAATATTGCCTTGCAATTTGAATATCTTACTGGATTTAATTCATTAAACCAAATATTATTTATATCGGTTTTATATTGACAATATGCACCGAAGTTTCCATTCCCACAACAAGGGTCAAGAATTTTTATATTTTTTCTATTCCAAAATTCTTGCGGAATATAATCAATCATTGTTTTTACACATTCCATAGGGGTACATATGTCATCATTAGATATTTTATGGGAATTATCTTCATTTAATTTATTAAAATATTTAAAAGTTTCATCCATAGATACATTTAATGAATTCTTTAAATTAGTATAGCAATTTATTTTATCTGCAAATTCAACAAAGAAATTTAATTGATTACTAATCATTTTTTTCTCCTAATAGTATTGAATTCTCTAAACATAATTTTTCTAGTTTCTTTTCTGTGATAAAGTTTGGCTTATTTTTGCCGTTTTCTAATCTATTTATTGTGCAAAAAG
>CAYVQA010000155.1:0-1916 GCA_964453965.1 uncultured Staphylococcaceae bacterium
TACATCACATTAAGCACATCTACAAAAAATTATAAAAAGATATTGCATTTTTATGTGGAAAAATTAGATATGAACTTTCATAGTGCGTTTTTAATAAAATCCACGAAAAAATAGTTTCTAGAATTAATTTGACACATTACAATATATATGTGTACGCATTTTTTGCAAGGTGTACGAAAAAATTCAAAAGTGTACAAAAATGTATCAAAATAGTAATGCAAACACATAGTAAATTACGTTAGTTATAATTATAAGATAGCTAACTATTAATATAAATAAAATAAGGAGGTAATTGGATGTCATACATATTAAAACAATATGATTACAATTTAGCTTATTTTGATATTTATTATGATATTCAAGGCTTTAGAGTTGAAAATTTTAGAGCTGTTGAAAATATTAAACATCTATTACCTTTAAATTTGCATCCTAGTAATGAAGGAATGGCTAAATGGTTAAAAAATAGAAGTGTACCTAAGAATAGAGAATATGTGGATAAATTTTTAAGTAAGATTGGACTTAATCATAATAATACCAAAGGTATTATTGATATATGTAAAGGCTTATCTTTAAATGATTCTTATTGGATTGTGGAAGACACATTTTCTAAAAGTTTTAAAGAATGTAATTTGTATGAAAATAGATTTAATAATATTCTTTCTCTTATAGCATTTACAGGATATGGATCAAGTATAAAAAGTGCATTTATGTCTTCACCTGAATTAACCACAAATGGGATGTTAGCAAAGTGTTGGCGCAGAATTGATGGCAATATATATCTTTTCAAAGCTGGAACAAATGGATTTATTAATTCTGGCAAAGAACCATATTCAGAGTTTTATGCATCGCAAATTGCGGAAGTAATGGGGATAAAGCATGTGAACTATGATATAAAAAAATGGAAAGATAAGCTTTGTTCAACATGTGAAATTTTTACTGATATTGATCATTCATATATGCCAATTGGATATTTAGTTGAAAAAGGCGGTTTACAATCAGTGATGGAGTATGTAAAAGAATTAGGCGATAATTATTACCAAGAGTTTTTAGATATGATAGTGTTTGATGCAATAATATTAAATACTGATAGACATTATGGTAACTTTGGTGTAATTATTGATAATAAAACAAATCAGCCTAAATCATTTGCTCCATTATTTGACCATGGTTCATCATTGTTTGTATATGCAATGGATAATGATGAGTTTACTTCCATTGATGCATTAATAGAATATGCTAATACTAGAACAGGTATAATGTATTCTGATTTTGTGGAAACAGCAAAATTTTATATGACTAAAAATCAAGTTGAAAAAATTAAAAAATTGATTAATTTTAAATTTAAAAAACATTGTAGATACAATTTGTCTGATAAAAGATTAAAGTTGATTGAAAAATTTATTCAAATAAGGATACAAGAATTATTAAAATAATAAATTATATTGCAATTTTTTGAAATTTGCTTAAGTATGTAAAAAACACAAGATTTAGTAGTCTTGTGCTTTTTGTATATTGCAAAGTTTTGGGGTATCTTGCCTTTCGTCTTGGAACTCTATCAAACTATTTGCTTTTTGCTTAGCAGAGGTGGTTTTACCCTAACTTTTTGAATTGACAATTAATGTTGCACCGAAAGACTCCAATTTTAAATTAAGTTGATTATCTATAATTCGTTGTTTTTAATTCATAAAATTTTTTTCAAATGGAATTATGCAAAATAGTAATTTGTTTGTTAAGTCAGGCTATGTAATTTGTGTTATTTTATTTTATGATTTGTGGCATTTTATTTTTATGATTTGTGGCATTTTATTTTTATGATTTGTGGTATTTTATTTTTATGATTTGTGGTATTTTATTTTTATGATGTAAATTATATAATATATTTATAGAATTATTATAATTAATAGTTTATAAATATA
>CAYVQA010000156.1:0-1881 GCA_964453965.1 uncultured Staphylococcaceae bacterium
AGGCTTGGTTATTGTTAGTGCAGCATTTATTTCATCAATTATTCATAACAAAAAAACAACTTGAAGAAAAAGTAAAAGAAATCTGCGAAAAGTAGAGTTTAATGTGGAAAATTGCACCCAACCGCTAAATTATGCTATAATTAAGGTATGGAAAGTAAAGTAAAAAAGATAGAATTAGAAGTTAACAGCCTTATTTCTCTTAGAAATACCTATTTTAACATAGTAGTTGTTATATATGGTGGTTGTATTGGCTTGTTGTTGACTGATTTGACTATATTCAAATGTATTTTGTTTGTATTGGGATTTATTCTCAATATAGTATTTATCAGTGTTATCATAAATTGTGGCAATACTATTAACCAAAAAGTAAAGGAATTATAATGAATTTGAATATTTTGTTTTTGTTGTTATTAATTTGTTCATTAGCTTATTTTTCTTATGCTGTTGTAAAACAAAAAAATATATAAATGGTGTAAATAATAAAAGCACTTATAAAAGTTGGTAAAAATTCCTCTTTATGATTCAAAATTTGTATTATGAAAAATTATAAAAAATATAGTAGTGAACATCTTTATTTAAATAATTTAAAAATATTTTTTGTTTTATTGTTTGTGATTGCGTTATCTTGTCTTATATTATTTGGTAATATCAACAAGTATAAGTATGGATATTTTATCGAAGGTACAAATTTAAAATATAATCATTATAACGGATATAACAATGTATTCAGATTAGATGATAACAACATTTTCATATTGGGTGAGAATGGAATCCCATCTGAATTATATGATATTAAAACAAACACAGTTAAAGAAATTATATTTCCACCAAATTTGTTTTATTGGAGTGATGGTATTTTATTAAAAAATAATCGACTTCTTTTGACAAATGCTCATATTACAAATTCAAATAAAAAAATTGTTCCATATGGCTCTATTATTATTTTGGATTTGAATAATATGCAGATAGAAAAAGTTATAGCAAAATATATAAATGTTACAAAAGAGCCCAAAAGATTAACAACGGCATATTTGCTTAGTGATAATCAAATTTTTATGTATCAATATGGGAACATTGAAATTATAGATATTGATTCAGGAACGTCTACAATTATAAATGATGTAAATATACCAGATGGGAAATTTATTCCAATACAAGATAATAAAGTTTTAATTTTTGCTAATTCTAATAAAAAAAATCCAAATAAATTTTTTTATGACAGTATATATGAGTTTGATATTATAACAAAAAAGCTCATTTTAATTAATCAAATAGAACCAAGAGATTATCCTTTAATAAAAAAGATAAACAGTAATGAAATTGTAATATTGGGAAGCCGCACACCAAAAGAGAATAATAAAATTATTGAAATATACAATATTAACGAAAATAAATCTAAAAAAATATCAAATTTGATTTTAAACAGATGCACCTATGAAAATAGTTTAAATTTTGAGATGTTTGACAAAAATAAATTATTAATTACTGGTGGAAGATGTGGTATGAATTTATCTTTTATACCAACTTTAAATTCTAAAAATCCTATGAAACAATCTGAAATATTAAATTTAGAAACAAATGATAATATACTTGGTCCAATATCAAAATATTTTATACATGGTAGTTCAATGGTTGCACTTAAAAATGGGGATATTTTTATAACAAATTCTACTGGTAATAAATTAAGCAAGCAAGTACAATTTTTTATAAAAGAACAAAAAGAATTTTAAAAGTATATATCTTATAGTTTAACCTAAAAGAAATTAAAGCGAAATATTATAACTTTTATTTTTTGCATTCGTATTATTTTAATAGTAAAATATAGGCATTGGTTAGTTATAAGGAGCTTAATTATGAAACTAATGGAAGGTAAAAGAGGCG
>CAYVQA010000157.1:0-1879 GCA_964453965.1 uncultured Staphylococcaceae bacterium
GCCAATATATAGTTTTTTTCAATTATTTTACAAAATAGTAAAATATTATTACTTTTTATACGAAAAATTGATATTTAAAAAATTAAACCTTTTTCAAATCATTCTTTATTTTTTATAAATATTGATATATATGAAACTTTTCAACATAACCAATAGGAAAAGACTTTAAACCATTTAATATTTGAGGAACCTATTGTGCTTCGTCAAGACAAATTAATGTAATAAATATAATCATAATTTACTTTGCCAAATTCATTAATTAAATATATTTTTTATAATTTTTTTGCAGCAAAACTTTAATAATACTATAATTTTAAATTAATAAATCATTTCATTAGCCAAAAAAGAGTCACAAAATGCGACTCTTAAATTATTTTATTAACATTATATTTTTAATTTAAAATTCTTAGTTATTTTCTTCTTTTTCTTTTGGTAAAATTATGTTTAGCAATACGCCAATGATTGCGGATAAAGCAACGCTTGTAAAGATCTTCATTCCATTTGCATTATAGATTGCGGCACCGCCTATTCCTATAACAAGCATTACCGAAATGATAATTAAATTTCTTGTCGAATTTAAATTTAATTTTGCATCAACGATTGTTTTTAATCCATTTGAAGCAATGAATCCATACAAAATTAAACAAACTCCGCCCATAACTGCTGTTGGTATTGTTGCAATTAACGTTGTAAATATGTTGCAAAATGAAAGTGCAATTGCAATTATTGCGGCTAAGCCTGTAACCCAAACTGAGCCAATTTTTGTCATTCCTACAACTGATGTGTTTTCACCATATGATGTATTTGCTGGTCCTCCAATCATTCCTGCTACTGCCGTTGCAATTCCGTCACCCATAAGTGTGCGTGAAAGTCCAGGATTTTCAATGTAATCTTTTTCTGTTATTTTTCCTAACACTTCATGGTCCCCAATATGTTCACATATTGTCGCAAATGCAAGGGGAATTACTGTCAAAATCGCACTAAAATTTACTTTATACATTGATATACCCGCAAATAACTCTTGATCTTTCCATCCTATAATTGTAAATTTAGGAATTGCAAACCATTTTGATGGATTTAATATTACTTCTTTTAATGGTTCAAAATCAATTAATGTATGAGTTCCATTTGGAATAAAATTTAAAATTACTGCTAATATATATCCTCCAATAATACCTACTAAGAAAGGAATTACTTTAAAAAATCCTTTTGATAAAATTGACGTGAAAGCTACAATTAAAAGCGTTGCAAAAGTTACAACAACAGACCGCCAATCACCATTTAAAATTAAGCCAGTGTTATTAATCGCACTACTCGATAATCCAAGGCCAATAACCATAATCATTGGTCCTATTACAATTGGAGGTAATAGTTTATTTAGCCATTTTGTCCCAAAAACTTTTATTGCTAAAGCAACAATTACATAAATTATTCCTACTACAACAATTCCTGTTAATGCAGGTCCGTATGATACAATTGTTTTATCGCCGCCATCAATTTGCGCATAAACAGCAACAGCTAAGATATATTCAATATAAGCAAAGCTTGAACCTAAATAAATTGGTACACGTGCTTTTGTGCAAAGTATATATATTAATGTTCCTAGACCTGATGCAAATAATGCTACTGAAATTGGCAAACCTGTTAACATCGGAACTAAAACAGTTGCACTAAACATCGCAAAGACATGTTGAAAACTTAATAATATTAATTTTGATGTTTTAGGTTTATATTTTGGATCTAAAGTATTTTGAATTTTTTCTTGATTCATATTTTTCCTTCTTTCTTGATTTTTAAAAAAATAAGAGTTTTAAAAACTCCTATTTAATTAATATTTAAAAATGAGAAAAAAGAGTAATTACTATTACTTGATTTATTA
>CAYVQA010000158.1:0-1838 GCA_964453965.1 uncultured Staphylococcaceae bacterium
TTGAAATTACTACAATTGTTAAAGACGATGAAGAACAAAAGTATGAGAAATTTTTAACGAATAAATTAAGAAATGCTGAAGAACAAGAAAGCTTGGGAATGATGCGCAAATTTGACGATTTCAAAAATGAAATTGATAAAAATTATTGAATCGAAAAGTAAAATAATAAAACTACAAAAATGGTATAAATGTTTTAAAATAATATAATTTAGGTATTTATTAATGCTGATGCAATATATAAAAATTGGTGCTAATATAAAGAATATTAACACCAAAATATTTTTATTTGAGAAGATCAAAAAGATGTTCCTCGTTTGAATTGTGTTTCGTATGTGTGCGACGATACTCAGTAATCGCATAAATTAGAAGATCTATATTAAGTAACATGTTTATAACCTTTAATTCATTTGGACCTTCACACATTATTAAAATTTTCATTTTAAAAACTCCTTTTTGATATTCATAAGATCTTCATAATTAACAGAGGTTTTAAAAACGTCATTATAAAATTGTTTGCTTTTTGATAATTCGGAACGAATATCAAAATTCTCATACATATTTTTTGCAGTGATTTTTTTAGCTCCTTGACATATCCATATGTTATCTTGACGATTAAAAAGATCTAATAGTTCACAATAATGGGTTGAAAAATACAGTGTTGAATTAAATTTGTTTATAAATTTATCTTTATATAAATTAATAATATTTTCAACAAGTGTTTTGTGAAAATGATTTTCTATTTCGTCTATTATAATATCAAATCCATATTTTAAGGAAGCAATAATTGTAACATAAAGTAATAAACCTTTTGTTGTTCCGCTTGATAAAAAATATATTAGCTCAGCATCTGAAAGAATTTTTTTTCCTTCGGATAAAGTAAGTTCATAATTATGGTCGTCAAGCATAGAAAGTTCTAAAATATTTTCGTCAAATAAGTGAAGAATTTTTCCAATAATAGAAGAAGATAATTTGTATCTATTAATTGTATTAAAAACTAGTCGATAAGTATTTGCATTTTCACCATCAGAGTTAAAATAAATAGCGGCTTTCTTTTTGTTTTTTAAAACAAAAAAAACAATGGATATATCTTCAGGCAAAATACTAATATTATTAACAGGTTTAAAATCTTCATCTTGAAAAATTGTTTTAAGCTTTGATTTATAGTATTTTTTTTCATAAATTTGTTGATTTAAAAAAATTGCTTTATTACTAAGAGTTGTTGATGAAGATATGTCAGTAGAATATTTGTATATTTTATCTTCATGATAGAAAAATAATACTAAATGAATGCCATCATAAGAATAGTTTTTGTTTTCTAATGTAAACTCTCCAAGAATTGAATATGAACAATCAAGCAAATCAAGAAGAGATGTTTTACCTGATGCATTTTTTCCAATAAATGCAAGCGTATTATAAACGTATAATTCGTCAGCAATTTCTTGGAGTTCATATTCCTTATCTTCAAGTGTTTTTTTTGATTTAGCAATAAAATCAAGCGTGCAATTATTTTCTAAATTTTTAAAGCCAAATGCTTTTATACAAAGTAATTTCATTTTATTTTCCTCCATAAATATATTATACACAAAAAAACAAAAATAAACAAGAAATTTGTTTAAAATGTTTCGGGAATGTAATATATGCTTTTTTGAACGCAAAATAACAAAAAAAATTTAATAAAATCAGATTTAAAATTTTATTGTAACTATTTGTGAGTTCTTAATTGGAAGCTTTAATATATAAATATAATTATATAAAATAGCATAAAAAAATAACACAAAAAAATTAAAAATACTATTGACATATATTTAAAAAAGTAGTATAATACAAAAGGTTTTTGA
>CAYVQA010000159.1:0-1838 GCA_964453965.1 uncultured Staphylococcaceae bacterium
GGCTCTTGAGTCCGGCATGGCCCTCCTTGACGTTTTAATTCAATAAAGCGATGTGAATAGATATTAAATTCAATAAAGCATTCTGAATAGATATTAAACACAAAAATTAAAAAATTTTGGATAAAGTATTGACAACAGGAGAAAAAAAGAGTATAATACAAACATTGTAGGATTTTGATCCTCAAAAAATAACTTTTGGAGGTAATGCCATGAAGAAAAAACATTATTCGAAAATTGAATTCGAAATTGTAATGATTGATGGAGTTGATATTTTAACCGCTTCCAATCATCACACCACAACCGGTGAAGAAACCACTGCAACTCCCGTTGATTCCGCGGACGATCTGCCGTGGGATACCATGGGTTAAGAAAGCGAGGGAAAGATTATGATCAGACGTTCTTACAAACTTGTTTGCTTACTTCTCGTATTGACCATGCTGTTTGGTTTTGCAGGCGTATCTGCATATGCACTTCCGGCAGGTGGGTCCGCCGAAGGCAGCGCAGTAGCAAGCGGCGAAGAGCCTTCCGCTGCGCAACCCATTCCCGTTCCGGCGCAGGAAGAAGAGACCAACCCATTGAACATCATTGCACATACCTTGGCACTCAAAGAAAATACTTACGTAAAATATGCAGTTCCGACTGTAGACGGCAACGTGAAGATGCTGTTCTGGACGGAGGCACAGGAAGATTATGTGTATGGAACGCAGGCGTGCGAAGCAACCGCTGTATACAAAGATACGGTCAACGGCGAGCTTTGCAGCATTTTCCAATACACCGCATTTTCGGATAAGCAAATGACAGATGTCCTGTACGCGCGCGCTTATACCGAAGAGGACGGCACGTACACCTACGGTGATGTTGACAAATACAGCATCTTGAATTATGCGTACAACATGAGAGAGGACGAAAACGTTGACGAGACATTGGACAACACCTTGACCGACTTGTTGGATCGCGGAGCAGCAGCACAGCAAAACGCAAATTACAAGACCGATAATCTTGCAAATGAGCCGCATAGCAAGATCCATACGATCGACTCCGTCCTTTCTGACGGTTTCCATGATATGCTTCATCCGGACAGCAAAGAAATTACGGAAGCAGAAACCTACCTGCTCTTCTCCGGAAATCTTACACTTTATATCAAAAACTCTGTTGTCATGACCGGATATCACATTTTGGAAAGTTACATTTACTATTTTGAAGGCAACAACGGCGCCAAGAAAAACGTGGTATTTGACGGTCATGAATTTGATCGCAAAGGACGCATTTGCGGCGATTGCGAGTTTGTTACACTTTCCGAAGGTTGCACTTATTATATTGTAGCACAGGTTGTTGTTTACAATTATTACGTCATCAACAGCAATATCTACTACTTCGGCACCGACGGCATCATGAAGACCGATACAGAGATCGATGGACATCGCTTTAATGAAAACGGTATTTTGATGAGTGACTCTGATTTTGTAGATTGCGGCAATAAGGCCTACTATGTGGTCAATAATATCGTTGTTTACGTCTATATCTACGTTGAAGGCGATCTATATCTGCAAATCGGCGATTTGCTTTATCCCACAACCAATTACGAAGGAAATGTTTTTGAGTCTGACAACGATGAAGACGATACCAACAATGCTACGCTTGGAAATGTTACCTGCAAAGCGGTTATCGACATTGACGGCTTGGAGATTCCCTTTACCGTGACCTCCAAGGCAGACGGAAGTTTCTCCTTTGCACATCTGCCGATGGTTAAGATCATAATCACCTTTGTTTTGGAAAACTACATTGATGTAACGATCAATGTTGATATTTCCCGTCCGCAGGAAACTCACGACCACAAT
>CAYVQA010000160.1:0-1827 GCA_964453965.1 uncultured Staphylococcaceae bacterium
TCCACCTCGTCATGAAAAGAAGTACCTTTATTGTAACTTGACAATTTCGGTTTTGGTATGTTATAATTTTGTAGTGCAGTTTATACTACATAAAAATATTATAAAAGAGAGGTAGTTAGAATGAAAAAACCGAGCGTAATTAAACTGATCCTATACATAGGAATCATCCTTTGCATGCTCATCCCGGGTGCAATCCAAATTGAAACGACATTAGTTACTGGACAGTTTGATGGGGGCTGGGCCGGACGTATTGTGGAGAATTCAAAGGTTTCTATGTTGGGTGCAGTTGGTAAAATGGATGGGTTAAATGGTGTTTTAATTATTGCGTTATTGGCAATCTCCGTGTTTGGTGTGGTGTCTTGTTGGCGTGAATCGAACGGCAAACCCATCGGAAACGAAAACTCTTCTTTGTACATTGCTATTGCAGAGGGCATAGCTATTGCTGCTTCATGGATTTCAATTTACTGCAATTATGACAGCGATTTTTATTTGGCTTATTCAGACAAGTACCACGACAGATGGGATGTTGATACAGTCTTCTACTTGGTTTTAGCGGCTGTTTGCGCAGTATTAGGCGTTTCTATTTGGGATCATGTGACAAGAAAAAAGTTAAAACAACAAATATAACGAGAGGTAATAATTATGAGTTATTGTTCTTCCTGCGGAAAAGAAATTATGGATCAGGCGGTCATCTGTCCGCATTGTGGCTGCGCCACCGCCCGATTCGCATCCCAAGCACCCGGTAACACCGAGGAGTATCCCGCCATTCGCGCTTATGCCGACTCGGCAAAGACCGTGAAAGTGCTCGGGATTGTCAGCGCCGTATTGATGTTCGGCATCGGTGTTATTTTCGCCATCATCGCTACGGTAAAGATTTCTCAGATCGGGGAACCGACCTTTGCCACGCAGAATCCGCAAGAGCTTGCGTTGATCGAAAAGGCAAAAGGAGATATTAAGCTCGGAAGAATATTGAGCGCATTGGCGTTTATCGGGCTTGGCCTTGCCGTTGCCGTCATTGCGTTCGGCGGCATGCTGTAAATTCTCAAAAAATCGCCGGGCGGAAATTCCGTCCGGCGATTTTTTATCGGAGCGGCGTATATCACACGCCACTACCGCAAAAACGCGCATTCCCTGTAGGGCGTGGAAAGAGAACGGATTCTTCGACTCGCTATCGCTCGCTCAGAATGACACGTGGGGGTAGGGCGCGGCATCCCTGACGCGCCTCGTTCCTTATTTCGCATTTTGCATTTTCCGACCATCATCCGTCACCGCCTTGCGGCGGTGCCACCTTCCCCCGGGGAAGGCTTTGGGGGACGGATTCCTCCACGCGGCTACGCCTTGGTCGGGATGACAAATTTGTACGTTTTACCGTTCGTCGAACCGCTCAAATGTCGAACATCGGCGGCGGAGGCGTGGCCTTCGCCCTACAAGGCGGGGGGGGACGGGACGCCGAGGGCATCGCCCCCTACAAACGCGGAATGTAGCCGAATACCCGGTAGGGGGCGGCGCCTACGACGCCCCGGGAAATGCTCCCCCCGTCACGGCATACGCCGTGACACCCCCCTCATAAATGCGGGGGGCAAGAGGGCGCGGCATCCCTGACGCGCCTCGTTCCTCATTTCGCATTTCCGTGTGGGGAAACGGTCATTTTATAAATGTGACGGTCAAAGTGATTTCTTTATCCGTTTCGCGGCGCTCGGAGACAACGTCGACGCCCTCTTGCTGCATTTTGGCCAAGCTTTGCGTCAGATTGCGCACGAAGGTATTGACATTGGGGCGGCGCGTGTGCGCCGTGTCGGTTTGCAACAAATTCTGTATGTACTGCTC
>CAYVQA010000161.1:0-1822 GCA_964453965.1 uncultured Staphylococcaceae bacterium
TATTTGTAAAAATATTTTGGAACTAAATGAAGAAGATGAAAAAAGATTTAAAATAAGTAATATTTGCCATGAAATGCCAGATGAATTTATTAGAAAAATGAGAATGACTGGTTTAATTTCAATTCGTGGTGGAGGAAGATTTATTGACATTAATAATCAAGAAATAGATAAAGTAAATTATGTTTTGGCTAACTATTCTGATATTAAGGAATTTTCTAGTGAACGTGAGTATTATGATTATGTAAAAACCATTGATTTATCATTGGTTAGTTTGAACAAAACAATGTCAGTTGATGAAAAATTATCGAGAGAACAATTTTTAAAATGGGTAAATTTGTTTGATATAGATACCTTAAAAAAAGAATTAATAATTTTGTCGGATAATCATTTACAATCCAAACATCAAATATTAAAGTTTATTAACGAACCTTTAAGACTTGAGTTTTTAACTGCTTTGACTTTGCAAAAGAAATTTACAAATATAATTATCAAGCCAAATTATTCATGTGATGACGAAGGAATGCCTACTTCATTTGCTCCTGGTAATGGCTCTGATATTGTCTGTAGTGATAGTTTAGGTAACGTTTTATTTGAGGTTACATTAATGCGAGGTAGACAACAAGTTGCAAACGAGATGATACCAATTGAAAGACATTTGAAAGAAATTAGGCTACATGATCAAACAGCATTTAGTGTATTTTTAGCACCTAATATTCATCCTGATGCAATTCAATATTCAGCATTTGCAAAATTTCAATCAGGAATTGACATAATAACGCTTGATATTGCTACATTTGTAAATGAAATTAATTATAAAAATAATATAAGAGATTATAGGGCATAATTAGGAGGCATAATATGAACGAACAACAGATACCTATTAAAACAGGTCTTTTAACCTTCTTGAGAAATAGTTCAGGTAGTCAATTTGTAATCCCAGTTTATCAAAGGAATTATACATGGACTGCAAATAAAGAAGTTAAACAATATTTTGATGATTTGGAAAATGTTTTAAAAGGAAAATACACAAAACATTTTATGGGAATTTTAATATACTTAGATACTTCAATTAATGCCTTTGGTCGTGAATTTTCAATTATTGATGGTCAACAAAGATTAACAACTACTTTTTTGATTTTATATGCAATTAAACATTTGATGAAAGTGCAAAAATTAGAAATGGAAGCGATGCAATTAGAACAATTGTATTTAATTAATCCCTATTTTTCTGATAATTTGAAATATAAATTAAAACCATTGATTACAGATGATACAGTATATCAACAAATTGTTAATGATGAAATAGATAGTATAAAAGAAAAATCATCAAATGTTTATAAAAATTATATTTGGATAAAAAATAAGCTTTTAGTTTTATTAGAAAATTATAGTTTTGACGATATTTTATTATCTCTAGATAAACTTTATGTTGTCTGTGTTCCAGTTGTTAAGTCTGATAGTCCTCAAAAAATATTTGAAAGTATTAATTCAACTGGTGCTAAACTAGTTGCCTCAGATTTGATTAGAAATTTCATCTTAATGGATATTGATAGCACAACACAGGAAGAATATTATAAAAATTATTGGAAAAAATTAGAAGAACACATTGGTAATGATTCAAATAAATTAGAATTGTTTTTCAGAATGTTTTTAGCTTGCAAAACACAATCGTTATCAAATATAAAATCAGTTTATACGGATTTTAAAGATTGGTATTCTGATGAATTAAATGAAAAAAATGCTGAAGAAATCCTAAAAGATATAGTTAAATATGCAAAATATTATTCATGCATTTATACTAAACAAAATGATACATTAGATG
>CAYVQA010000162.1:0-1787 GCA_964453965.1 uncultured Staphylococcaceae bacterium
AACACAGCTGCCAAGATGGGAATGACAGATGCTATCATTGAAAAAGACTTTTGGGTCTGTTATATACTTGACTATTTGTTTCACCGTTCTGCTTGGAAGGACAATATTGCTTTCAAAGGTGGTACAAGCCTTTCAAAAGCATATGGATTGATTGAACGCTTTTCTGAGGATATTGACTTGATTCTCGATTGGCGTGTTCTTGGTTATGGCATCAACGAGCCGTGGGAAAGACGCAGTAATACAAAGCAGGATATCTTTAATAAGGAAGCTAATGCAAAAGTTGAGAAATTCTTGCAAGATACATTTTTAACCATTATTTTTAGCGATCTCGCTGTAGAACTTAGTGATACCGTAAAATGCTTTATTGATTACGATGATCCACAAACCGTAAAAATTGTATATCCGAATAGCTTTTTGGATATATCAATTCTTCAAGAGATTCGACTTGAAATCGGTGCACTTGCTGCATGGACTCCTGTAAAGTCTGTAAGCATTACAACGTATGCTGCACAAGAATATGGGAGATTATTTAGCCAGCCAACGACTGAAATTTTAACTGTGCTTCCTGAACGAACATTTTGGGAGAAAGTCACAATATTACATAGAGAAGCCTTTCGTGCTGCGGATAGTTCATTTCCACCAAGATATTCAAGACATTATTATGACCTTTATCGTATTATGCAAACTGAGGTCAAGGATAATGCATTAGCAGATAATGACCTGTTGACTCGTGTCGTAGAGTTTAAGGATAAATTCTATCACTGCCCATGGGCAAGATATGACCTTGCAAAACGTGGTACGATGCGTTTGATGCCGTCAGAGTATAATATCAATAAACTTCGTGATGATTACGAACATATGCAAAATATGCTATTCGGTGATAAACCATCGTTTGATGATATTATGGAGGGCATCGCAAAACTTGAATTAGAAATAAATAATGTATAAAATATAAATTTTGACATTGTAATGCTTTAAAAAATGGATACTGGGAAATAATAAAATAAAAAAGGTATATGCCTATAGAAAACTTTTGGTTTAACTATAAGCATATACTTTTTATTTTTCATTCATTAATTGATTTACTTTTGTTAAAATAACATCCATTGCGACTTCATTATGCCCACCTTCTGGAATAATCAAGTCCGCATATTTTTTTGATGGTTCAACAAATGTTTCATGCATTGGTCTAACAGTGTTTAAATATTGATTAACAACAGATTCGATACTACGACCTCTTTTTTCAATATCTCTTTTAAGTCTTCTGATGAATCTTATATCATCGGGTGTTTCAACATATATTTTAATGTCAAATAAGTTTCTTAATTTTGGTATCGCAAAAAGTAAAATTCCTTCGACGATAATTACATTTCCGGGATTTATTGTTTCAGTTTCTTGCATTCTGTTTGAAACAACAAAATCATAAATTGGCTTTTCAATTGAATGGCCTTTTTTTAATTCTTTTAAATGTTCCATTAAAAGATCAATATCATAAGCATCAGGATGGTCAAAGTTAATTTGTCGTCTTTCTTCTAAAGAAAGTTTCGTATTATCTTTATAATAGTCATCCATTCTTAGCATTGCGACACTACCGATTGGAAGTGTTCTTTCATGTAATATTTTCGCAACAGTTGTTTTACCAGAAGCAGTTCCTCCTGCTATACCAATAATTGTATATTTCATATCTTAATACCGTCCTAGTCCCATTTTATGATAAACTTTTCTAATCATTTTATTCGCAACATAATTTGCTTTATCACGGCCATTATTTAAAATTTCATCTAAAG
>CAYVQA010000163.1:0-1764 GCA_964453965.1 uncultured Staphylococcaceae bacterium
AAATATATATGATACCACAATATGTAGAAAAAGGAAAGCACTTTTTCGTAAAATCCGCATAGTGAAATTTACATAGCCATACTTCACTATTTCAAATAAATACCTGCCAAATAAATAAAGGTCACCCACTCTTATCTTAATTTCCCTCAATTTCTACCTCATCTAACACCAACGCTGCTACATTTTTTGCTATAATTCCAGCCTTTAAAAGCTCCGGGCAGCCATCATGCATGGCAGGAATTCCTGCCTTTGCTTTTGGGGCAAAGCTTACCCTGAAACGCTCAAACCGCACGCTTTCAATCTCCTTTTCCGGCAGACCATACAAATACGCCGCCGCAATATGACAATTCATTGCCGTAATGTCACGGAACACAAACCGCCCCAGATACGGCGTCCGTTCATCCACCGGAAGTGCCGTCTTCGTCTGCACATAGTCACTGTGTCCGTCTGCATCGCAAAAATAAAACGCATTGATGACGACCGGTGTCAGCACACCGTCCATCCGGATTCGCTCAAAGCAGACCTCGTCCACCACTGCCTGCATACCTCTGCCTCGTCTGGTTTTAATCCGAAGTCCCCGGTCCGTATTACAAAACACACAATCCTGCACCAAAAGCTTTTTTACGCCTCCGGCACATTCGCTGCCTATCGTCACCGCACCATGACCATCCTGCATATGACAATGCCGTACCAAAATCTCCTCCGACGGTGTTTTATACTTTTTCCCCATGGCAAGCTTCCCCGATTTTACCGCAATACAGTCGTCACCCACGGAAAAGTATACGCCTGCAATCTCTACCTGCTTACAGGATTCCGGATTTAACCCATCCGTATTTGGGGAATAGGACGGATTCAAAATTTGCAGGTTATAAAAACGCAGCTGCTCCGAAAAATACGGATGTATGGTCCAGGACGGACTGTTTTTTACCGTGATTCCCTCCACGGTTACATTCTTACAGCGGCAAAGATACAAAAGCCTTGGTCTCCATGCAGTGCGTTTTACCTTAGACTCCTTCCACCAGTTTTCCCATGTTGCATTTCCGTCAATGATACCCTCTCCGGTTACCGTTACATCCTCCACACCGATACCGGTCAGGATTCCGGCAAAACACTCCGCCGGTTCCCCTTCCCACGTTCCGTAAAGAAGCTCCCCTGCTTCATTCGCCGCAGGTACCGTCCCCGGCAGCACCGGAAAACGCTCCCTGTCTGTAAACGCCGAAAGCACTGCCCCCCTTGCAAGCTCCAGGCATATGTGGCTTTTTAAAAAAAGAGAGGTAATCCGGTAGTTTCCCTCCGGCACAAGCACCCTGCCGCCCTCCGGACAGGCAAGAACCGCCGTCTGTAAAAAAGCCGTATCCTCCCGCATGCCGTCCCCCTTAGCCCCGAAATCCCGCACATTAAGCGTCACTGTTTCCTGTTTCGTAAAAAAGGAAACGGCTCCTGTCTCCTCCCCTCTGCAAAACGTACACACATAGGAGGTCTCCGGTAAAAGGTCGCGCACCGTTGTAACAACCTTATTCGTTTTTCCATAATAGGTATCATTTATATAAATTTCGTATTCCTCGGTTTCATAAAATCCGCCATTGCAAAGCTCCAGTACCGCAAACCTTGCGCCGGCCGTTACAAGACGCGGCTCCATAAGCATGCCTCCTTTTTTAATCAATTCAACCCTTCTGCCACGCCACTGCAGCTGGCTTTTTCCTGCGGACAAAATGACACCGGAAAGCAGTTTTCTGCCCTCCGGTGCCGCCATTTTCACTTATC
>CAYVQA010000164.1:0-1764 GCA_964453965.1 uncultured Staphylococcaceae bacterium
TGTCCTGTCTGCATCGCCTATGGGCTTTACCGACAAGAATCTGTTTGCCTATTGTATAAACAATCCCGTAAATCGCTTTGATAATACCGGAAATTGGTCAATGCCCAATTGGCTTAAAGTGACAGTTGGCGCAACTGTTATTGCTGGATTAGCAGTTGCAACTGTATGCACTGGCGGTGCCGCTGCAGTTGTTTGTGGTGCCGCATTATCTGGTGCCGTAGCCGGTGGTGCATCAGGTGCCGCGATGGGGGCGATCGGTGGTGCCATTTCCGGCGGTGGTTGGCAAGGTGCAGTCGATGGAGCTTGTTCTGGGTTTATGTCAGGAACATTAATTGGCGGAGCGACCGGCGCTGCTTCAGCGGGGCTAAATATTGCAACGGGGGCTACTACAGTAGTTGGTAAAGCACATGGTTCGGTATTGCACAAATTAGCTTCTAATATGGAGGCTGGTAAAATGGCTGCATCTGGGCAATATTCACAAATCGGTCTCAATAAGTCTTTAAAGACAATGGGATTAACAGGATCAAGCCGCCCTGATGTTATTGGTATTTCCAAAAAAGGTGCTAATAAACTCGTGGAAATTGTTAGCCCCAGACAGAGTGTTAACTATATCAATAAAAAGGTCACCACGATGGTATCAAACAACTCGGGATCTGTTGGTAAAGTCGTTACCTGGGTGAGAAAATTGTTTAAGTAAGGAGGGTGGTATTTTGACTCCTAAAAGAATCACGCCATATTTGATAGGCTTGTCTCAGAGAAATGATGGTGAAAATTCACTTACCGAAGGAAATCTTTGCTGCTGTAATGCACATGAGTTTGAAATCTCCTTTAGCGGTGTGCTTCATCACAATATCTTTTCTAACATCTACATTGTTCCCGAGCATAATAGGCTTGAATTGGTCGCACAATGCAAAAAATGCGATAACCACATTCAGGTATTCGACAGTTCTATCGGTGGATACGAAAAAAGCATTTCGTCTATTATCGAAAAAAAACAATTATTTTCATGTAAAAAATGCGGAAATAATAATTATTCGCTCCGCATAAAATATGAATATCCCGATATAAAGGAATTGGTTGAGTTGGGACTTGAATCCCCGGATAACGCATATACATGGATTTGGGTGTCTCTAAAATGTAATTGCTGCGGAACAAAATATAAAAATTTTATTGATTATGATGCCACATAAACTTAAATGTCTCAATCAGGAGCAATAGGACTTTGATGTTCCAAACCATTATTACATCCGGAATCATTTATTTCGCCGTACTTGTTGTAATTTTCGTTACTGCCAATCGGGACAAGCCAAGCGGAAACAACGTAGTCAAACTACATCGGGTATTTCTTGCTATCGGAGTGATTGGCATCGTAGTGTCCGCCGCTTTTGCAGTACTTATGGTTATTCTGTCGGAAATCATAGCGGTGTGGGTGTTCCTTGGCATAGGCGTTCTCTCCTCGTTGCTAATATTCGGTTATTTAAACTGCCGTATATTCTTCGATGACGCCGGTATGACTTGTCGAAATTTATTCGGAAAGAAAACAGTTATTCCATACAATGAGATATTATACATTGATGAGGATATGGACGGCGTAATACAAACGGCTGAGAAAAAAATCACGATTTACAATTATATGACCGGGAGAAATAAGCTGATGTCTAAAATTAAAAACTACAAATTTAAGCAAGGCACAAATAATGGCGGCTCTACTGTCCGTCATACTTCAGAAAATAATACCACTGTTCGCAAATTCAACGAATCGGT
>CAYVQA010000165.1:0-1748 GCA_964453965.1 uncultured Staphylococcaceae bacterium
CATCCTGATTCCAACAGAGAAGAAGAATTGATTGCAATGGCTATGAAGCGGCAGGACCGGTTACCGCTCGTCGGACAGGTGATTGATTACCAGACACCGCTAAAAAATATACAAAAAGACAAAGCCGGAAAAATTGATTTGCTGACATATGACGGAACAACACTCCGCATTTTGGAATTGAAAGAACCTGATAGCAAAGAAACCATGCTCCGATGTGTGTTGGAAGGTTATACATATCTGAAAACTGTGGATCAAGCAAAATTGCTTGCAGATTTCGGACTTCCTGCTGACACGGTTATCGAAGCTTGCCCCTTTGTGTTTCATGGCGGCTTCCAATGGAAAGAGATGCAGCAGGAACGTCCGTATTTGAATCGTTTGATGAATGCACTGAGCAGCAAACCTTATTATGTGATAGAAGAAAACGGCATATATGTCGTGACGGAGGAATAGAACATGGATAAGCTTGATATTCAAGAGAAAATCTGGGGTGGTATTTTGGGCATGGTTGCAATCATCGCAGCAATTGCTGAAATGTTTGCAAATGGACTTAATTTTGCATCTATCTGCGGTATGATCAAAGATGTCTCCGGGACTCTTGTTGTTGTCATCGTGATGGTAGCTGTTGCAAAGCTGATTACACCCAATAAGCAAAGTGTTACATTTGAGGAAAAACTGACCGGAGAACTGGATCAATGGATTGCCGATCATTCCAATATGATCGTGAGAACTTCCAGAATGTCTCAGGGGCATGAAAATGACTACGGCATGAGTATGACAACCGACATTACCCGCTTTTACAATACAGAAAAGTTGAAGAGTGATACCGGTAAAAGCGTAGGACGCTTTTTAAGAATTACGCAGATAGACAAAGATATTTATGCCAGCAATGATGTGAAGATGGAATTCTTTATAAATGCACAGACCTATTGTTCAGCAGATGTTACTCCCGAAGCTGCAATTGAAGAACTCTTGCAGGTGGGCAGAAATCTGTCTTCCTACATCATCGGTGCAATTGAGGGGATCGAACACGGTGAACCTCGAAAAGCAGACCCCAGAACAGTTGTTATTCCGATTTCCTTCAAGGAATCCATCGTTTCCGATCGTGAAAATCGCATCAATTTACTTATCAATGTGATTGACCGTATGTACGAAGCAATGCTTGTTTCTGCAAGAAGGAAATAAACCCATGAAAATCACAATTCACAGAGGTCAAAACCAGATCGGTGGTTCGATTATTGAAATCGCTTCTGAAACTACAAAAATCATACTTGATGCTGGGTCAGAGCTGGATGAGGATATTCCCGTTGCTCCGCAGATTGACGGATTGTTTTCTGGACGAGCTTTGTATCATGCCGTATTTATTTCCCACTATCACGGAGATCATTTAGGTTTATGCGACCAGGTATTGCCGGAAATTCCTATTTACATTGGCAAAGGCGCAGCAAGTGTCACAAACGCTTCGCGCAGATACCTGAATAAACCGGAATACCAATTTGCTGGCTATTATGAAGCAGGAAAGACAATAACCATCGGGGATATGCAAATCACACCATATCTTTGTGACCATTCTGCCTTTGATGCGTATATGTTTCATATTGCTTGCGGCAGCAAAACAGTGATTTACTCTGGTGATTTTCGCTCCAACGGCAGAAAGAGCTTTTCACGGCTGCTGAATCAACTTCCTCATGCAGATGCCCTTATTATTGAGGGAACTACGCTCTCAAGAGCATTCGAGACACCTAAAACAG
>CAYVQA010000166.1:0-1730 GCA_964453965.1 uncultured Staphylococcaceae bacterium
TTGACCTGGATCGCCAGGAATACAACAACAACCACGCCGAGACCCGCCGCCATGTATCTTATGATGCTCTGGATTTTGACGGTGATGCCCTGGCAGTGGAAGATCCTACATTGACCGCATACACCGAGCAGGATGCCCTGCGGAAGGCTATTGAACAACTCACCCCCAATCAGCAGTACATCATCCGTGCCCACTATTTTGAAGGCCGCTCCTTTACTGAGATTGCCCAGGCTCTGGGCGTAGGTGTATCCAGCGTAACTCGTGCTGCCGAGCGGGCGAAAAAAACTTTGAAAAAATTTCTGTGACCCCGGCAAAAAACGACCTCTCCCGTGGCCTAGTAGTGAAGGGCAACACAAAACATCCCTTCGGAAAGGATGAAAGCGATGAAACACAATCTTCGTATCAGTGTTTCCAAGGAACCCCAGAGGGGCGGGATCGTGCAGTGCAGAAACATCTCTATCCGTGAGAAACTGCTCACCCGGCTGCTGGGAAACAAGCAGAAGGTGATGATCCTGATCCCGGGCAATACGGTATCCACAGTTTCCATCACCGAAGTTCAGGAAGGTGGTGTGGTTCATGGGTAAGGTCAAACTCCTGCTGGATGTCATTGAGGACATCCGCTCCCTGGCCGACAGTCTGGAGGCCGTGGCCGAAGCTATGAACCACTCCGACCCTCCCGTCACCAAGGCCGAAGAACCCAAGGCACCGGCACCCAAGGCTGTGGAGGAAACTCCTGCTCCCGTCACCAAGGCTCTGGGAAAGGAACAGCTCCGGGCATTCCTGGGCGAGAAAAGTCTCGCCGGTCACAGGGAGGCTGTCCGGGCTCTGATCCGCAAGTACGGCGGGCAGAAGTTCAGCGACATCGACCCCTGCCACTATCCTGCTTTGCAGAAGGATGCGGAGGAACTGCCGGATGCCACCTGAGAAACACGCAAAACTCTCTGCCTCCTCGGCTCACCGTTGGATGAACTGCAACCCCTCCGCCAATCTGGAGCGGGAGTTCGCCGACAGATCCTCGGAGGCCGCAGCGGAAGGCTCCGCCGCCCATGCACTGTGTGAGCATAAGCTCCGCAAAGCTCTGAAGATGCGATCCACCAGACCCATCAGCAAGTATGGCTCCGACGAAATGGAGATGTACACCGACAGCTATGTGGAATTCGTTCTGGAGCAGATCGAGGTGGCCAAGCAGCACTGTGCAGACCCCTTCGTCCTCATCGAGCAGAGGCTGGACTTCTCCTGCTATGTCCCGGATGGATTCGGAACCGGCGACTGCCTCATTGTGGCGGACAAGCTCCTGCATATCATCGACTTCAAGTATGGCCTTGGGGTACTGGTGGATGCAGAGGAAAATCCCCAGATGATGCTGTACGCATTGGGCGCCCTTCGGCTCTTCGATGCCCTCTACGACATCGATACCATCTCCATGTCAATCTTCCAGCCCCGACGGGAAAATGTGTCCACTTGGACCATTACCGTGGCCGAGCTGGAGGAATGGGCAGAACAGACACTCCGCCCCAAAGCCGAGCTGGCCTTCAAAGGTGAGGGCGAGTTCAATCCCGGCCCCTGGTGTACCTTCTGCAAGGCTGCGGTCAAGTGCCGTGCCAGAGCGGAAGAAAAGCTGGCACTTGCCCGGTACGAGTTTGCCAAACCTCCTCTGCTCACTGACGAGGAGATCGAGGACATCCTTTCCCGGCTGGACGATCTGACCAAGTGGGCCAACGAGATCGCCG
>CAYVQA010000167.1:0-1730 GCA_964453965.1 uncultured Staphylococcaceae bacterium
GTTTTCTTGAAGCAAATAATGGTGTTATCATAGGTATATTCCTTGTACATTCCGTCGCTAACATAGGCCCAGACAGCGGGAACTTGCGTTGATAAACCAAGCAAATTTAAAGCCGTATCTCCACAAGGAATAATCGTCCATCCAAAATTTCGTGCAAGAGCATTCGCTACCTTGTCAGGAGACGGTGCAATATATTCACCCAAAAAAGAATTGTATTCCGGTTTTTCATAAACGCCGCGCAAAATGCGGCGAATAAAGCCATTTTCAGACAGTTTGGCTAAATACGCATTGACGTTTGTTTTATCGGAAATATCTACAAAATCCATAGCAACAAATACTGCGCCGGTTTCTAAAGCATTGATTCGATTATATATTTGTGTAATATTCGTTGTTTTGTTCATATGTTACACCTCATTAGAAATATTGTACATTTTTTCTAATAAATTTTCAAGTTCTTTGCATAAAATTATCGTTAATTTTTACAAAAACAAAAGGTATATGCTTATAGTTAAACCAAAAGTTTTCTATAGGCATATACCTTTTTTATTTTATTATTTCCCAGTATCCATTTTTTGTGGCACCACAATGCCTAATTTTTCCTTCATTTTTTAACTTGTTTAAGTGATATTTTACATTATCTTCTTTTAATAATAGTCTTGACGCAAGCATTTTTCTAGTAATATATGGATCTTCGCTTATTAGTCTTAGTATTTTTTCTTGGGTAGTTTCTTGGGTAGTATTGTATATTTCTTCAATTGTTTCTTGAAAATAATATGTATTTTTAACTTTTCTATTGTATGGCAATTTAATACATAAATAATCATCACCAAATTCAAATACATCTTTGCCATATTTTTTTACTATTGTATTAATCCCTTTTCCACTTTGTTCTGATTTTTCAACTTTCATAAAAACATTGGCTAATTCAGGATTAATTGGTTTTGAAATGCCTTTTAAGAAATTTTCTTTTGACTGCACGCTTAGTGGTGAACCATATGAAAATATTTCTAAATGGTCATTAAAAAGATAAACAGCTGGTCCTAAATGAGTAGAATAATCATTATGTAAACAAGCATTTATCCATCCTTCTCTAAATGCATTATAATCAATTAAATATTCATCTCTTCTTGATGTTTCACCATAATCAAAGTATGAACTTACTTGATTAACATTTGATTTTACAAATGAACATAAATCATCTATTGCTTTAAGAATTGAACAATAACCAAATTCTTTTTTAAATAAATATGTTGACCTTTTTGTATTTCCTTCCCATTTAGCTATTTTATATGAAATATTGCATTGATCTGATAATAAATATGCTTGGTAATTATATTTATGTTCTTTTGTTAATAATGAATTATTTTTATAAAAGTTTTCATCATTATAATTAATTCCCGAAGAATCTAGATATATCTTAAAAACTCTAAAAGTTAAATCTTGCCTTGGTGATAATTCTTCAGTTATTGAATATTTGGGAATATTCAAATTTTCAATAAATGCTTTTTCAATTTGTTCTTCACTCATGCTTCTAACAGTTGTTCCGAATCTTTTATAACAGCCTTTTGAACTACGCCCATATTTTTTAATATAATATAAAGATGTACCTTTTCTAACTTTAACATCTATTATTCATTTATCATTTTCTAATCTTGCGATAGGAGTTATAAATTCTTGAGCAACCGGTAAAATTTCATTAGAAATGATTTCTGATATTTTTCTCATTGTTT
>CAYVQA010000168.1:0-1698 GCA_964453965.1 uncultured Staphylococcaceae bacterium
AAAAACAGAGCAAAACATACAAAAATATTTTATAAAATTGAGAGAAACACAAAAAGAAGAATAGAGTTATTTGCTATAAATAAGTTGAAAGGAATGAATTAGTTATGTTAGAAGAACAAATAAATGAATTAATAAAAAATTTTAAATTAGAGGATGCTAAAGCGATTACATTTGGACATCCAAAAACTAGAATTAAATGGTTATTGCCAATGCCGGGGATAACAATTTATTCTATGGAACAATTTCAACCTTTTTTTATATATTTTGATAAAGAAGGAATAAGTTTCTTTCCATTAGATTTAAACAATAAATATAGAGTTATAGGAAAGTCATATATTGCTTGGAAAGATATGAAAAATTTTGAATTTAAAAAAGGATTACTTATGGAAAATGAAATTAAAATTGAATTTACAGAAGGTAAGATAGAAATGAAAATTCCTAAATCAAAAGCAATGAACAAATGGGTTAAAGAAAATAATGAATATTTAATTAGTAATAATTTCTTTAATAATAAGTAAAAAAATTATTAAATGGAGGAAAAATTATGCAAGGAATTTTTATTTTATTAATTATAGCAATGCTTTTAGTAATTAAATTTTGCAAGAAAACTTTAAAAATAGTATTATCTATTATGATTATTTTAGTAGCATTATATACGATGATAATCTATATTGATATAAATAGAGTGGAGAGTTTTAGAGAGCCTATATTTGCAATATCAAGTGAATTAAGAGATTATGAAAATTATAGCAAAGAAGTATATAAAGGTTTAGGCTATAGAATTGAAATTGACAGAGTAGAAAATCAAAAAATCATATCTAGTACAATGTATATTTTTAATAAAGTGGTAGCAGGAGCTATTGAATAACTATTTATATAAATTATAGGGGATTTGTTAAGGGGAAAAAATTATGAGAAAATGTATAAGGTGTAATACAGAAATGATTGAAGATTTAGAATTTAAATTAAAGGGTGGAGTATATTATATTCAAGTAACAGAACAAGGAAGGTTTAAAGAAAATTTAGGCAAAGTAAAGTGTGCAGTTTGCCCAGAATGTGGTTATACAGAAACTTATGTAGAAAATACAGATAAAATAAAAAAGTTATAAATTAAAATAGGAGTTCTAGATATGGCTAATGAAAATAAAAAAGATTTTAATGCAATGATGAATAATAATAAAGATATGCCTAAAATACAAATTATAGAAGATGAAAAAACAATAAAAAGATATGGTGGAACTAAAATGTTTTTTGCACCACCAATTTATTATAATGAATTGATGAAAAAAGTACCCAAAGGAAAACTAATAACAGTTGGTCAAATGAGAGAATATCTAGCAAAAGAAAATAATGCTGACTTTACTGATCCGATGACAGCAGGAATATTTGTAAATATAGTTGCTTGGGCAAGTTATCAAAGAAGTACAGATATTACACCATACTGGAGAACATTAAAATCTGATGGAGAACTAAATGTAAAATATCCAGAGGCAATAGAATTACAAAAAAGATTATTGGAAGAAGAAGGACATACAATTATTTCAAAAGGTACAAAAAATATAAAATACTATGTTAAAGATTATGAAGATAGTTTAATGGAATTATAATAATAGAAAGAAGGAAAAAATGTATAGAGCAATATCTGGTGAATTTTTATTATTTAATAAATTCAGATTATGGACGTGGGTTTCATAATAA
>CAYVQA010000169.1:0-1681 GCA_964453965.1 uncultured Staphylococcaceae bacterium
TTTTTTGTTTATCATTTTTAATATATATATAATAAACAAAACTCTTGCAAAGAAATAATAATTATTACACTATGTTTAGTTTTTTTAATATGCGGAATGGTTTTAAGCATAATCCTAAAACAACTAGTCAATTTTGAAACACCAAAGGATGTGGAAATAGAAGAAGGTATTTTCAAGAAGTAAAATATGCTAAAGAATATATCATAAGATGTACTAATGCAAGTGGACATATTTTAAGAGAAATATATCTTGATGATGAAGATCCAGAAGTAATAAATATTCAAAAATATAATTTGACAAATATTACTGAATTAAAAGAACCAGGAAACTATATAATAAAAGTTAAAGTTCTTTCAAATAATATCTATCAAGATTCAAAATGGTCTGAAGAAACAACATATGTAAATTATGGATGAAATGAGTTATCAATTTGATATTTTTTAAGATTTCAAAGTAAAATTGGCTATTTTTTTAAAAGATTAAAAATGATTTTAGATCTTTGTTCTATTTAATTATCTTAAAAGATTTTACAAAATATTTTGACCTTTAACAAGTTTATTAATTCAATGTTTTCAAAAGTGCAACTCTATAGGACTGTACTTTTTTTAAAAGTCTTTTAAATAGAAATATTAAAATATTTAATTTGATTATTTTTTTAGTAGTTATTATTTAATATATGAATATAGCAAAATAAAAATAATTAGAGCGCTTATTTGCAATTTTTAATTTATCATTTAATTATAAAAAATTTATAAACAATCAAATTAGTCAGTATTAATGTAATTTTCATTTATAACAATAATGTATAAATATCTCCTAAGGTTTTTATTATAGTACTTATAAAAAACGAATTTTTAAAGCAAAAATAGATACATTTAGTAAAAATAGTGCTAAAATATAATTACATATGTGTTAGGGCGTATTGTTATCACTACATAATATGGGAAAATTAATGGAGGTATTTATGTTTAAAACAAAAAAAGTATTATTATTTGCAATGCTTATTGTTTGTAGTTTATTTACATTAAAAACAAAAGCAAATACTTATGCAGCAGAATCCACTGCATCAATTAAAGGATTTAACACAGAAAATTTAACTTATATGAGCGACAAAGATTCAAAAGAGATAAAAGTCGAAACAGATAAATGGTATTATGGCAGCTATAGTTTATGGAGTGCATGTTATAAATATGTAGCTAATGAATCAAATGGAAGTAAAACATGTTATTATTTTGCTTTAATAGATAGTTATATCAATTCATATGGAAAAAATGGTGACCGATATTTTAGAAACAAACAATTATTAATAACAGTTACATTTGAAGGAAGAAGTGTCGCAGGTGATTATCCAATATTAACTGAGCATGCTCCTGATAGTTCTAACGCAACAGTTTCGGATACAATAGGATTTACCATTGGAGGCAGTGGTAGTGTAGGAGATAACACAGGGCTTGGCGTTAATGCATCGCTTACAATGACTAAAACAACAACATATAGTGCAGTAACTTTAAAAGGTGACGATTTAGCCGATAAATGCACTGAGTCAAAAAAGTTTTATCAATTTACATATAAGTTTGCAAATTGGGATGATGGCTCTATGGTATCACCTAATGTAGGTTTAGTAAGAGAAAGAATGTTTGTAGTTTTTAGAGTTGAAAATTATACAGGCACAGACGCATTT
>CAYVQA010000170.1:0-1679 GCA_964453965.1 uncultured Staphylococcaceae bacterium
ATATATTGATTGGAATAATTCAAATATGGAGATTGGTTTTAGATTTACAAATAACGACGATACTGCAATAGCTTCAAATGTTTCAATTCCTTGGAATTTACTTATATACATATTTGAAGAAATTAAAGTTCAATTTAATGGAACAACTGTATTTAATAAAGTTAGTGGAGAATATTTAGAAACTCAAACATTTAAACTATTAACTGAATATACAAATGACGAATTAAATGCAGCTGAAATTGTTTTTGCTCCTGTTGGTGATTATAATTATAATATTGGTCTTGCAGGTGGTTATGGTTTTACTAATACAGACCCATCGGCTGAAGACCCAAATGCAAAAACAAGGTTTTATAATTGGATTTCACCTGTTGCAAATTCACAAAAAATGGTTTTATATAAACGACCAAAATTTAAAGACTTATTCTTTAATATGCCTGGTTTTAGTAAGAATTTAAGAAATGTGACCATTACTGTTAAGATTAAAAATGATATACCATTAGCAAAAATAACAAATGCAGGAACTGGTAAAATGATAATAAAAACAATGAGACTTCAACTTCATGAATACAACTTTTCACCAAATGCAGCAATCTCTGCACTTAACAGCAAAATTAGTGCTGAAAACGAACATTTAAGTTTTATTGATGTAAACAAACAAAATAAAACTTATGGATCATATGTAACAGTCACAAATCAGGAAAATGTTCAATGGGTTGCAGTTACTCAATTCTGTCATACTGTATCGTCAAAAGTTGGAGAAAACGCTGGAGCATCATATCAGAATTGTGGGCAATTTCTTTTAATGAATGGTTATGGACAAGTAGATAATGCAGATGCAGCAGTTAATAATTTACTACATAGATCAGATTTTCCACCAACAACAAACGAAGCTGCTCCAAAATCTACAAAAAGCTGTTGTGCTCCTATATCTTCAATACAGGCACAATATGGAAGTATTTTATATCCAAGTAATGCAATAGATACAGCCGTAGACGATAACACGACAATATTAAAAACTGATGAATTATACAGTGAATATGTAAAAGCTGTAAATTATGGTAATCCAGCAGTTCCAGAAACAATATTTAAAAGAACAATGCCATTTTTCTTAGTTAAATTAACACCTAATATTAAACTCATACAATCAGGTGATATTTTAATTAGAATGCCAGGCTTTGATGGTTCAAAAAATTCAGGAACTAAAACGGTTTCAGTTATTTATGGACAATTAAAGAGTTTCAATATTGCACCTTCTGGAATTGTATCAGAAACAATTCCAAGCTTTTAAATTATTAAATTATTTAAAAATTATTAATTTATTTAAAATTTAATAAATTTTAAATTATATAATATAATAATATAATGAATTCTAACAATAATATAAAAACTTCATCAACTTATACCTTCCCTAGTCAATGGGGTGGAAATGTAATTCCTTATGAAATGGAAAAAAGAGAAAGATGGAATGATGGTGAAATATTACCAGATAATGAAGTGTTATGTGGAATATTTGGAGCATCTGGTAGTGGTAAAACTTTAAGTCTTTTACAATTATTGCCATGTATTGCTCCAAAGTTTTTAAAATACGTCATTATTTGTTCAAGAATTGAAGGGAACCCTGTTTATGATGCAATCAATAAATGGTGTGAAAAAACAAATAAAAAGTATTATTTCTCTTC
>CAYVQA010000171.1:0-1623 GCA_964453965.1 uncultured Staphylococcaceae bacterium
ATTTCAGTTTTTTTAAAAAACCTTTAATACGGAATTTAATTATTTAATTGAGCTCTAATTTAAAGGAATGGAAAACCAAGAAAATATCTCATCCTTTAATTCAAAACAAAATAACAATTCTTTTTATTAAGTATCCTAGATACAAATGTAAATCATGTGGAAGCACTTATTCTCAAAACTGTATTTATAGTCCTAAACAATCTAGACTAAGTTACGAAATGATTCATCAAATTCTTTTAAAATTACAAAAGTATAATGCTACATTTTCTTCTGTCGCTAATGAGCTAAATGTTTCTTCAACAACTATACAAAATGTTTTCGACAACTATGTCAATCCAACACGAAAAAAATTAACACGAGTTATTTCAATAGATGAATTCTATAATAAAAAACCAATTCACTCAACCTTATTCTGTTGTTATTTTTGATTTTCTAAATCATAAGATTATTGATGTTCTAGAAGATCGTAAAAAAATGCGCCTTTCTGCTTATTTTTCTAGGATTTCTAACGAAGAAAAGCAAAATGTTGAATATATAATTATGGATATGTGGGAGCCTTATTTTGAGCTTGCGCAAATTCATTTTCCATCAGCTTTAATTGCAATTGATAGCTTTCATGTAATGCAAAACATATCACGTGCCATAGATAGAATCAGATGCAGAATTATGAGATTATTTCCGCCTGGAACAATTGAATATTATTTATTAAAAAATTATTCATATCTTCTTTTTAAATCACCTAAACCTTATAGAAAAAAAGAAAAAAATATAAGACTTAACGCATATGTAAATAAATATGATATCCAAAAACGTTTACTTGCAATTCATGATCATCTATTAATTGCATACAAATTCTATACAGAGTATTCATTTATAAACTCACGAACTGAATTAAGTTTAGTTAATGACTTAATTAATACATTATTAAACAACCCTACTTATACATCTGTTCCAGAATTAATTGTTATACTTCAAATGATTATTAAATGGAAACCTTATATATTAAATTCTTTTATTATGATCAATGGAACTAGATTATCAAACGGTCCAATAGAGGGGCTTAATTCTCAAATAAAAAAACTGATGAGAGTTGCCAATGGATACAATAATTTCCAAAGATTTAGGGCTAGAATCATGCATTGTTATAACAAAGAATTAACTTTAATGCCTAACAAAAATAAGATAATTAAAATCAAAAAAAAACAAACGAGGATCTTATAAAAAAAGAGCCAAAAAAACCATCGAAACATAAATTTTCGATGGTTTACTTCCCTACAAAATTTTAGAGCGCCAAAGTAATTTGCTATTATTTTGTTTTCTAAATTTTATAATATATTTTATTACTATTCTTTGATCATCTAAATTTATTAATAATTACCGCTATTAGCCATAAAATTCCCAAGGCTAATCCTAATAATACAAACATTGTAATACTACCCACAATTATGTTTTTCAAATTCATTCCTTCAGGATTATTTCCAAATGCTGCACTAATAACAATTCCGAAGCAATACAAACAATATTTAATAAATTCCCACATTTTTTAAATCCTCTTAAAAGTTGTTAAATATAGCACCAAACACTCCTCCAATAAGTCTTATAGCACCTGTTTTCACAGCAGGA
>CAYVQA010000172.1:0-1607 GCA_964453965.1 uncultured Staphylococcaceae bacterium
GCCTGAAACCATTGATTTTACTGGATTTTCTACTCTTTTTGTGATATAATGATTACAGTACCAAAAGGAGTAAAAACTATGGCAGGCAGTAGTAAAGATACCCGGCTGATTGAGCTGAAGGATATGATTTCACAACTGAATACCACAATCAAAACACTGAACGAAACGATTGCCAGACAGCAGGCGGAGAATGATAATCTCAAGTCGGAGCTGGCGTGGTTCCGTCAGAAGTTTTTCGGTTCTTCCAGTGAACGCCGCACCTGTGATGTGGCGGGACAGATGAGTCTGTTTGGTATTACCCCGGAGGAAGAAAAGCCTTTGGAACTTATTGAACCGGAAGTCGTTCCGGCACCGAAGAAACCTCGTAAGGCGAAGCCTTCTTTGGAGGAACAGTTCAAGGATATCCCGACCCGTCAGGTCGTAGTAAACACGCTTTCTGACGAGGATAAGCAGTGTCCTCTCTGCGGTACCGAAATGGTTCCCATCGGAACGGAACTGATCCGTAGCGAAATCGTTTATACCCCTCCGAAGCTGGAGCGGATTGAATATATCGCCACCACGTATTCCTGTCCGGAATGCAAGGATACCGAGGAACCGCAGTTTATTAAAGATAACGGAACACCGGCACTGATTCCCGGCAGCTATGTTTCCGCGTCTCTTCTGGCATATATCCTGTACCGGAAGTACGGTCTGTATATCCCGTTATACCGTCAGGAGCAGGACTTTTTGCAGATGAACGCTCCTATCGGGCGCACTTCCATGGCCCACTGGATTATCGTTACCGGTCAGGAGTATATACAACCAATGTATGACTACTTCCATCGTGAGCTTCTGAAACGGAGGTTTTTAATGATGGATGAGACTCCGGTGCAGGTGCTGAAGGAAGAAGGGCGCAGAGCGCAGACAAAGTCTTACTTCTGGGTGGTACGCACCGGTGAAGACGGACTGCCTCCCATCATCCTTTACAATTACACTCCGACGAGAGCAGGAGAAAATGCGAAGCAGTTCCTTGACGGGATCGCACCGGACTTCTATCTCATGGCCGATGGATATCAGGGTTATAACAAGGTGCAGGAAACGAACCGTTGCTGCTGTTATGCCCACATCAGAAGGTATCTTCTGGAAGCCATTCCGAAGGGCCAGGAGAAGGATTACAGTAATCCTGCGGTACAGGGCGTGCTGTATTGCAATAAGCTGTTTGAGTACGAGCGCACCTACAAAGAAAAGGGACTTTCCCACAAACAGATCAAAAATCGTCGCCTCAAGGACCAGAAACCGGTGATTGAGGGCTTTTTGGCGTGGGTTGATTCCGTCAACCCGGGAAGCAACGGAAGGTTAAAGAAAGCACTGACCTATATCAGCAACCGTCGCGACATTCTTATGACCTATCTGGAAGACGGACGTTGCAGTCTGAGTAACAACCTTAGTGAGAATGCCATCCGCCCGGTTACGGTAGGCCGGAAAAACTGGTTGTTCAGCGACACCCCGGACGGGGCAGTCGCTAACACGCTTTATCTGACCATTGCCGCCATGGCAAAGGCCTATGACCTAAACTTATATGACTATCTTGTCTATCTGTTGGAGCATCGCCCAATCAAGAGCATGTC
>CAYVQA010000173.1:0-1574 GCA_964453965.1 uncultured Staphylococcaceae bacterium
AAAATGAGTTAACAAATTAACTCTTGGATATTCTAACCATATTTGACTAAAATACTCTACAAAATTAAAAATTAGCCCTCTTTATCAGAAGACTAAGTGTTGTCAATTAATGTGTGTACACTATGCAATTATAAGTTTTATAGTGTACACCATGGAGTTGACAATAAGTTATATTTTTTATTTTAATACTTTCCACCAACCATCCTTATTAGGACCAATCCTTTCAATATACCCATTAAGTTTTAAGTATTTAATATTATTATCAATTGCTGTTTCACTTATTCCAATAAGAACTGCCAACTCTTTTTTTGTAATATTTGGATTATGTCTCATTTCTGATAAAATTATTTTTCTAGTATCATTTAGTCCATTTTTTCGCGATGCAGTAATTTCATCACCAACTTTATCACCAACCATACTACCAACTTTTCTATTACTATTGAAAGTTATAGTTACAACAATTGAGTTTTCTCTAAAATCAAAAGCATCTTTAGAATAGTTTTCTATTATTTTAGGTACACCTCTACCTGATTTATCGCTTATTCTTAATTGTGCAAATATTTCAGATAATTTTTCATTAACTGGAACAGATTCTCCTAAGTAAAAACCTTCAATAGTTTGAGCTGGAGCAATAGTTCCTCTTGATAAAATTTCTATTCTATTTGAATATACAGTAATCATTGGTTCATTACCATCAACCCATTTATTATGCAATACTGCATTAACAACTGCTTCATTAAAGGATTTTAAATCAAACAAAGGAGTTTCCTTTCTTTCTTCCTTTCTATTAGTTTCATCTGATTGAATAATATTTAAGATATCTCCATAATCAATTAAATTTTTTAAAGAATAAAGAATGCAGTCAAATCCAAACTCCTTAATAGCATATAAATTTGATCCTTTTGTTTCGCCTTCAAAAATTGATAATCGTAAAGGAAGATGAGAATTATCAGAAAGTAATTGTGCTAACATATTATATTTTCCATCTTCTGTTAATAATTGAAGATTCTTTTTGAATGTTTCTTTTCTTAGCTCAATACCTTTTGATCCATAATACATAAATAGCTTTTCAAAAGTTAAATCTTGAAATTGAGATGATGTATTCGTGATTGTAGGATATCCAGTTTCCAAAATTTTAAAAAGTGCTTTTTCTAATTTTGGATTATCTTTCATATTGGCTTTTGAAGAACCAATTCTAATAAATCTTTCTCCATTAAATGAAGTTGGAACATCATTTGCAGCTTCTATTACTAAAACTACAATTTTTTTATTATCTATATATTCTTCATAAAAATCAAACTTAATTTTAGGAGATAAATTTCTATTTAAATAATTTTGATATGGTTCATTTTTATAATCTTGATATTGGTCAAAATTAGTTCCTACTATTTCATGAGTGATATCATCAATTCCCCAAATAAAATATCCATACTTTTTCCCGACCAAAGCTGCTGAATTAGATAATGCAGATACATATTCTCCTAATGCAACTGGTTGAAACCAATTCACTTTATATTCAAACCATTCTCTTTCTTTAGAATATTGAAACAAATCTTGTAATAAATTATAAATAT
>CAYVQA010000174.1:0-1548 GCA_964453965.1 uncultured Staphylococcaceae bacterium
CCTATTTCTGCCCATCATTTGAAAACTCTGAAAAATCCAGTATTTTCAATGCTTTCACGGTTTTTCACCGTTGCCCTTCTTCGAGAATTTTCGTGAAAAATTGCAGGTTTTCGCAAAAGATAGAGTGACAATAGAGTGACATTTTTATTGACACACGCCCTCTGCAACAGTACAATGGAGCCAAGAAAAGAGGTGCCGATATGGAACGAAGAAAAAAGGGCAGCGGACGAATCACCTATGTCGAAGATAGAAAATCGCCGTGGCGGGCAACGGTCACTGACAGCCGAGGCAAACAGAAAACCCGCTTTTTCAAAACAGAGAAAGAGGCAAAAGCCTTTCTTCGGGAAATCAACGCCGACGCAAGCAAGCTGAAAGCACTTACCGAAACCGGCGTAACTTTTGCCGCCTTTTCTCAAACCTTTCTTGACGAAAAGAAGAAAAGCAATTTGAAAGTTCTGGCCTATAAGACATTGGAAAGCAATGTCGAACGCGCCTGCTCTTTCGTGGGAAATGTGAAGCTGGGGGACATCGACAGTGACATGATCCAGCAGATGATTTTCACGCTGGCCGAACAGGGCTACTCCGAAAGCGTTATGACAAAGGCAAAAATTGCCGTTCACAGCGTTTTGAAGATGGCGGCTGCCAAGCACTATATCGACACGGTTCCTGTGTTAAACATTACCATACCACGGGCGAAAAAACAAGATGATGACCGGCAGGTAAAAAAGAACTGGCTGCGGGATGACGAGCTTGCTCTCTATGAGGCCGAGTGCCGCCGCACCTATGTTCCGAAGAAATACACCAAGTATGCCGGTCAAACGCTGATGGTACATCCCGCAGGCTATAAGCTGCTGTTTATTCTCCATACCGGCCTGCGGTTAGGCGAGGCGTTGGCACTGACATGGACAGACTATGACGAATACAGCAAAACGCTGATGGTCGATAAAAACACCGTGTACGCAGACGGCGAGAAAATCACGCAGACACCCAAAACCGAGTCGGGCGAACGCCTGATTATCCTCAACCGTCAAGCAGTGCAGGACTTGGCATTTTTGCGCCAGCAGTTTGAGGAACAGAGCAAGGAGATTGAACGCCGCAAGGCAGAAGAACTCCGGCAGGCGGAATTGAACTATTCCGGCCCGGAGCAAAAATCCGCCAAGCTGAAAATCAAAGAGAAGTATGCCGCTATTGAACGGGAGCATAAATACATCTGCGGCTCGTCAACATTCCCCTTTGGCAGCGGCGGCCATTCCAGCACCCTGCAAACACACCGAAAAATCTGCAAGGTCATTGGCCTTTCCCATACGGTCACGGTTCACGGCCTGCGGCACACCTATGTAACGCACTATTATCTGCACCACAAAAATGACCCCGATTTTGACCTTGCCACTTTTTCAAAATCCATCGGTCATTCCAGTATCAGGACAACAATGGAGATTTACGCCCATCTTGAAATGACGCAAAACCGCTATATCCCCCGCACGATGGAGGACTTAAAGGAGTTTTGATGAAAGCCGTTCTTGCCGCTGTCGGTGAGAACGGCTTTTT
>CAYVQA010000175.1:0-1547 GCA_964453965.1 uncultured Staphylococcaceae bacterium
AGCCTTAAATTTTTGGAAGCCGAGGATAGAGGTCTATTTCTATCTTTCCATTGGCTTCCTTTTTGTATTCTATCTTCTTTAGGATTTCTTTGAGTAGTGCGTTGCGTTCCTCGTTGGACATTTCATCGTAACTGGCTAACAAGGTTTCTGTTTGTGGGATAAGGTTTGCTTTGGCATTGTCGCTCTGTTCCATACGGGCAATAGTGATTTCGTTTTCGGAAATTTTCTCTTTGACCTCTGCAACAGAAGCGTTCAGCTTTTCTTGGCGGCTCTTGAAAATTTCAAGCGTGTATGCACCCTGCTCAACAAGGTTATATGCGTTTTCCAACTGTGCGTTGAGTTTTTGAAGGTCGGTGGCATACTTCTTGTTTTGGTTTCTGAGAGCTTCAATGTCTTTAGCATACCCAACGGTATCAATCTTGATTCGATAACCTTTGAGCCATTCACGGAGGGCAGATATAATCTCTTTTTCAACCACATCGTAATCGGAGCTGACATTGTGGCAGTTACGACCGTTCACACAGCGAAGTCTTGCTCGTGCATCTCTCGCCTTAGAACCGGTTGTTCTGCCGATTCTCTTACCACAAGTAGAGCAGAACAGAAGACCGACAAAAGCGTTTTGCAGTTCAAATTCATCTTTTACCTTTGCAGCAGGCTGTTTTTCAAGACGAATTTCTTGAGCAAGCGTAAACTGTTCCTCGGTAATCAGACCCTCGTGAAGTCCTTCATAAACCTTGTAATCTTCGATGTTCTTTTTACGCTTGATTTTCCTTACGACTTCGCCGTTCTCAATGGTTTTAATCTGCTGACTCCAGCCACGACGGATTTTTCCCATATAAATAGGATTTGTGATAATATTGCTGATAGTGGAATAAGTCCACAGGTCTCCGTGTCGGGTCGGCACATTGTTGTCATTGAGATAGTTGGCGATAATCTTTGTACCTGCGTGGTTAAGAAACATTTCAAAGATTGTCTTGACGTGTGGTGCTTCGTCCGGATGAGGTTCAAGCGTGTAGCCTTTTTCATTTGGGAGCTTAACTCGTGTATATCCGTAAGGGGCAATACTGCTGATGTATTTTCCCTCGGATGCGGAGCTGTCTCTGCCTCGGATAAGACGACGGTTGATTGTCTTATACTCTCGGCGGCTCATAAAGAGACCAAATTCAAAGTATTCCTCATCGAACTCGTTGCAAGGGTCGTATGTCTTGTTTGGAGTTACGATTTTTGTGGAAGAATACTGAAAGACCTGGCTGATATATGCTTGGTCAGCACCGTTACCTCTTGCGAGACGTTCAAGGTCAACTACTAATACTCCGGCATAAATGCCTGCACTAACTTCTTCAAGTAACTTTTGAATTTCCGGTCGTGCGGCTATTGATTCACCGGAGACTACCTCATAATAAGTTTTAGCAATATAATATCCACGACTTTCTGCAACTTTGTCAAGAATTGCTTCGTGTCTTTTCAGCGTGTCCTCAACACTCAACTCAGCATAATCACGGTCAAAGCGAGATTTTCGGAGATATTTAACATATTGCTCCATAAGG
>CAYVQA010000176.1:0-1544 GCA_964453965.1 uncultured Staphylococcaceae bacterium
CTTACTTAGTAAGAGTCTTTTTCACCATATTTATAAAATATTGATGAACTAATAAATTATCCGTAAACTCAGGATGAAAAGAAGTAACTAAAATATTATTTTCACTTGCTGCAACAATTTTTTCTTGATATGTTGCAATGATTTTTACATTTTTTCCAACTTTTTCAATCCATGGTGCTCTAATAAAAACCCCTTCTGTTGGATCTGTTCCAAACTCTACAATATTCATTTTTGTTTTAAATGAATCAATTTGACTGCCAAATGCATTTCTTTTTACTGTGATATCAATCGCATCTAAACATGAATCTTCTGAAACAATATGCTTTGCAAGAAGAATTAATCCTGCACAAGTTCCATAAACTGGTAAGCCACTTTGAATACGTGTTTTTAAAGTTTCATAAAGATCAAACATTACTAATAGCTTGCGAATAGTAGTACTTTCTCCACCAGGAATAACTAATCCATCGATTTTGTTTATTTCATCTTTTCTTTTTACAAGAATAACTTCTAAATTATTATTTTTTTCTTTTAAATTACATAATGAATTATAATGTTCAATAAAAGTTCCTTGTAATGCTAAAACACCTATTAACATTAATTACCTCTTTTATCAAATCGATTTTCTGTTGAAATTGTTGTTATTTCAATTCCTTTCATCGGTTTTGGTAAATCAGTTGACGCATCTAGTAGTACACTCGGATCATCATAATATGCAGCTGCCTTTACTATTGCTTTTGCCATTTTTTCAGGATTTTCAGATTTAAAAATTCCTGAACCAACAAATACACCTTCTGAACCTAATTGCATCATTAATGCGGCATCAGCTGGTGTTGCAATTCCTCCAGCTGCAAAATTTACAACTGGTAATTTTTTATTATCGCTAACCCATTTTGCAAGTTCATATGGAATTCTTTCAACGTTTGCAAAATTATATAGTTCTTCTTCACTCATTTTTGTTAATTCTTCAATTCCTTTTTGCATTTGTCGCATATGACGAACTGCTTCAACAACGTTTCCTGTTCCAGCTTCACCTTTTGTACGAATCATACTTGCGCCTTCATTAATTCTTCTTAAAGCTTCACCGATATTTCTTGCCCCACATACAAAAGGAACTTTAAAATTATGTTTGTTAATATGATTAACATCATCAGCTGGTGTTAATACTTCTGATTCATCAATATAATCAACCTCTAATGCTTCTAAAATTTGCGCTTCCGTGAAATGTCCAATTCTTGCTTTCGCCATTACTGGAATGCTAACAGCATCTTTGATTTCTTTAATCATTTTTGGATCGCTCATTCGTGCAACACCACCTTCTTTTCTTATGTCTGATGGGACACGTTCTAATGCCATTACCGCAACAGCTCCTGCTCTTTCTGCAATAATCGCTTCTTCAACAGTTGTGACATCCATAATAACACCACCTTTTAATGATTGTGCTAAGTTCTTATTTAAATTATATTGTTCACTCATTTTTAACCACTTCCTATTTTTAAAATAAAAGAGCACTCGATGGTGCCCATAATCTTTTTTATTTAATTGGT
>CAYVQA010000177.1:0-1538 GCA_964453965.1 uncultured Staphylococcaceae bacterium
AAATATTGGCTGTTATATTCCCAACCGAACCACGAGCAGGCGGTACGAAGGAAAGTGGGCGACAGCAACAGACCGAGGACGCTTCCGCAAACGGCATACAGCAAGCTTTCCATGACCTGCATACCAATAAGATGTGCGCGTGAGGCACCTATACTGCAAAACAGCGCGTATTCCGAATTTCTTTGCTTTTGTAACAACCGCAGGGAGGTTGCAATCAAAATCCCGCACAAAATCAAGACCAAAAGCGTTAAAAAGCGCATGGCGGTCAACTCGGTAAACAATGCAAAGGCGGCTTGATCCGTCCGGTCGGTTCGCTCAATTTGCTTATCCGCAAACAACGGATCGGACATCAGCTCGGACAGCAGCGCTTCCCTGTCGGCGGTCGGTTCAAGACGGACCATCAAACGGTTATACGGCGCAAATCCATCTCCGAGAGAAGCAACGGCGGGAACCCGTTCGGCAAGCAATTGCACAACACCGGAAATGGGAAGCAAAATATCGTATGTATCAAAAAATCCGTCTGCCTGTGCCACCGCCTGCACCGTGTAGGTCACATCGGTATCCAACAGGCGGAATGTGAGCGCATCCCCTATCGCAAAGCCGTAATTTTTTGCAAAGGTCTCCGAAACGATAACAGACGAGGAAAGGTTTTGCGTTGTAAAGGAACCGTATTCGGTATAGACAAATTGAAAATATCGGTCGGCGGCAACCGGATCCGCCGCCGAAGCAGACAGCATGTGATTTTTTTCATTTGCATCGCGGTAAAATACCGTCAGCTCATATTCGCCGAATATCTCTCCGCGCGCTCCCACAATCGCCTGCAAATCTTCCGCAAACAGCAACCGCACCTCGGCGTCCCCGCTTAAGGAGACCAAAACATCGCCAAGCTTGCTGTTTTGCTCGGAAACCGAGGCATCAAAATCGGAAAAAATATCCTGAAAGCAAAATGCCGTAACCGATACCGACACCGAAAGCGTCAGCGTCAGTAAAATAAAAAACGGTTGCCACGGAGCACGGCAAAAGCTCCTGAAGAAATGCTTGAAAAACAGCTTCATGAATCTGTCACCTGTCCGTCATCGAGATGAATAATCCGATTGCCGTACGCCGCCGCCTCGGCACTGTGCGTAACCTGAATAACCGTTACGCCAACCTCGCGGTTCAGTCGGCACAAAAGCTCCATAACATCGCGTGTGGAACGGTTGTCAAGGCTTCCGGTCGGTTCGTCCAACATCAGCACTTTGGGATTGTGCAGCATGGCTCTTGCAATTGCCACGCGCTGACGTTCTCCGCCCGACATGTCGCCGGGAAATGCAGAAAACAAATGCGAAATACCAAGCGTCTCACCCAAGGCTTGCATTTTTTTGTGTCCCGCGGAAAGATCGGCATGCTCCAAATAAAGAGGCAAAAGAATGTTATCTCGCGCATTGAGCGTGGAAATTAAATTGAGAGACTGGTAAACAAAGCCCAAATCGGTACGGCGCAGCTTTGCCAATTGCTTCTCATTCATAGAGGTAACGGCGCGTCCGTCAAGCCAAACC
>CAYVQA010000178.1:0-1536 GCA_964453965.1 uncultured Staphylococcaceae bacterium
GAAATAATTTTTGGAGTTTTTAATTTTTTACTTTTAATTTTTATATCTCCTGAGTTTCTAAGTAATTTAATTGGTTCAACTTTACTTGCACGTTTTGCAGAAGATATTGCAGATAAATATATAGTTATTGTTCCTAAAGCAATTGAGATTAATATTGGTATAATTGAAATACTCATTGTAATTCCATCAACATTACTTAATAAATATTCTCCCAATAAACTATTTACTATTTTTAATAAAACAAATACTGCAAATATTCCAGATAATATACCAACAGGTATTCCAATTACTCCTAAGATTAATGCTTCGAAAATTACATTTTTCTTTATTTGTTTTTTAGTCGCTCCTATACTTGAAAGCATTCCATACATTTTTAGTTTTTCTGTTATTGCTATTGCAAATGAGTTTCTTATGCAAAATACACTTGTAAAAATAATTATAAATATTACTACACCTGCTACTGCATATAACATTGTAACTGTCGAATCTGAAAATGCCATAACTTCCCATCTTAAAAGTTCTTCATTTATACTAAAATCATCGTATTTTAATTTTGTTTTTCCACCTTCTCCGTAATTAATTACATCAATATAGCTATTTGCTCCCATAATATTTGCTATTGCTGATTGATAATTTTTAGGCTTTTTTAGAGCTATAAATATATCTTTTTCGTCTGCGTTTATACCTGTAGATATTATTGTATATCCTGGATCACTACGATTTTCAAAATCATAGTCTGGTCTTTCTATTATTCCAACAACTGTGAACTCAAAATTTTGTGTTTCTACTATTTTTTCGTTGTCTTTGTCATATAGATTTCCTCCATTTAGTTTATATCCATCTATTGTTAGTCTTTCTCCTACATCTATACTTATTTTATCTCCAATTTTATAATCTACTTTTGCATTACTAATAATATGTTTACTTATTATTACTTCATTACTATTGGTAGGAAAACGTCCTTCTACCAATTTAAATTTTAAGTTATCAAATGTTCCTGAATCCATTGAAAACAATTTCAAATATTGTTTATATTCATTTTGACTATTTTCTAATTTACCATATCCAATTTCATTAATAGCCCAAATATGTTCAACATCTCTATTGTTTTTCAAGTTTTTTATTTCATCTTTATTTATATTTGAGATTTTTAAATGATAGTATCCTTTTTCATTTACAGCATTTTCTACAAGTGTTGCTTGAAAACTTGTAACCATAGTTGCTACTGCACATATTAATGCACATGATAATATTATTCCTATAATTGTACTTATTGTTCTTTTCTTATTTAATTTTAAATTTTTTAATGTAAGTTTGTTAAGAATGTTCATTTTTATACCCCCTTAACAATTTTTCCATCTTCAATTTTTAAAATTCTGTCAGCATGTTTTGCTATTTCCATATCATGTGTTATCATGATTATTGTTTGTTTGTAATCTCTGTTAGATTTTTTTAATAATTCTACTATTTCATCACTTGCTTTAGAATCTAAATTTCCTGTTGGCTCATCTGCTAATATTATTGTTGGATTTGTAA
>CAYVQA010000179.1:0-1534 GCA_964453965.1 uncultured Staphylococcaceae bacterium
TTTTAAAAAAGGGGTTGACAAAATAGGTATGCGGTGATATACTTGCAAGGTAAACAAAGAAGCAGGGCGGTTTATGCCCTCACCGACGCGCAAACGGCGTGTGCGGTCAATATGCATGTCGCATGACGGTTATCGTTGCGGCGTGTTTTGTTGGCGCGCGGGTTCGTTTGACCCGTGTGTTTTTGTTTTTATATTACTTTAAACAATCGGCTGATTTTTGGAGGTGTCTGTTATCAGCAAAAAAACTTTAATCAACGAAGAAATTAATGCCGCCGAGGTGCGCGTTATCGGCACCGACGGTACGCAAATGGGCGTTATGAGCCTTGATGCGGCGCTTGAATGCGCGGCGGACAACGGCCTCGACCTGGTTGAGATCGCACCCGATTCGGTTCCCCCCGTATGCAAGATAATGGACTACGGCAAATACCGTTTCGACCGCGACAAGCGTGAAAAAGAGCAACGCCGCAACCGCGTCGTTATCGAAGTAAAAGAGATTCAGCTCAAGTGCAACATCGACACACACGACTTGCAGACAAAGCAGTCGCACGCGACAAAATTTTTGTCGCAGGGCAACAAAGTCAAGGTCGTCGTCAGATTTTACGGCAGAGAGATGACGCGCACAGAGCGCGGTGCCGAACTTTTGCAACGTTTTGTAGAAGGTCTCGGCGATGCCTGCGTCGTTGAAAAAGAGCCCCTGCTTGAGGGGCGCAATATGATACTTATATTAGCACCTAAAAAGAACAAGCCAACGAAAGGAAATAATTAAAATGGGCAAGATCAAAACTCATAAAGCGTCACAAAAGCGCTTTTCATTTACCGCTACCGGCAAGGTCAAGATGTACCATGCAGGTCACAGACACAAGCTGGGCCAAAAGCCGACCAAGATCAAGAGACATCTCAGATCGGCAGACTATGTCAGCGATGCGCGTATGTATGACATCAAGCGCATGCTGCCTTATGCTTAATCATAACGGTAAAGGAGGACACAGACAATGAGAGTTAAAGGCGCGATGATGACTCGCAAGAGAAGAAATAAAATGCTCAAACTCGCCAAAGGTTATTGGGGCAGCAAGAGCAAGCACTTTAAGATGGCCAAACAGGCCGTTATGAAGTCGGGCAACTATGCATATATCGGCAGAAAACAGAAAAAGAGAGATTTCCGCTCGCTTTGGATCACCCGTATCTCCGCACAGTGCAAGGTTTGCGGCATCAACTACAGCCGTTTTATCAACGGTCTTAAAAAATCCGGCATCGACCTCAACCGCAAGATGCTCTCAGAGCTTGCTATTCAAGACAAAGAAGCATTTGCATCTCTGGTCGAGACCGCAAAAGCAGCACTTGCCAAATAAGCTCTTGACAGAATATCACGCCGTGTAACGCGGCGCAGATGCTATGTCAAAACGGAGGGAGGGTAGAAAATGGCAGAAGTCAGAGTCAGAGAGAACGAAAGCATCGATAATGCTCTTCGTCGCTTTAAAAAATCATATCTCCGCAGCGGCGTTCCCGCAGAGCTTCGCAAGAGAGAACATTATGA
>CAYVQA010000180.1:0-1530 GCA_964453965.1 uncultured Staphylococcaceae bacterium
ATTACACCATAACAATTGAGTATAAGAAAAATCCGAGACGAACCATTACGGGGAGTTACGATAAAAATGGGTTGCCAGAGGATTTCGCAGATTTTGCAGAAACAGTATTTGACTTCATTCGTTTCTACGGTTTGGGAGAAATTCTTGACCCATCGGTCTACGGCAAAGCAAAACATCGCAAATCAGAATACATCTTTTGTAGCGTTGCCTTTGGTGAGGGGCATAAGAGTTATTATTATCTGACCGATGATGACAACATTGAAATTGGTGATTTTGTGCTTGTACCCGCGGGCAAGGACAACCATGAGGCGGTTGTAGAGGTGGTAAATATCGAATATTTCAGTGAAGAAAATGTTCCACTGCCTATTGAGAAAACAAAACGAATCATTCGTAAGTGTACGGACGATGATTTTGATTTACCTCAATCTGAATAATCTTTTTTATGAATGGAGGAAAACATGGACAATAAAGAAATTATCCTGTCGAAAATAGCCGAAATTTTAAGCAGAAATGGATTCTTTTTGAAAAGTAATTCTGAATTTAAATCAAGACTTAAATGTGTTAGTTTGGGAGAATACTTTGATAAATATGCTGATTATTTGATTCCGTATTACTATAATAACGGCTATGCACATAAATTTGAAAATTCAAATGAAGAATACGATGTGTTTCTTGGGTTGGATAGCATTTTTGATGACCTATACCATGAAAATAAAAATGGTGAGATTATTTCTTTGTTAAAGGAACTAACGAAATCATTTAATGTGCCATATATTTTAGAAACGCTATGTGAAGACTTTGAGGAATTGGCAAATCTTTATGAATTGCTTGGGTTATCAATAAGCATAGAAATAGATAAAGTAATTGTTACAACTTGTATGGCAAGTAATGAGCAAAGAGTTGTAGAATTGTTCTCGGTGGAAAGTTGGTTAAAACAAAATCATAAAGAAGTGTATGATTCTTATGAGGCGGCAATTGATGCATATACACAAGGTCATGCTGGAGCGTGTATTGAATCCTGTAGAACCTGCTTAGTAAGCATTTTTTCTAAATATAAGGGCACAGAAGACTTTGCCAAATGGATGAGGGGTATATATAATACCAGTGGCGAAAATATGGTTTCAACAGTGCAAGATTTGTCACAAGCATTAAACACGGACCTTCGCAAGGAAGATTTGGCAGATTTCTTTTACGAAAACCGTGCAGGAAAATTAACTAAAACAAAAGCAATTTATATGATTTATTCTATGATGTCAGATTATGGGACTCATAGAAACGAGGCCACGCAAGAGAATCCTACTATAGAAGACGCATTGTTTTCGTTGCGTCTGATGGATAGTATTCTTTTCTGGGTATATTCCAAGAAAAAGTAATGCAACTGGACGTATTACCGCAAACGGCTCAAACACGAAAAAGGCTATGGACTTGTTCCCATAAACGGCGAAATAGCCAAGACATTCAGCCTATCGTATTGAGCCATGTTGAGTGCGTGGTGTTGATGACAAAAATATGATGTGATATTTTGAAAGG
>CAYVQA010000181.1:0-1519 GCA_964453965.1 uncultured Staphylococcaceae bacterium
AAAATTGGCCACATATTTTAATTGAACAATCAAAGAAGAATGTTCCAATTGCAGGTGCGAAAAAAGTAATCGCTAGTTTAGATTTTAATATTATTAGATGCGATAATATGATGAGCGAATCAGAATATGATCCAGGAAGACATGCAGCACAATATGTATGGTATTTGACATTAAGAAATATAGTCCCAACTGATTCTGATCCAGATAAAGTTGGTAAAAATGGTGATTATTTATGGTTTGGAATTCCTATTTACGATAATCGTTACCCTAAAGGTGTTGAAGAATATAAAATGATTGATCAAGGATTTGTTGGTGCGACAAATAAACTAATTTATGGAATGTCAAGTAAAGAATACCTTACAGAATTACCAATTCAATTTGGAAAAACTTACCATATTGAAATAGATATTTTACCATATTTAACAACTGCATATGTTTATGGAATAACAAATGGTGCTTTAAAGAATACAAATTGGGAAAATATGTATTTAGGTTATATGAATTTTGGATGGGAACTTCCAGGAACATTTGATGTTGAATCAGAAGTTTCAAATATTAGCGTGAAGGTGTATTATTAAAATGAAACTAGAAATATTAAAGGACAATTGTTTTAAGAATGGTCTTATAATCAGATATCCATATCATATGGAAAATGAACATCCTGAAAAAATAATCAAAACATCAGAAGAAGATCCATCATGGCATATATCGCAATGGTTTACAAACAATTCAATTGCAATAGGAAATATTCAGCAAACAAAAGAAACTTTATCATTAATAGATAACACAAAAAAAGTAAAAATTTGTGATAATAGTATTTATTTAGAAATTAATGGTTCAAAAGAATATAAAAACCCAAGAAAAAATGATCAACCTTGGCCACATTTACTATTAGAACAATTTTTTAAAAATAAAATGTTAAATAAATACCAGTCATTAAAAATGAATCTAAATTTTGATTATTTAAAATTTATAAATCATATGAAAGAAGAATTTGATTCTAATTTACATACTGCTCAATTTCAATGGTTTTTAAACTTTAGTAATCAAAACACAAGTTCAAAGGGATATGGTGATTTCTTCTGGTTTGGTTTAAGCTTTCTTGATACACCGAGATATGATTTTCCGCCAGAATTTATGGCAGAAGATGGGGGAAAAGAGGATGCAACTAGAAAATTTATTTATATAGTTGATAGTCATAATTACTTGAATAAACCAATTAAGATTATGGATCAAACAAATATTTCTTTTGAAGTATTGGATTTGATCAAAAAGGGATTTATGGAAGCAAAAAAAAGGGGATTTCTAAAAGAAACCAATTTTGAAGATTTGGGATTTAATTCAACAAATATTGGCTTCGAAATACCAGGTACATTTGATATTGGCTTAAGAATTAATAAAATAAGTCTTGAAGCAACACCAAATTAATACCTAAGAAAAAAGAAAGGAAAAATGAAATGAAAAAATTAACAACTTTTTTAATTACATTAGTTAGCGTTTTACTATTAACAATTGTTAT
>CAYVQA010000182.1:0-1455 GCA_964453965.1 uncultured Staphylococcaceae bacterium
CACGGACACGATCCTTGTGAACGGAACTCTTTCCGATTTTGAGAACGAATATTCCAATTTCCTGCTCCGCATTCACTCAGGTTTTCTCATCAATCCTGACTGCGTCAGCAAAATAGAACGCTTCTTCGTTACCATGTCAAATGGTACAAAGCTTCCTGTTCCCGAAAAGAAATATACCACTGTCAAACAAAGGATACTGGCCAACTCAGTGTCGCTTTAAACGGCAGTTTATCTGAAACAGGTGTCTAAGACACCCGTTTCAGATAAACCGTCTGGTCCTTTGCTCTGTCAATTTCCACTTCTTCGGTGCACTCTGCATCCGCATATACCGTTTGTTCAAAATCTTCCGGTATAAAAAGGATGATACTGCTTCCTTCCGTTACTGCCTGTGTGTATGTTTTCTCATCTGCTGTTCCCGCATCAGCAACAACAGAAAGTGTACGGCTGTTACTTCCAAACACTCCGTCTGTTATTTCTTCATCCGGTGTATATGCTTCACATTCCCTATCCACTGTTACATCAGAATATAATATCTTTTTTTCTCCCGATACCACATAGGTTTTTAACTCAACTATTTCCTTTGTCTCCGAATCAATCTCATATTCGGAAAAAATATAATCCACCTCATCAATTGTATAACCATACACCGTATAATACTGTTCAGCGGCTTCTTTTGATAATTCCGTCTCCAGATAAATCATTCCATCTCTGACTTCTTTTAATATTATCTTTTCGTCCTCATCGTATCCATATATTAATTCTGTCTTACTTTCCGCAAATTCTGCGTAGGTATCGCCGATAAACAGACAGCGAAAAGGAATCCCCTGCTCCATACCCATTCCATAGACATCTCCGTTTTCTTCAATCAGAATTTCATCCCCGTCTGTCTCCACATATCTGTTCTTATCCTGATAAACAGTATAAGAAACGTCCGTTCCATCTGCCATAATTCCTTTTAACGTATAAAATACCCGCCTGTTCCTGTCTACCATAGAAGCAAGAGTGTTGATCTCTTCCATATCTTTCAGCAGAGCGGTATCTTCCTGTTCCGAACTGACTTTCTGTGACTTACCTGTACTCTGATTTTCTCCGCCACATCCGGCAAAAACTGCCACCATCAATGCGAACATCATACCTGATACACATATCTTCTTTTTCAATTTTGTCGCCTCCCGTTCTTCTTTCCCTAAATCAATTTCATTTGAATTTGCAAATTTATTTTAGTATACAATACTGCATCCGAATTGTCACCGTTTCTTTGCTGTATAACTTGTTTGTATTGCATTTCACTTGTTTTTGATTAAATAAATCTCAAATTTCATCCATACCAAAACCGGTTCGGTCAGCCACAACAAAAAAGAAACGTCCGGAAAACTTAAATAAAAAGTTTTCTGGACGTCTCTGCATTTTAGAAATTACATCAAGCTACTTCGCGTAGTCTATCACTCTTGACTC
>CAYVQA010000183.1:0-1448 GCA_964453965.1 uncultured Staphylococcaceae bacterium
GAAAGGGCTGCCGCCCTTTGACCCGCTTTTTACTGACCACTGACCACTGACCACTGACCAGTTAAAATGGGACTCCTGCGAGTTCCGGGTGCGCCTGAACGTCATTTCCGAACTCATTGAGAACCGGAGGGGGCGGCAGACTTGTCGGACCGGAAGGACAAAGAGACGGACGGGGCTGCCGGAGGCGGCGCGGAGGCTTCTGCCGCTGGTCGGCGGCTTTCTTAAGGGCTTCGATCGCCTGATGCAGTTCTCCGCGATCCAGCAGCGACGTCAGCAGCTGTCCGTCGGACAGGATGTTTCTGCCGATCCGGTTTGAGATGATCCCCGCCAGGTAATGGACATTGCGGCAGCGCGGCTCCAGATACGGGCAGAGTTCCTGATACCAGATCGCCCATATTTTGGACTCGGCTTTGCTTTTCGGGCGGGAATGCCGGGCGTGATTCCGCTCGTTGATGAGTCTGTTCATGGCATTCATCACCTTTTTATCGCCGTCCGGGTCCAGCTGCGTGGAACTCGTTACACCTGCTTCATGCATCAGCAGGGCACGGTAATCGGCATCGGGCAATCCCAGCTGTCTCTGCATGATCTTTATTGCCTTGACGCTCATTTTATGGTCTCCGGTTGACAGGAAGGACTTGTCGGACGGGAAAGACTTGTCGGACGGGGAGAACCGGGAGACGGGACGGGCGTCAGCGTGTCGGCGTCGACGGCGAAAAAAGTCCAGCCGGTGTGCGGGTCACGCCTGACCAGAAACGGGGTGTCGCCGTCCCAGACGGGCCAGCCTGTGATCCAGCTCTCCGGAACGTGTTTGCGGCAGGCGCGGTAAAGAGTGCGAGATTGTGATTCAGATTGCGAAGTAAGATTTTTCATTGCTCATTTCTCATTTTATCATAGGGCTCCACTTGAATTTCATATTTTGAACCGCTGCGGCGCAGCAGATCCGCAAGATCGACTTTCTCCGGGAGATCGGGCTTCAGGTTGCGGATGATGAACCGCTGAAAGATGGTGCGGTTCCCGGTTTTCGGCCTAAGGCTGTCCAGCAACTGAAAGCGGCGGTCCAGGCAGAGTTTATCCCACGCGGTGATCGGCACGCCCATCGCGCCGGGATAGTCACACGGGATGTCCTTTGTTTTCGAGACCTCGATGGCGGGGAACAACCGCCAGAGATCACTGTTGACCAGATCGCTTGTCTTTATCATGATCTGCACTTTCTCATTCCTCATTTTTTACGGTGTTTTCCGGGATTGAGTTTTGTCATTTGGATGCCTCCCTGTCGCGGATCATCTCGCGGAGAATATTTGCGGCGGTGACAATGCGGTAAGCGGTAATGTTACGCAGGATGTCGCCACGCGGGGAATCGTCGCCACGGGTTGCAATCGCGGCGAGTCCGGACGCGAGATCGTCGCACAGATCAAGATCGTTATAGCCGTTTTGGATGGAGTCCTCAA
>CAYVQA010000184.1:0-1417 GCA_964453965.1 uncultured Staphylococcaceae bacterium
AAAAAAAGCCGAAACCTTGGCTGCGTACCGCACTGTTGGTTTTGATTGCCGTGGTGTTGGGTTTTGGTATTTATAACTGGAACGCCGCCTCATTGAGCCGCAATGCGTTGCCAATGCCGCTGGGCTTTGGTATGGCGGTTGTGGTTTCGGGCAGCATGGAGCCGGCGCTGTCGGTCAATGACCTCATCGTTGTGGCTCCTGCCGCGGATTATGCCGTGGGCGATGTCGTGGTGTTTCAGGACGGCAACACCTTGGTGGTGCACCGCATCGTTTCCGCCGGCGGAGACAGCGTGGTAACGCAAGGGGACGCCAACAATACGCCGGATCAACCCATATCGCCGGACGCCATAAAAGGCCGCGTGGTTTTTTCGCTTCCTTTGGTCGGCGTTTTGGTCGGCTTTTTAAAGTCGGCAACCGGCACGCTGGCCGTCTTGGCTTTGGCGGTTTGGCTGTACGTCTGCTCTGTTCGGCGTGAACGCCGTGCAGACGCGCAAAAAATGGACGAAATTCGTTCCGAAATTGAAAAATTGAAAAAGAAATAATCCAAATCGGATTTTTGCAACACAATGTACGGAGAGAAGGAGGTGTGCGGTATGCGGCGGATTCACATCAAATCGGAAACGATTTGGCAGGTGTGTTCTGCACTGTTGCTGTTGGTTTTGCTGACCGTGCGCCTGACAGTCGGCATGTCCGCGCGGTACACCGGCACGTCAACCGGCACTTCTTCCGCAACCGTGGCACGCTTTTGCTTTGATGTCACGGCAAACGGTTCGCCCGTGGATGTTCGGTATGACGGAACCGTTACCGATCCTACAGCTGTTACCGATTCCTACACCGTCACCGTCAAAAATTATACCGCCGATGACGAGGTTTGCGAGGTCACGCTGAAATACCGCGTGGTGGTCACATTCCCCGAAAAACCGATAGAAAGCCTTTCGCTTTCCATGAACGGCACTTCCGGTACCGTACAGGAGAACGGAAAAGTTTATATTTTTGAGGGAAAACAAAATCTGCCCGCCGGCGTCAAGACAGAAGTTACCGAAACGCTGGTTTTTTCGGTTGATTTTGACCAAATGAAAACAGATCACTTCTTTGACGAAATGACAATCAGCTATACCGGCAACAATCCGGCCTGCATTTACGGCAATTATCACCTCGGCGGCATTACCGTCAGCGCGGTTGCGGAACAAATTGATTAAAAGAGGGGCAACATGGAACACAAAAACAGGTCAAAAAAAGAATATGCTTTCATTGCCTTGTGTTTGCTGTTGGTCATTGGCATTGCAGTCGGGCTCGGCACGGTGTTTGGCAAGTACACGCAGGCAAAGGACGGAAACCCCAATCTCGGTTTGACCGTGGAGACCGTGGACACATCACCGTTGGACACCGTTACCGCCTCCGATGAAGGCTATGAGAG
>CAYVQA010000185.1:0-1399 GCA_964453965.1 uncultured Staphylococcaceae bacterium
CACTTTACCGCAATTCGCGAGGCCGGACAAACGCTTTGTGCGCTTTGCGATATCGATCCCGCACAAGCCAAAATCAAAATTGAAAAATACAGTCCGGGAGCGTTGCCGGTTTACACCGATTACATCGAAATGCTGGAGCGGGAAAAGCCCGACGCCGTGCATATCTGCACGCCGCATTATTTGCACGCCGAAATGTGCGCAGCGGCATTGGAACGGAACATCCATGTGCTTTGCGAAAAGCCGCTCTGCATTTCACCGGAACAGCTTGATTCTTTGCGTACGGCGGTGAAGAAAAGCACCGCTCAACTGGGTATTTGCCTGCAAAATCGCTATAATCCAAACTTTTTGCGTTTGCGTGAGCTGACACAAAACGGCGTGCAGGGCGGTTGCGGATACGTGGTCTGGAAACGCGATGAAGCCTATTACCGCTCCGGCGCATGGCGCGGCACATGGGCAGAAGAGGGCGGCGGCGTGATGATCAATCAAGCCATTCACACGCTGGATCTGCTTCAATGGACCTGCGGAATGCCCACGCATGTCACCGCACATGTTTCCAATGACCATTTGCGCGGCGTGATTGAGGTGGAAGACACGGCAAGCGCTCGCTTTGAAACGGCAGATGGCAACACCCTGCACTTTTTTGCCACCACCGCGTCCAACACCGATTTTCCCGTCCGTCTGGAGGTACGCCTCAAATCGGGCGAAGCGGTATTGGCGACCAACAAGCTGTTGGTTGTCGATTGCCTCCGCCAAGGCGAACAAAATGACGGCGATTATGTTGGCAAAGCCGTTTGGGGCAACGGCCACCAAGCGCTCATTGCGGATTTTTACAACTGTCTTGCCGAAAGCCGTCCTTTCCCCATTGGAATTGCGGAAGGCGAAAAATCCGTTCGCCTGATTTTTGCCATGTACGCATCCAACGATGCGCGCGTGGCGATTCCCGAATAACATGAAAAGGAAGCTATCGACATGAAAGATTTTTTCGGAGACTGTGTTTTGCTTTCCACTCCCACGGCAGAGCTTTTGTACCGTGAGGTCAAGGATCTGCCTATCATCGACTACCACTGTCATCTGAATGAAAAGGAAATCCGCGACAATCGCCGCTTTTCCAATCTCGGTGAGCTTTGGCTTGGCGGCGACCATTACAAGTGGCGCGCCATGCGCCTTTGCGGTGTGGAGGAAGCATACATCACGGGAAACGCAAGCTACGAGGAGAAATATCGCAAATACGCCGAAATCTTTCCCAAGCTTTGCGGGAACCCGCTTTATTATTGGACACAAATGGAGCTGAAAATGCTTTTTGGCATTACCGAGCCGCTCTCGGCGGAAAGTGCCGACCGCATCTGCAAGACCGCCAACGAACAGCTGCAGCACATGACCGTCTCCGATATTCTGAAAC
>CAYVQA010000186.1:0-1395 GCA_964453965.1 uncultured Staphylococcaceae bacterium
TTTCATCACTAATTGCTGTTTCTATTAGTTCATTTGCTTTTACTATAACTTCATTTTTGTAATTTGTTATATCTTCTTTTGCATATAAACTAAATTCTGCACCTTTTAGAACTTTATCATCATCTTTATCTTTTTTATTAACTACTATGTCCACTTTTTGTCTTTCATTTGTGAATGATATTGTTTCAAAAACTACTGGTGTATTTTGATTTTCATATTTTAATGAAACATTTTTTGTTTCTTCACTTAACACAAAATTTTCTGGTGCTAAACATTCTTTTACAAAATATTCTCCAAGTGGCAATTCTTTTGATGTTGCTTTTCCAGTGTCATCTGTTGTTACTGTATCTACTAATGTACCTTTTTTGTATATAACAGATTTGTCATTTGATGGATCAAGTATATCTTCTCTTGCATATATTTCATATTTTGCATTAGCAAGTCCTTTTTCTTCATAAACAAATTGTCCATCTTTATAATCTACTAGAACTTCTCCTTTTTTCTCAACATTTATTTTGCCTTTTACAGAAATATCTTTTTGAACAACTGTAATCACTGGTGTTTTATTATCTGGTAATGTTTCATAAGCTGTATTTGATGAAATTTTAAATGTTACAGGTTTATCACTAATTAAATACCCATAAGGGCTTTCAATTTCTTCAAGTTGATAATTTCCGACTTCTAATACATCTCCAGTCATTATTTTTCCAGTTTCATCTGTTGTCCAAGTATTTACATAGTGAGGAAATGGACTCCATTCCCAATATCCAAAGTATTTTCCTGTATCAATATTCTTTATTTTAAAAGTAGCTCCTTTTACTAATATATTTTTATCACTTTCTGCATCTTTTTTTACTATTTGCAATACAGAATTAAAAGATTTATCATTAAATATTCTCCAAGTTTGAGGCTCTGCACTATCTCTTGTTATAACTACTTTAAAATCTTCTACTGCATATTTATCATCTGGAGTTTTGGTTTCTCTTACTACATAAGTGCCAAAAGGTAGTCTTTCACTTACTGCATAACCTTTTTCATCAGTTACTAATACTGCTGTTTCTTGTCCTTTATAGTTTTTAGCAATAGGAGCATTTTCCCAACTGCCATATTTATCAATATCTTTTTGCGATTTAACAGTAAATTCTACACCTTTTAATAAGTCTGTTTCTCCTGTTTCATCACTTGATATTTTTATAATTTGAAATGCTTGTGAAATAACTCTTTCTTTTACTGCTACACTTTTTGCTACTATTTCTTTATTTTGAGATTCATAAGTTAATTCAAAATCATATTCTGTTGTATCTAGTGTATAGCCATTACTTGCTTTTATCTCTTTTAAAAAATATTTTCCAAGATATAAATTATTTATACTTGCATTTGCATTTTGGTCTGTTG
>CAYVQA010000187.1:0-1391 GCA_964453965.1 uncultured Staphylococcaceae bacterium
TTTCAGAAGAATAGTTGTAAATTTGCAAATGAGTTTTATCCCATACGTTTATGTCAAACAATAATATCATATTGATTCCATCCATTAATTCTGACGCGCCAATAGCTGGCGTGTTCAGTAATTTCTTCGTCATATCCAGTGCTACAGAGGCATTGGACAATAATATTGTCGTGTGGGATTTTAACAATGTTGTCAATTTGCATCCTCTGCTTTCTGCAGCGTTGGCATTATACGCAAACTTTTGCGACAAGCAGATAGAGATTATCAATGCAAGGCCGAAGATTGAAAAGTATTTAGAAGAAATCCATTTCAAGGGAATAGCCAATGTTGGCACAGAAGCAGCACTTTCGAATGTTGAGCTGATTTATAAAGACAAGGCTTATATACCTATTTGCTCTTTTAGGGCAGATGATGACAAGGCTCAGCAAACGCTTCAAAAACTTATTCAGAAGCAAGGTAAGGCTGATGGCATTGCCACGCCATTATCCTATATTTTCGGGGAACTGATATGTAACATCGCCCAGCATGCAGAGGTGAATTGCGCTTTCTTCTACTCTGAATATACAGACCGTGATGATTCCCTTAACATCTGCATTGCCGACAATGGCATAGGAATCTTCGGCAGTTATGTCAAGGCAAACAAATATCTTTCCGAAGTCGGAGACAACGACGCAGATGCTTTGAAAATAGCCAATGAGGGGTATTCAACCAAGAATCTGCCAGCTGCTGAAAACCGTGGTTTTGGCATATCAACGTCAAGGAACATGCTTGTGAAAGGGCTGCATGGAGCCTTTTACATGATGTCTGGTAGCGCATTACAAATATCCGAGTTCGGCAAACCCGACAAATTCATAGAGCTTCCATCAAATGTTGAATGGCAGGGAACTCTGATATTTCTCAAGATACCGTGCAGGGCACGACCCGATTTCGTTTATACAGATTATTTAGAATAGGAGGATAGAATATGGAAAAGGTTATAAGAATATACGATTATATAGGCAGTGAAGGCCGCTCGAGGGTCAACGCTTCCAAGCTTCATATACAAGAATTGCCGGAGAACACGCCTGTGGTTCTTGATTGCTCAGATGTTGACTTCCTTTCACGCTCTTTTACGGACGAGATTATCTCTCAGTTGGGCAAGCGCAACTATCGTCTTGAAAATGCCAACAGCATTATACAGAATATGTTCAAGGCTGTTAAGAACGGGCGGGAAAAGCCTCGCCGACATTCTGACGATGGGACAGTGATGCTTCATTTTGACAATATGGCAGATCTCTCTCGCTATCTTAACTCGTCATTGTAGAAATCTTAGATTTTTTCTGCTTCATTACTGTCCCGTCAACATTGGGACGAGTTTAGATATTAATATCAATGCCCAACGATATTAATAT
>CAYVQA010000188.1:0-1366 GCA_964453965.1 uncultured Staphylococcaceae bacterium
TCTCCACTTAGTGTATATTAGGGACCTTAGCTGTAGATCTGGGCTGTTTCCCTTTTGACTATGAGACTTATCTCACATAGTCTGACTCCCATGCTCATTTATCCGGTATTCTTAGTTTGATAAGGGTTGGTAACCTCTCGGCCCCGCGCCTATTCAGTGCTTTACCCCCGGTAAATATACATGAGGCTAGCCCTAAAGCTATTTCGGGGAGAACCAGCTATATCCGGGTTCGATTGGAATTTCTCCGCTATCCACAAGTCATCCGCCAACTTTTCAACGGGGGTCGGTTCGGTCCTCCATTAACTTTTACGTTAACTTCAACCTGCTCATGGATAGGTCACCCGGTTTCGGGTCTAATACATGCAACTTAACGTTCTATTCAAACTCGCTTTCACTACGGCTTCAGACCTTAAGTCCTTAACCTCGCTGCATACATTAACTCGCCGGACCGTTCTACAAAAAGTACCACATCGCACCTATATCGTGCTTTGTGTGCTTGTAAACATAAGGTTTCAGGTTCTTTTCACTCCCCTCCCGGGGTTCTTTTCACCTTTCCTTCACAGTACTTCTACACTATCGGTCACAGGGTAGTATTTAGGCTTGGAGGGTGGTCCCCCCATGTTCCCTGCGGATTTCTCGTGTCCGCAGGTACTCGCTAGTGCTGTGCGTGCGTCCGCATTTCGTCTACAGGACTATCACCTTCTTTGGTGAGCCTTCCCAGACTCTTTGACTATGCTTTCGCAATCACGTATCAGCAGGCCTCTTCCGATTTCGCTCGCCACTACTCTCGGAATCTCGGTTGATTTCTCTTCCTCCGGGTACTTAGATGTTTCAGTTCCCCGGGTTCCCCACGTACGCCTATTTTATTCAGCGCACGTTCCTTGATTCTTCATCAAGGGGGTTGCCCCATTCGGAAATCTGCGGATCAAAGCTTATTTACAGCTCCCCGCAGCTTATCGCAGTTAGTCACGTCCTTCTTCGGCTCCCTGTGCCAAGGCATTCACCTTATGCTCTTATTCGCTTGAACTTCTTTTCCTAGTTCTCTCTTGCGTTCGATTCGTATCAGTTTTTTAGGATTTGTTTGTTAAAATCTCGCCTAAAGCAAAATTGTTTTTTACCCTAACGGAAAAACCATTATTTGTTTTTCCCTGTGCAATCAACTTTCGTCAATTGCTGTTTTTTCTGTTACGTTTCTCGTTTTCTTCTCTTTATTCGGTTTTCAAAGATCTTTTTCGGAGCTTTCGCTCCGTGTCAGCATCGACCTATCTTCCCAAGCCGTCTCCAGCTAAGTATTTTCGGCACTGAACAGCTTAACTTCCGTGTTCGGTATGGGTACGGGTGGACCCTGTTCGTCTGACACTGACTG
>CAYVQA010000189.1:0-1347 GCA_964453965.1 uncultured Staphylococcaceae bacterium
GACTGCAGGTCGTCCGGCTTGTTCCGCGCGCGGACGTCGAGAAGCTGCTTGCCGCCAACTCAGGACACAAGGCTCTGCTTCTGGAACGCTGGCTTAGAACAGAACTCTTCCCGAAATTGAATGAGACTGAGAAAAATACCGCACAGGTGCGGTCGCGGATCGCTGTATTATGGATTTTTATGGTGGAATCGTATTCAGCCGATAAATATCAGAAGAAACTCCAATGATAGATGCAGGCGAAATCACACATGCGCTTCGTCTTTGGTTTCTTCCAGGAGATGTGTTTGAAGTACGTGTGCTGGATGCTGTCACTACCGATTATCGCCGGGAACATATTGAGTCAGGATACTTTGACTTTGAGCATATTGAAGCAGTTCCGGAAGCCTTGAGACGGCTCATGTCTTACCGAGGTGTATATGCTACTATCAATCCGGTCAATCCCGATCTGCTGGGACGGGCATTCAATCGCATCCGTGCTGCAGGGCGGGAACCTACAACAAGCGATACGGATATTCTTGTTCGTCGCTGGCTTCTCGTAGACTGTGATGCTGTGCGACCGACAGGAATTTCAAGTTCTGAAACAGAACACGCTGCCGCACTGGCAAAAGCAAAAGAAATTCAATACGGACTTGCTTCGCTCAACTGGCCTGATCCAATTGTGTGCGATTCCGGTAATGGCGCACAGCTTATGTACCGCATTGAATTGCCTCCACAAGATGAGGGGCTCGTTCAACAGGTGCTTACGGAAATAGCGAAGGCTTCAGATGCAAATGTCCATGTCGACTTGACCGTTCATAATCCTGCCAGAATTTGGCGCATTCCCGGAACTATGAACTGTAAAGGGGACAATATTCCCACCCGTCCGCATCGTATGGCAAAACTTATTGCTGTTCCCCGCACAATCCGGTGTGTATCCAGAGCTGTTTTAGAAAAAATTACTGGGAAAAATTCCCCTGACGTTCAGCATGAGCTCATACAAGAGACACGACAAGTCGTATCAGATGGTTTTGAGCTGGATTCCTGGATTCGGCAGTACTGTCCGGAACTTGATGCCCCCAAAGAGTGGAAAGATGGTCGGAAATGGATATTTCCTGTATGTCCATTCAATGATGCTCATACGAACCATTCCGCTGTTCTGATTCAGCATGCGAATGGGGCGATAGCTTTCACCTGCCATCATAACTCCTGTTCCGGAAATGACTGGAAAAAGCTGCGCGCGCTTAAGGAAATCGGCCGTTCTGAACATAAACAGAATGTGTCCATACCCGTTGATATTACCGGCATACTGAATCAATGCAGAGAGAACAAACACCCCGGAAACGAGGAAAAGCTCTTTCCCAATCCCGG
>CAYVQA010000190.1:0-1346 GCA_964453965.1 uncultured Staphylococcaceae bacterium
AGCAACATCCCAATTTTAAGCAACAAAGAGATAGACACCCAAGCGGAATTGCTTATAGAAGATTATAACTCAAGTCTTTTAAGCAAACCTCAAGCCATTGATGTAGAGGATTTTGCAGAAAACTATCTTGGATTACATTTTCATTACACAGATCTTTCTCACAACGGTTTCATTTGGGGGCGAATGGTTTTCAATGACGCAAAAATAATCGTTTACAATTCAAGCACAGAGCGTCCAGATGAGGAGCCTGTAGATGGGAATACTATCGTAATTGATAACAGACTGTTAGACGAAAAAATGGAACACGCTTTTCGCTCAACGGTTATGCACGAGGTTGGTCACGCAATTTATCATGATGAATATTATTACATAGATTGCTGTCAATTGCCCATTGACAAGGAAAACGAATTTGAGCATTTACCATATACGTCATGCGAAGCCAAAAGCATTATCGGTAGTACCGGAAATGTTTCGAGAAAACTAAAAACAGACACTGAATGGATTGAACATCAAGCAAAATATTTCAGTGCTGCAGCTTTGATGCCGAGGAGATCAATGCAACTTCTCTGTGCTACTCCCACAATTCAGCAGTTCTGCTTTCGCGAACACCCCGGATATGAGAACGATGCACTAATTGCGATTGTGTCAAAAGTATATAATGTTTCCTATGAATCTTCAAAAATTCGACTCAATCAACTCAGATTGGCGTATACTTCGCAATCTCCAGCACCAGATAGCTATTTCCGAACAGGAAACTATTATTCAATACCGCTTCTTTGATAGGAGCAACCGATGCACCTCATTTGAGGTGCAAAAAAATCAGTCAAGTGTCAACCAATTAGATGATATTTAGAGGTGTGTATGAACAAAGAATTTCATTATAAATGCCCGCTGGAATCAACGTGTGTTGCACACAAGCATTGCCATGTTTTGAAAACAGCAGAGCAACTTAAAACTGTTATTCCGGCTATAGTAAAATGCCCGGCCCAAAAGAATAAGGAAATAATCGTAAAAATCGGAGCAGAAGTAGTTGCTTCGTATTAAACAACCAAATACGAGTAACTCACAGGTAAGCCGCATGGACGCGCTATGCTGTAGGACTCGATAAGGAAAGGATTGTCCTTTCTTTGTTGATCTTACAATGTAGTGCATTCATGCGGCTCTTCTTGTATTAATAACTCATCTGAAAGGAGGAGCGTCAATGGAGCCCATAAAGAATCTAAATGACAAGCGGGTCTGTGACATCAGCCATGACCACAAGGTCGTGGAGATTGTCCAAAAAGGCTGTCTTACACGAATTACAGCCAACCCAGACGGAACACTCAAGGTTGAGAATGTTCCACTAC
>CAYVQA010000191.1:0-1342 GCA_964453965.1 uncultured Staphylococcaceae bacterium
TGTGTGACAATGGGCTATATCATATTCAATTTTAGATACCATAGTATGAGTCTTACCCGTACCGGCACTCGCTCGTACTATTAGATTCCCCGGTAACTCTACGATTTCTTTTTGTATAGGAGACAGCATTACGGTGTTACCTCCTTTAAGCAAGCGAAATTATAGTGTTCGAAAATAAGTGTACAATCTTCTGGAGTAAGCTTTTCTACAAGCTCTACCATATGATTGTTCTTGGCATCCTGTAAATATCCAATTACATCTCCACCTGCTTGAGGAAGATATTCAACCATTTTATCATGAAGAACTTCATCCAAATCTTCTTCCAAACTACATCTTGACAAATATAACGCATGTTCTTTTCTAATTTTATCCAGAGTTTCTCTGTTGTTGTCATATAGCGTTCTCTTTGCTTCCACACTACTTTCGTCAATAGGTTCCGTAGGAAGAAGGTCTTCACCGATATAGTTGTTCAATCTGGAGAACCCCAGAACACTATATTTTTCCTTACCCTTGATTTTTCTTAAATCATTGTCTGTCTTGATAATGTTATCAATCTCTAATGCATCTAATATTTCAAAATACGGTCTAAATCCGAAGCCACCAACCGGAAGTATATAAATACCGTCTGCTTCAAAGAACGGGTTTAGTTCAGACAATATCTTACCAAACAATACATTTTCAGAAGGTCCTTCGACAAGTAATACCTTATCTGCAAACACCGCTTCTACCAATCCACGATTCAGCATTTTTCTCTGGGTCTTAAACTTTGCTGGTACATTATAGAGCGCACTTTTGCTCATAATCTTATCAGCATTATATATACGAATCAGATTTACACAATCCATTTCTGCCAACACATAAGGGGAATGGGTAGTCATAAACAAATACTGATATTTTTCATCGTGGAAGAGAATATGTGACAGTGCAATTTGCATAGATCTATGCAAATGATTTTCTGGCTCTTCAATCAGGAAAAGATTGATCTTCTTTTCTTCCTCTTCTTTTGACAATAAGTCAAAAATAGCATATACCAGTAACTTTTTTCGGCCTTCACCAGAAGTTGGGTATAACGAATTATCGGAATCCTGCTTAATATAAGGCACAATATTAGAGTATAAGCCCTTTACTGCAATTTCTGATTTGACAGATACGGAGACGTCTTCGTGTCTGTATTTTTTGTATTCAGGCGCAATTCTCTCCTCAAAAGCTTTAATACCAGACAGACCGGAGATCTGAGTATTTAGATCGTCGCAGGCTTTCTGTATGTTTTCTAAAATTTCTTTATCCTGCTATATTATCGAACGGGGGGAATCTTCCCGAAATCAGGTATCAACACCCCCAA
>CAYVQA010000192.1:0-1302 GCA_964453965.1 uncultured Staphylococcaceae bacterium
GGGAAAATTACTATGAGGTATATGAGACCGACACCGAGAACGGATATACCGCATACTATAATCCATATGCACTTTCCATAGCCTACGGCGTTGCCGATGACATTTTGGAGTTTCCTTTGGGCTTTGTGGAAAGTATGGAACCAACAGAAGAGGATGAAGAAAAAAGCAAAATATCGGAAGCCGTTGACGCTTTGAAAGAAAAGCTGAACGAATGGTTTGATATTGACGAAACCGTAAACAGTGCGGAATACGAAGACGAGTACAACAGTCCCTTTGAACGCTTGAATGCAATGGTTACCGCTATGCTCGGTGAAACCGAAACGGTAAAAATTTTTGTTCCCGTGTACATTGACGATACGGATACGGAAAATCTCTCTCGGTCTTATATTGCGGGACATTACAGTTATACGCCCATTTACACGGAAAAAGACAGCACGGTTACTTACACATTGGAAATGCCGGTTGACGCCGAACTGTTCTTTTATGCCCCGTCCAAATATCCGAGAGAAGTAGAGCTTTCGCTGGAAAAAGACGGCTCCTCTACCGATATGGGTACCTTTTTTGCCAATGAAACCACACGCATTGTTTCTCTCGGTATGCAGGAAGCCGGTCAAGAAATTTCGCTTCACATGACCTTAAAAAAAGATATTCTTTACCTCAAAGCATATGAAGAAAGCTTTTATTATATCGACTGGGATGTATTTGAGGATGTCATGGCACGTCTTGCAACCGATCAATATCAAATTACAGATTACACCGAAAGTTCCTTTGAAGGAAGCTTTACCGCGTCCCGTGAACATGAGTTGGTTTTGACAACGATTGCTTTTGACAAAGGCTGGAAAGTTTATGTAGACGGCAAAGCAGTGGAAACAACCAAGGCGCTCGGTTCTCTTGTTGCTTTCTATATTGACGGAAACGCCGGCGAGACGCATACGGTGGAAATTGTGTACAGCCCGAACACTTTTTATATTGGATTGACCGTTTCGCTCATCTCTTTTGGCTTTCTTGTCCTGATAATTGCGTTGGAAAAGAAAATCAAACGGGTGCCTGTTCTACGTACATTGGTCGGTGTCCCGCAAGCCGAAGAAGGGGTACCGGAGGACAACGCGCCTCTTCGGCTTCCTTCGGAATGGGAAGATTCCAATCCGGTGCAAGACGATTCTCAACAACCGGAAGAGCCAACGGACACCTTGCTTTTACCGGAAGAAAAAGATACAGCAGAAGCAACAAATAACGAAGACATTTCGAAAAATGATTGATATTCAGAAAGGAACCGGTTGAATTTATGTTTTATTATATCAG
>CAYVQA010000193.1:0-1289 GCA_964453965.1 uncultured Staphylococcaceae bacterium
AGCATAAGGTCGAACTTTCTTGAGAAAAAAGTGTAAACCAATATTGACAATATCATCCTTTGCACGCTCATAATACGGTGCAGTAAGCTCCGGGGTTTTCATACGCCCCTTTGGCTTTATCAGCAGACGGTCGATTTCCTTTTCCCTGAGCTGAATGACCCTCCAAAAATGGTGGGTCGTTCAACTTTTTGTTTGTCAAGTGCCTTGTTTAAATCTTAATAACCTATAGTCTTGGCTATCTCGTCTCTGTATTTTTTTACTTGCGGAATATCACTCCGCTTTAATCCGTATTCTATAAATTCCATTTCGAACGTTATGGATTTGAGTTCTTCATCGTTTTTGCAATAAAAATTTATTTCGTGGATTTTTTTCTCTGTTTCTTCTCTCGTTGCATTTCCGTCGATGTACAAGTCCACAACTTTTATAACGTATGCGCCTGTTTCGTACACTTCGTCAGAAACCTTCTTTTTTGTAAAATTCTGAATCAAGAAAATACAGACAACCGAAATAAAAACAAGCGCAAACACAATTCTTATTGCTTTGTTCGGGTTTGCCTTTTTAATATCCGTATAATTCCAAACGTCGTTCCCACAATTTGGACATTTGCTACTTATTGATTCGTTATACGTATCTCCACACCTGCTGCACTTTGTCATAAATAACCCTTGTATGATAATTAGGAAGTTAATTATCACACTTTCCTTTCTTTTAATATCGTGGTTCAATACAATTCAGATACTATGGACTTTTGATTTTTAACCTGTAGCTTGACTACTCAACTCCTTAGTAAATAGTATATTAATTATACCACTTACTTTAGAGGATGTCAAATTTAGCCAAATGCGTTTCTGCCTGTAGGTTTCGTGTATTGGCTTGCTTGTCGTTGCATCACCTTGAACATTCCATTAGGGTCACCAACAATTTCAAAAGTTGCACTACTCCCGATTTCAGAACCATTTAATGCTCTTACCATTCCTCGGTAAGCCGCTTCTTCGATTCCCTTGGTAATCTGCTCGTTATTCGCAACGGCTGTTTTCCCGTTACTGAATTGTCCGACAAGTTCCGTGTGGTTTGCAAAGAACAGTCCATCTTCTACTGAATGACCCTCCCAAAATGGTGGGTCGTTCAACTCAGATGGAAAAGAAGTATAAGGACAAGCTGAAATGGAAAATGATACATAGAATATTAGAGAAGATGATTTGAGAGTGATCGGCACTGGTGGAAAATTCTGCTGGTGCTGATTACATCAATAAGTTTACTTGAAAAAATAAGCGATATAATATATAATG
>CAYVQA010000194.1:0-1289 GCA_964453965.1 uncultured Staphylococcaceae bacterium
CTGTTTGCTCTTGAATTTTTGTTATCTGCAAAACTATGTATTCAATATTGTATATGCTTTCAGTTTTGCTTTCTTCTGTCATTTTTTTATCCTCCAAATTTAAGTCTGGCGGACACGCAAGGCATATTTTATTTTCATCTACGAAGCGCGCCCTGCCACTTTTTGCAAGACCTTTCGCACGTTTGGAATAGGTCGCCTCATATTCATTACCTTGTTCATCAACAACAATAATATTTTTTTCTATGGGTGTCGCCCCCTTGTTGTGATATTTCATGAATGCTGTTTTTTGTAATGGGTGCCGTCCCCAACTCACAAGGTTATTTTACCATAAAAATGATTGTTTGTCAACAGTTATCAAAATGGTTCGCATTTATCAATTAGTAAATAATTTTTGAATTGGAAGGCTTTTTGAAAGGTCTTGAAAGGCGTGTGTCGGTTCAAATTTGTCTACAGGTACGAAAAACTCCAAATGCATCTACAAAATTCGAAAAATTTTAGAATCGAAAAAAGCGGAGAAATTTCTCGAAATCTCCGCTTTTCTCATTTTTTGTTCCTGCATCTAAATCAGGCATTCATCATGGCTGGGGTAGCAGGATTCGGACCTACGAGTGCCAGAGTCAAAGTCTGGTGCCTTACCGCTTGGCTATACCCCAATATGATTTTTTAACCAACATTTGAATTATACCACAATATTGTGGATTTGTCAAGTGTTTTCTTTGCATCCTTTTGCTTTTTTCTGCTCTTTTTTGTAAATTTTGGATATGTGCGGTGCAAACAAGCAAAACTTGCCATACCGCGGCATCGGTGGATGGGCGGCATGGCAATTTGACTGTATTGGTTTTATTTATTCAATCGGCTTCGCTGAACTGTTCTTTTCCCACACCGCACAACGGGCATGCAAAATCGTCCGGAAGATTTTCAAATTTTGTTCCCGGCGCAATGCCGCCTTCGGGGTAACCGGCGCTCTCATCATATTCCCATCCGCAAACATCACATACATATTTCTTCATTTTTCTTGTTCTCCTTTTTGATTATTTGATTGGTTCAAAATCTGCCGCACCGTGCTTACACAATGGGCAAACAATATCTTCCGGCAGGGAATCTCCCTCATAAATATATCCGCAGATTTTGCAGACGTATCCTTTTTTGCCATCGGTTTCGGGCTTCGGTTTTACATGGCTTTGATACTCGCTGTATGTTAGCGTCTCTTTGTCCGAAATGACGCGCGCCTCCGTGACACTGCAAATAAACATGCCGTGGGTATCCAGGTCAACATATTGCTCTACTTT
>CAYVQA010000195.1:0-1286 GCA_964453965.1 uncultured Staphylococcaceae bacterium
AAAAGGCAGAGTTTAAGAGGCGTTTCCGGTGCGAGATAGAGACAATTTACGGGGACGTGATGAAGCGTCTGACTGCACTTGGCATGCTTGCAGAAAGCGAGGGCAGGGTGTATCTGACCCCGCACGGCATTGATGTCAGCAACGCGGTACTGGCAGAGTTTCTGCTGGATGACTTTGTGCGGAGGTAACAGAAAAAGGCGCAGAAGCCTGTTTGTAAAAAAGTAGGAGAGGAAAGCGCAGGCATCTGTCCGTAAAAAAATGGCAGAGGAAAATTGCGGGACTTGCCCGTGGAGAAAGGAGAATGTCATGCAAAAACGAAGTCTGGGAAAACGAATCTTACTGCTTTTATTGGCAGCTGTCCTGTTCGGCACGGCAGGCTGTAAGGAGGAAAATGGGAACGACAGCCAGCCAAAGGAACCGGATGCTGCCGGGACTGTAGTAGCGGAGCGTGGCATCACTCCGGTGTTAGAGAAAAAAGGAGAGCTTCCTGCAGAAAAAGAGGTTACGGTTTCCTATGCAAACTGGACCGATTCTGCGGAGCTTTATCTGCATAGCCTGAACCGGGAGAAAATGGCAATCAGCAGTGTGCAGCACCTTCCGATTTATAAATTTGATACAAGAGAAGAGTTAGAACAGTTTAAAAACGCTTTTTCAGAGGAACTTTGCTTTGACAGTGGCTACGATGAGGTGTTATCGTTTCATGACGCAACCGCCGGTTATGATGACGCATTTTTTGCGGAGAACACCTTGTTTTTGGTATATGTGACCGCCAATAGCGGCTCGCTACGATTTGCTGTGGCGGATGTGTTTTGTGATGGGGAAGCCTATTGTATTCATGTGACACAGACCAATTCTCCGGAATGCGTTACGGAAGATATGGCAGGCTGGTTTCTGACGGTAGCCGAACCGGATAGCGAGGTAGCACATTGTACACAATTTGATGCCGATTTAGGCAACTGCTTTCATGAGTAGGAGGGCTGCAGGGCGTGACCGGAAAAGGGGGAATTTTTGTTTTTTTTGGTATGGGTGCGTGAAATGGATTTTTGGAATGTTTGCATGAAAACGCTTGACAAAGCAGAAGGAAAGGTATAGTATCAGATACATAAGAGGAAGAAAAAGGTAATTTCTACTAAACTGTAGATAGTGTTAATAGTTATAACCTTGGATTTGACCAGCAAGGCTGCTGGTTTTCTCTTTTCAAATTTTTAGAAAAGACATACTATTAACACTCAAAATGAAAGGAGAAAAGAAAATGGACACAGAAAGAAAGATACACTATTTTGATT
>CAYVQA010000196.1:0-1278 GCA_964453965.1 uncultured Staphylococcaceae bacterium
CTTTATGTCTTGCGGGGGCTTTCTTGTTTTTGACCATTTTTTCTTGAACGCGATTAAACAGTTCCTCCGAAACGATAGCGGGGAATGCGTTTTGATGAACGATATCTCTAAACCGATATTCGCCTATATACTTTCTGTTTTTCAGCATATGGTGAATGATATTCAAGGTCATACCGTTTCCGTATCTCGATTTTACGCCGCGACGGTTAAAATCTTTTACAATGTCCGTCATTCTTTCGCCGTCGGCATAACGAGTAAACGCTTCCAATACAAACGGCGCGGTTTCTTCGTCGATTTCCAAACTTTTCTCTTTCGTCAATCGGTAGCCCATAGGAATACTACCACCGTTTAATTTACCTTTCAAAGCATTTTCTGTGAGTCCGCGATTGATTTTTTCGGCAAGTTCGACGGAGTAGTATTCTGCATAGCCCTCGAGCATAGCCTCAAGGATAATTCCTTCCGCGCCTTCTCCGATATGTTCTTTTGCAGAAATAACTTTTACGCCGTTCTTTTTCAAAATATTTTTATAATGCGCGGAATCATAACGGTTACGAGCAAACCTATCGACTTTCCAAACGAGAACAACGTCGAACATCTTGCGATAACTGTCTTTTATCATTTTTTGGAATTCGGGACGATTATCAGTTTTAGCCGAAAGCGCGCGATCGATATAGTTGCCGATAACGGTTATCCCGTTTTTCTCGGCAAAGTCCATACACTCGCGAAGTTGACCTTCGATACTCGCTTCCGTTTGATTATCCGAACTGTATCTTGCGTATATTACTGCTTTCATTTTAGTTTCTCGTATAAAGTATATTTTATCGAACGAGCCGAACCCGAACGTTTTATTTGACCGTTTTCAACCATTTGAGTCAAAAGGCGCGTAGCCGTTGCCTGAGAAATATTCAAAAGTTTTTCCACGTCGCTTCTAACAATTTCTCCTTTTTCTTTCAAAACGGCGATTATTTCGTCTTCTCGACCGTTTATAACGCTTGCGCGCGTTCCGTATTTCGGCAATACAACCTTAAAAGCATTCGGAGAGCACTCGAAAATCGGTTGTTTTAGTTGTCCCTTGTAACAATCTTTTATTTTGTCTATACCTGTTCCGTATGCTTCGATTAAATGCAAACGGTAAAAAATTTCGGCAAGTTTCTTATTGCGAAGATAGGATACGCCCATCATAATATCGCTCATTTCCACGCCGCGCATCAGTCCGCCGAGCGAAACGATTTCTATTCGGTCGTCGAATATGCTGATAAGCGTATATCCGCCGAGTCC
>CAYVQA010000197.1:0-1277 GCA_964453965.1 uncultured Staphylococcaceae bacterium
TTAGGAATAAGCTTTTCAAGTGTTATTACCTTGCCTGCCTGCTCAATGGTAAACGGCAGCTCATAATATTTTTCACTGTCATATACATATCCCTCGGGTGCGTCCGTTTCCTGACAATAATATGTTCCGTACGGCAGCTTTTCTACTACCAAGAAGCCGTCCTTATCGGTTACATATTCGCCGTAATAAACTACCTTTACTGTTTTGCTTTCGCTTACGGCTATCTCCTGAACATTTGAATATTTATCTTCATATTCAGGGTCTATCTCCTGATACAGCTTAAAGGTTACGTTCGGTATGCCATACTTATTATTGCTGTCTGCATCGTACTTTTCTACCTTAAGCGTTCCCTTTTTGAGCTTGTTCTCAAAGGTAAATTCAAGTGTTTTTCCGCTGTCATATGCTTTAAGCATCTCATCTGCGGTTATGGTTTGTGTTTCAGGTATTACATAAGGTCCGAGAATACCGTTGCTGTCGCTGTCGATATCCTCCATTATTGTGTAATTACCTATCGGTAAATCCGAGATATCTATATATCCGTTTTCATCCGTTGTACGGCTTATTACTCCGATCTGCTCACCGAATACCGTACTGCCGTATATTTTGAACGGAATATTTGCCACAACAAAGTTTTCGGAGGTCTTTTTAATCTTAATATCTACTGTTTTGCGGTAGTTGTTAAGACTATATGATCCGTTTACCGTTTTATCGCTTACGGTAAACTCATGCTTATTTCCGTCGGTAACGTAGTTTTTATTCGGGTTATACGTTTCTATATAATAGTAATCTCCGTATGGCAGATTATCTATTTTAGCATAACCGTTACTGTCTGTGGTTATCTCCGTTACATAAGCAGCATTTGTATCTCCGGCATTAATACGGTATATTTCAAATTTTACACCTGCAAGCTTTTCGGTCAGCTCTTTCTCAGAAAGTCCTGTATAATCCTTGTCTTCAGGGTACGGCTTACCGTATTTTACAATTTCAAAATTACCGAGCTTATATTTATTCTCAAAGCTAAAAGCAAGTGTTGCTTCATACTTATAGTCCTCACCCTCGGCGGCTTCTCCTATTACAGGGGTATATGTGCCGTCTGAGTATACATTAAACGTAAGCTCATCTGTTTCAATATAACCGTTCTTACCCTCTGCAGTAACCTTAAAGTATCCCGTACCGTCAAGCTCTTTTACTTTATATGTACCAAGATCTATTCCGGTTAAGCTGTAGTAATACTCGGTTTTATTTTCCGATACACTTATCTTTTCAAAGTCGGCAAG
>CAYVQA010000198.1:0-1266 GCA_964453965.1 uncultured Staphylococcaceae bacterium
CCGGCCACGCCGACTACGTTAAGAACATGATCACAGGTGCTGCTCAGATGGACGGCGCTATCCTCGTTGTAGCTGCTACTGACGGTCCTATGGCTCAGACTCGTGAACACATCCTCCTTGCTCGTCAGGTTGGCGTTCCCGCTCTCGTTGTATTCATGAACAAGTGCGACCTCGTTGACGACGACGAACTTCTTGATCTCGTTGAAATGGAAATTCGTGACCTTCTCTCCGAGTACGACTTCCCGGGCGATGATATCTCCATCATCCGCGGCTCTGCTCGTGACGCTCTCGAATCCGCTTCTACTGATATGAACGCTCCCGAATACGCTGCTATTAAGGAGCTCATGGCTGCTGTTGACGCAGACATTCCTACTCCCGACCGTAAAGCAGACCTTCCCTTCCTTATGCCTGTCGAGGACGTATTCTCCATCACAGGTCGTGGTACAGTTGCAACCGGTAGAGTTGAACGCGGTACCGTTAAGATGGGTGATACTGTTGAAATCGTTGGTCTTACAGAAGAAAAGAAGACAACTGTTATCACAGGTGTTGAAATGTTCCGTAAGCTTCTCGATTCCGCTGAAGCAGGTGACAACGTTGGTCTCCTCCTCCGTGGTGTTGATAAGAAGGGTATTGAGCGCGGACAGGTTCTCTGCAAACCCGGCTCTATCCATCCTCACACAAAGTTTGTAGGTCAGGTTTACGTTCTTACCGAAAAAGAAGGTGGCCGTCAGAAGCCCTTCTTTGCTGGCTACCGTCCTCAGTTCTACTTCAGAACAACTGACGTTACCGGTACTATCGGTCTTCCTGCTGACGTTGAAATGTGCCGTCCCGGCGACAACGTTGACATGACTGTTGAACTCATTACTCCTATCGCTATCGAAAAGGGTCTCCGTTTCGCTATTCGTGAAGGCGGCAGAACTGTCGGTTCCGGTGTTGTTATCGAAATCAACGCTTAATTGGTGTTTCATTTGAAAACGGAAGCTCTTCGGAGCTTCCGTTTTTTTGCTTTGTGTGCGGCTTTTTTGCGTCGAAACACCTGCTTTTTACGCAGAAAAACGCCTTTTTAACGTAAGTTGATCGGATGCGACGCATGAAAAGCGCAAAGACGCGATCGAGACGCTTTGGGGCTGCGTTGAAGATCGAATTTATTTGTGCATAATGCAGCATAGGCGAGTTTCGACACGGTTTGTATCTTGTTGAATATTTTCTTCAAAAAAGTGTTGACAAAAGCAGAGGAGAAGTGGTATACTATCAAAGCTGTCGCGA
>CAYVQA010000199.1:0-1261 GCA_964453965.1 uncultured Staphylococcaceae bacterium
ATCTTTTCTACCAAAAGCGCTACCGGTGGTGGATTGCAGATATTGCTTTGGAATATTGATGCCTTGGTGAGCGCAATTATCAATATAATTTTTTCCGTTTCCCTGACGATATCTCTTTTTCGCCCGGTTGCGGTTCAATATGAGCAGGATTCATTTTTCGTCTTTATACAATCGCCGTATTCTGCTTTGATAATAATTGTGTTGATAGTTTTTAACGCAGTAATATCCATAAATACTACAAATTCAGAAATTCAAAAGGTAGATAAAGAATGGCAGGAATTGGCGAGAGCAAACGGTAAGCTTACATTTCTTTCGCACATATTCAGTGCAGATGCTTACATATTCAATATGCATCGTATTATCATCCATGAAGAAGAAAAGATGACAACGCCACAATATATCCTGCGCGCCCAGAAGCACAAGCTGTTGTACGGCACAGTGAGGATTGTGTGGAATCATCTTATGATGATGGCTATGTTTGTCTTTATGGCGGCAAAGGTATTTGCCGGCGCAATAGGAATAGGCGATTTTTTGCTGTATCGCAGTACGGTATCAAAATTCATTAACGCCGTTTCCGATATTGCCCTTATTGTCGGTAAGCTTATCCAAAACAATGACCCATTGTTAAAACTGTTCGATTATTTGGATATTCCTGATGCCGAACAGGTCGGAACACGCAAGATAGATCTGTCGAAGCCGCTCGAAATAGAATTTAAAAATGTAAGCTATAAATACCCCGGAAGTGATACGTGGGCGGTAAAGGATGTATCGTTTAAAACAGAGTTTGGTAAAAGCTTGGCGCTTGTCGGTGTAAATGGTTCCGGAAAGACTACCATAATAAAACTTTTGAGCAGACTTTATGCCCCCGTAGAGGGGCAGATACTTGTCAACGGCATAGATATTCTCGAATATGATTATTTGGATTATATAAATGCAATATCTGTGGTCTTTCAGGATTATAAGCTGTTTTCATTTACCGTCGCGGAAAATATTGCAGCTTCTCTTGAGATTGACACTGATAAAGTAAACGAAGCTATACGTACCGTCGGGCTTTGCGAGAGGGTATCCTCTCTTCCATTCGGGATCAACACTTACATTCACAAGGACTACGACAAACGCGGAGTCAATGTATCCGGAGGTGAAGGTCAGAAAATAGCCATTGCACGTGCAATATATAAAGATGCGCCTCTCATCATTTTCGATGAACCGACAGCAGCATTGGATGCGATAGCCGAAGCTGAGATATACAGTAAATTCGAAG
>CAYVQA010000200.1:0-1237 GCA_964453965.1 uncultured Staphylococcaceae bacterium
GGTTGTTCGCTTAAACAAAAAGGAGAAAGGTTTATGAAGGTTATAAATGAGAGCAAGTTAAATCATGTCCTTGACTTCGTGAAAACTTTTCAATTAAAAGAAGGTAGGTCTCCATCATACAGGCAGATTGCAAAAGAAGTAGGTTTCCCAAGTATTGCAACAGTCCAAAAGTATTTGAAAGAACTACAAAAGAAAGGTTTGATTGATAGAAATGATTTTGGTCGAATTATAACGCCAACAAGGTTAGAGGTCGGAAATACTATAGTAGCCCCACTAGTAGGTCAGGTCGCTTGTGGTAAACCAATTTTAGCAGAGGAAAATATTGAGGGAACATTTGCTTTGCCAATATCAATTTTTGGAAGTGAAAAAACAATGCTTTTACACGCAAAAGGAGATAGTATGATTGGCGCAGGCATAAACGATGGAGATTTGATAGTTGCAACAATAACAAACACTGCTGAAGATGGAGAAATAGTGGTTGCGCTTATTGATGATTCAGCAACAGTGAAGAGATTGTATCGCAAAAAAGATTATGCAATTCTACATGCAGAAAACCCTAAATATGATGACATTGTTACTAAAGAGTTAACCATACAAGGAGTGGTTAAGCACGTTATTCATACTTTTTAAAAACGGGAGGCGATAGCATTGACAATAAAAGTTTTTTGTCCCCATTGTGGTAGGTGTTTGGGGGATGGCATTTCATCAGATGAAAAAGGTGAAGTTAAAGCACTTGTAAACAAACCAATGAAATTAAAGAGAAAACAATTTATCCATGATGCAAAGTGTATTCGTTGCAAAAAACGAGTTTACATATCAATGGAGTTTCCAGAAGAAAATTAAATATATAAAAATACGAACCCATAGCGTTCTTTTATCAGTAACAAACTTACTGAAGAATACGCTTGGGTTTTTATTTTTAGCAAAATTAGACAAGCAAAGACAAGATTTTGCAAAGTTTGTAGGTATAAAAAAGTTACAATACACAGTGTGTATTGTAAAATTGAAGAAGATAACGAAAGATGAGTGATTTCCATAACAAATGGAGGGTTGTTTTGATTGAAATAAACTCATCGACCTACAACTTAATAAAAACAAATAAGATCCCAAGTATAAGAGAGTTTTGTGCTCAAAAATACTTGGGATTTTTTATTTCAAAAAAAATTTAAAAAAATTAAAAAAGTTTTCCCGCTAGGTCAAATGGTGAACTAGCGACCTTGTTAAAGTATAGGTGTCA
>CAYVQA010000201.1:0-1215 GCA_964453965.1 uncultured Staphylococcaceae bacterium
TGCTCTCATTTATAACCTTCATAAACCTTTCTCCTTTTTGTTTAAGCGAACAACCTGTTCACTTATGCCAACATAATAACACAAGGCATATCCCAAAAAGTGGATTTCAAAAATTTTCTTTGATTTTTCTCAAAAAAAAATAGACCAAGTTTTAATTCCTGGTCTAATTTTTATTATTCATCAAAGTTGATTGGTTCAGATTTTGTTACTTTCATTTTGCTTTCAAGTGTCAAAACATCATTTTTCTTTAGCATTACTCGTACAGTATACCCTTTCTCATCATCAAGTTCAAATGCTGTATAATGATCGTTATCAATAATTACACAACAATCCTGCTTTAACGAATCAAAAATGTATGAACCTTCTGGAAAGTCAACACCAACCTTATACATTCCCTGTGGGACAATTAGTTCTTTTGCCATATTTTTCTCCTTTTAAAACATATCATCAAAGAAGTCATCATCTTCTTCTAATTCTTCCATAATCATTATATCATCAAGTTCTTGAAGTTCTTCAGGATCATCATCCGAACTCATCATGTGCGGAAATATCTTTTCATACTTTGGTTGTTCTTGTATTTGTGGTTGTATTTCGTAATCTATTACTTCAACATCTTCACTACTTGGCTTTCTCATAATCTTATTTGCCTCTGACAATATTTTTTGATTCGTATACGATTCCACACCAGCACTTGCCATACAAGTAGCAAATAATTTTTTATAGGCATTGTCTTGTATATTCTGTGCTATATAGTGGATTTTTGAATTCTTATTCTGCTCTTCTTCAACCAATTGTGTTATATCTGCTAGGCTATCAAAATCCAGACTTGCGTTATTTATAAACATAAACGAGTAAGGTTTTCCTTGTGAATTTATTCCTTTTAAGACCTTCACTATTCCAGTTTCAAATTCTTCAATGTTTGAATATTTTCCACTATCAAATACCCACTTTATATGATTATAAATATCCTCAACTGACATTAAATTATTTTTGGCTTTCTCGCTTATTGCTTTCCAATAATTAATATCAACTTTACCCTGTTTATTTGTTAATAATGGCTTTTTTACTTTTTGTTGCTTTTGTTTCTTTGTTGTTGTTTTCCCTTTTCTTATAGTTCCCGCCACGATCGTTATAATTACAATTGCGAAAGAGGCTATTGGAATTATAATATATCCAATCCCAGAACCAATATCGCCATTAGCAAAACTTTTTACT
>CAYVQA010000202.1:0-1208 GCA_964453965.1 uncultured Staphylococcaceae bacterium
GCCTCGGTATGTTTTCTTGGGGTTGGCGACTGCGACAGCACCATCTCCTACGGCAAAGGCGACGAAACCTACAACATAGACACCGCCAACCAATGCAAGAACGAAGGCTTTGTCAGTTCCTGTTCATCGGGTTACTGCATGGACGGTTCCTGTCCGTACAATTCGACTTACGGCAACTGTCTGGCCGAGAACTGTCCCTCGAACTCGTCGCCGTCCTGCACCGGTTCCGTAGTCGGCAAGACCGCCTGCGGCGGCAACTGCAAACAATGCTGTTCCGACAGCTGTTCGTCCGGTTCGAAGTCTTACACCGGTTCCTACGCCTCGACCACCGAATGCGGTTCCAAATGTTATTACTGCAACACTTCCTGTCCGTCGGGGACTTCGACTTCCTATTCCGGTTCCACCAGTTCTTACAACGAATGCGGCAACGCCTGCAAAAAATGTTCGACGGCCTGTTCTTCCGGAAGCCTCAGCTATACCGGAAACATAGCCTCTTACAACGAATGCGGTTCCGCCTGCCGTTCGTGTTCGACCTCCTGTCCGTCGGGAACTTCGACTTCCTATTCCGGTTCCACCAGTTCCTACAACGAATGCGGTTCCGCCTGCAAAACCTGTTCGACGACCTGTCCGTCCGGCTATTCGTTGTCCAACCCCGGCGGATGTTACGACACCACGACCAACGAATGCGGCAACGTCTGCTACAAGTCGAAAGCCTGTTGTTCCGACACCTGTTCGTCCGGTTCGAAGTATTACAGCGGCTCTTACGCCTCGACCACCGAATGCGGAAGCACCTGCTATTACTGTTCCGACAGCTGCACCACCGGGTCGAAGTCTTATTCCGGCTCTTACGCCTCGAGCACCGAATGCGGAAGCAGCTGCTATTACTGTTCGACAACCTGTCCGTCCGGCTATTCGACGTCCAAACCCAGCGGCTGTTACACGACTTCGTCGAACGAATGCGGAAGCACCTGCTACAAGTCGACAAGCGGCTCGGCAACCTGTTCCGGTTCAACCTCCTGTGCTTACGGCTATTCGTCGTCCTGCACCAACTGTTCGGGACAGACGCTGTATACCTGCAACGCCTGCTCGGACACCTGTTCCAGCGGCTCGCTCTCGGTTTCGTGCAGCAGCGGCTACACCAAAACGCAGGTCGCAACCACCGAATGCGGTTCCGCTTGCTATTCCTGCCTCCAGAACGATCCTTGCGA
>CAYVQA010000203.1:0-1200 GCA_964453965.1 uncultured Staphylococcaceae bacterium
AGAATTTGAAAGACTTAAAGCAGAAGAACAAAAACAATTAGGATGGAATGCAAAACGTGAACTCTCTAAAATAAATTATAGAATACATACTGATGCAATAAAACAAAACTTAATACCTAATGAATTAACTAAAGAACAGATAAATTACATATATGCTGAAGAGGCTGATGTATTAAATATGGCTTTGTTTGGTATGACTGCAAAAGAATGGAGAAATAAAAACAAAGATTTAAATGGTAATATAAGAGATTATGCAACTATAAATGAACTTATTTGTTTAGCAAATTTAGAAAATCTTAATTCTGTATTTATAAATGATGGTTTAAAACAATCGGAAAGACTTGAAAGGCTAAATAAAATTGCAATATCACAAATGCAAATACTTAATGAAACAGACATAAAATATTTGAAAGTAGAAAATTAAATAAGTGAAAATTATTAAATAGTAATTTGTAGTTTGCGAAAATAACATGCACTTTATATGAAAGGAGAAAAAATTATGGAAAAATTAGTTGAAGAAATTGATGATGAAAAAATAAATAAACAATTTGAGGAAGGAAAAAAGAAAGCAAAAAAATTACTTGATGATGAAGATAAATTAGAAAAGCTACTACAAAAAATGGAAAAAAAACTCAAAGTTTTACCAATTGTTGGAGATACATTTGCATTAGTACCTGCAATGATTTCTTTGGTTAGAAGTTACGTAAAAAAAGAATATACAGAAATACCTCTTGGTTCTATATTAGGTATAATAAGTGCATTAATATATATAGTATCTCCAATTGATTTAATTCCTGATGGTGTACCAGGAGCTGGCTATTTAGATGATGCAACTGTCATGGTAATATGTTTAAAAGCAGGTGCAGAAGATGATGTAAAGGAATACCAAAAATGGAGAGAAGAAAATAATAAAAAAATATAAAAAGGAAAGATAAATTACAATTTATCGATTAGATGACAAAAATCCCCCAGTATAACTGGGGGTTTCTTCTAAATACAATAAAAACTCACGAACTTTAATTGGTTCGTAAGTTGTTTTCAAATGGAGCGAGTAGCAGGAATCGGCGAGTCGCGTCAGAAAAAATGTCCACTGGACATTTTTTACCTGCGTTTCGGCAGGCCTTAACCTGCTCGAAACTTGGCAACTTCCTTTTCGATTTCCCGCTTTTTAGTATTACGCAAAACACACACCAAAGTGTG
>CAYVQA010000204.1:0-1175 GCA_964453965.1 uncultured Staphylococcaceae bacterium
ATCCGGCGCATATTATCCAGCTTCTTCTCTTGGCTTGAGGATGAGGACTTCATTGTGAAAAGCCCTGTTCGCAGGATTCACAAGGTCAAAACCGCAAAGGTTATCAAAGATACCTACACAGACGAGGCTTTGGAACTAATGCGTGATAATTGTACAACCGCAAGGGACTTAGCAATCGTTGATCTGCTTGCATCCTCCGGTATGCGTGTCGGAGAGCTTGTAACCCTCAACCGTGAAGACATCAACTTCAATGAGCGTGAATGCGTGGTCATCGGAAAAGGAAACAAAGAGCGTTTGGTCTACTTCGACGCAAGAACGAAAATCCACTTACAGAATTACCTTGACGGTAGGACGGACAATAATCCGGCACTGTTTGTCTCCCTAAAAGCCCCATTTGAACGGCTTATGATCGGAGGCGTAGAAACACGGCTCAGGGAACTTGGCAGACGGCTAAATCTGACGAAGGTGCATCCGCACAAGTTTCGACGGACGCTGGCTACCTCAGCCATAGACAAAGGAATGCCCATAGAGCAAGTCCAGCAGCTCTTAGGACATCAGAAAATCGACACCACCATGCACTATGCAATGGTGAAACAACAAAATGTAAAGCTGGCACATAGAAAATACATCGGATAGGATGGTGAAAGCATGGGTGATTGGGTACAAATGAGAGCAGCGGATTTTATTGAGTTTAATCCTCGGCTCAGCATTAAAAAAGGGACTGTTGCAACCAAAATCGCAATGGATAAGTTAAAACCGTTCACCAAGAAAATTCCAGAAACTGAGCAAGCTGAATTTAATGGCGGCTCTAAATTTTGCAATGGGGACACAATTATGGCACGGATTACACCGTGTCTTGAGAATGGAAAAACAGCTTTTGTTGATATTCTTAATAAAAACGAGGTTGCATTCGGATCAACTGAATTTATTGTTATGAGAGCCAAAGAAGGTGTTAGCGATCCGCAATTTGTTTATTACTTGGCAACAAGCCCCATGTTCAGAAATATAGCCATTAAATCTATGGTCGGGTCATCTGGGCGTCAACGAGTACAACAAAGTGTATTGGACGAACTTATACTTACTGTTCCTTCTTTGGACGAGCAAAAGCAGATAGGATCGTTTCTTTCGCTGCTGGACACCAAAATTGCTGTCAATAACGAGATAAACGATAATTT
>CAYVQA010000205.1:0-1147 GCA_964453965.1 uncultured Staphylococcaceae bacterium
ACGGTCTTGGAAACGCGATTGAGGGCAACAACTTTCTCGACGTACTCGCTGGGTTCTCTTTCAAATCTTGCCATTTCGTTGTTCCTCCTCTTTAGAATTCCAGGCCGCCTTCGCGGGCGCCTTCTGCCAGCTCAGCCACGCGGCCGTGATACAGGTAACCGCCGCGGTCGAACACGACCGTGTCGATGCCCTTGGCCTTGGCGCGCTCAGCCACCAGCTTGCCGACGGCGCGGGCTGCGGTCTTATTGCCGCCGTTGCCCTCGATCTCCTTGTCCAGAGAGGACGCGGACACCAGGGTGTTGCCTGCGACGTCGTCGATGATCTGTGCGTAAATATTCTTCTCGCTGCGGAACACGTTCAGACGGGGTCTCTCGGGAGTGCCGAAGACCTTGGCGCGAACGCGCTTGTGGCGCTTGATGCGCTGTGCATTGGTATCGGGTCTGTTAATCATATCGGCACACCTCCTTACTTCTTGCCGCCGGTCTTACCGACCTTACGGCGGATGACTTCATCAGTATACTTGATGCCCTTGCCCTTATAAGGCTCGGGAGGACGCTTCTCGCGGATCTCTGCCGCGAACTGGCCCACAGCCTGCTTGTCGCAGCCGATAACGACGATCTTATTGGGAGAGGGAACTTCGATGGTGATGCCGGCGGGAGGATCCATGCTCACGGTGTGGGAGAAGCCGATGTTCATCACGAGCTTCTCGCCTTCCTTGGCGACACGGTAACCGACGCCGTTGACGTCCAGTTCCTTCTTGTAGCACTCGTTCACGCCGCTGACCATGTTGTGCAGCAGGGTGCGGGTCAGGCCGTGGAGCGCGCGGTTTTCCTTTTCATCGTTGGGGCGGGAAACAGTGATGACTGCGCCGTCCTTCTCGATCTTCATGTTGGGATTGAGCTGCTTCGTCAGCTCGCCCTTGGGGCCCTTGACAGTGACGAGGTTAGTCTCGGAGACAGTGACCTCGACGCCGGCGGGGACGGTAATGGGCATTCTACCAATTCTAGACATTGTTCAAACCTCCCCTTACCAAACGAATGCCAGGACTTCGCCGCCGATGTGAGCCGCGCGAGCAGCCTTGTCGGTCATGATGCCCTTGGAGGTGGAAACGATGGCAATGCCCAGGCCCTTCAGGACGCGGGGCAGC
>CAYVQA010000206.1:0-1140 GCA_964453965.1 uncultured Staphylococcaceae bacterium
TTATTCATATAGTACCTCCAAAATATTAACTATATATTAACTATTTTATATTTGTTTGTCAATAGTTTTTTGATTTTATCCTGGATTTTATTTTAAACAAAAAAAAATCCCTTAGCAACGACCTATCTTAGCATTACACTATTTTCGGCGCTGAAAAGCTTAACTTCTGGGTTCGGAATGGAGCCAGGTGTACCCTTTTCGCTATCGTCACTAAGGAAAATTAGAGAAATAATTCTCTGAAAACTAAGATAATGTATGACATCAAATCTAAATAATAACAATTTAGGATTAAATCCTCGATCTATTAGTATCAGTCAGCTCAACATATCACTATGCTTCCACCTCTGACCTATCAACCAGATAGTCTTTCTGGGATCTTACTTCACGAAGAATGGGAAAACTCATCTTGAGGGAGGCTTCCCGCTTAGATGCTTTCAGCGGTTATCCTTTCCATACATAGCTACTCTGCGCTGCCACTGGCGTGACAACAGATACACCAGAGGTATGTTCATCCCGGTCCTCTCGTACTAAGGACAACTCCCCTCAATTTTCCTACGCCCACGACGGATAGGGACCGAACTGTCTCACGACGTTCTGAACCCAGCTCGCGTGCCACTTTAATGGGCGAACAGCCCAACCCTTGGAAGCGACTTCACCTCCAGGATGTGACGAGCCGACATCGAGGTGCCAAACACCACCGTCTATGTGAACTATTGGGTGGTATCAGCCTGTTATCCCCGGGGTAACTTTTATCCGTTAAGCGACGACCATTCCATACTGAATCGCCTGATCACTAAGCCCTGCTTTCGCATCTGCTTGACTTGTTGGTCTCACAGTTAAGCTACCTATATACCTTTACGCTCTATGAATGATTTCCGACCATTCTGAGGTAACCATTGGGCGCCTCCGTTACATTTTGGGAGGCGACCGCCCCAGTCAAACTGCCCACCAGACACTGTCCCTGAACCGGATAACGGTTCTAGGTTAGAAATCTAATACAATAAGGGTGGTATTCCAAGGTTGACTCCTCTAGAACTGACGTTCTAGTCTCAACGTCTCCCACCTATCCTCTACAAATTGTACCAAATTTCAATATCAAGCTACAGTAAAGCTCCACGGGGTCTTTCCGTCCTGTCGCGG
>CAYVQA010000207.1:0-1079 GCA_964453965.1 uncultured Staphylococcaceae bacterium
TTATCATAATTCAGTCCACGCTTGTCTGCCGGTACACGATAAAAATTCCCCATATCAATAGCATTGGCACACTCTTCATTGGTCAGAAGGGTTTCATACATTTTTTCACCGTGACGGATACCAATGATTCTGGTTTCTTCTTCCACTCCAAAAATTTCCTTAACAGCCTGTGCAAGTACCTCTATGGTACAGGCAGGTGCTTTTTGTACCATAATGTCCCCACTGTCTCCGTTTTGAAATGCATAAACCACCAGTTCCACCGCTTCTTCCAAGGTCATTACAAAACGGGTCATGGAAGGCTCCGTAATGGTAAGGGGTTTTCCTTCTTTGATCTGGCTGATAAAAAGAGGAACCACAGAGCCTCTGGAACAAAGCACATTTCCGTATCTGGTACAGCAGATTGAAGTTTTTTCCGGTGCAATGGTCCTTGCTTTTGCAACAATAACCTTCTCCATCATGGCTTTGGAAGTCCCCATGGCATTCACAGGATATGCTGCCTTGTCTGTGGAAAGACATATTACCTTTTTGACCCCAAAATCCACTGCTGACTGCAGAACATTTTCCGTCCCAAGGACATTGGTCTTGACCGCCTCAATGGGAAAAAATTCGCAGGATGGTACCTGTTTTAAAGCTGCCGCATGAAAAATATAATCCACACCATTCATTGCCTTATCAATACTCTGACGGTCTCTTACATCTCCTATATAAAATTTTAACTTGCCACAATACTCCGGATATTCACGCTGATAAAAGTGACGCATATCATCCTGCTTTAATTCATCACGTGAAAAGATTCGTATTTCTCCTATGTCCGATGCCAAAAATCTGTTCAGCACCGCATTTCCAAATGAACCTGTACCGCCTGTAATCAAAAGTGTTTTTCCTGCAAACATCTTCAAGCCCTCATCTTCCTTCGTCATATAATATATGTTTCACTTGTTTTTTATAAAAATAGAGTTGTTTTTTCTGCTGGCAAATGATAGTTTTCTTCCAGTTTTTCCCGTATTTTATCTTCTTGGATGCCCAGTTCACGAAGCGTTTTTACAAACAACACTATGTCTTCTTTCCTGGTGTCTTCT
>CAYVQA010000208.1:0-1078 GCA_964453965.1 uncultured Staphylococcaceae bacterium
ATAAGTCAAACAAGTTAAGGCTGAGTTTTATGCTCAGCCTTGATCAAAAAATTTTAAAATCATTGACTAAATCTGTGGTTGTAGTATATAATATTGGTGTAAACGATACACTTCCAAGTCAGAGCTATTGAAAAAGAATTTGTAAACAATTCTCTCAAACTCTTGACAAACCGAGAATTATCGTTTATAATTAAGGCGAAGATAGGGAAACTATCTCAAATGTTTGTTGCTACTCGACACGCAACTAAAATAAGGTCGAGTTCACATTATATGTAAATGTTGCCGCTTGCTGATGGTGCGGGATATAAATTATTCGGCAAGTAAATTTTATTAAAAAGCGGTGTACCCTACCAATAAGTGGGAGCTAAAAAAGTCGGAGTACCCTGCCGTTAAGTGGGAGCTAAAAAAGCGGTGTACCCTACCAGCAAGTGGGAGCTAAAAAAGTTGAGGCTGGGGTTTAAAAATCTCAGCCTCTTTTTTTTGAGGGATAGACAATGAAGTTAGATAGATTATCATTCGTTCTGGTTGATTCAGGCTACTGTGATTACCTAAGAAAAAGTGATCCTTGTGTTCCGTACACTATGGATCAAAAAGCTAATCGCCCATTCGTCGGTGTCTTGTTACATATACACGGGATGTCATATTATGCACCTTTAAGTTCCCCAAAACCAAAGCATTTCAATATGAAAAATCAAATTGATTTACTAAAAATTGACGGTGGAAAATTCGGCGTGATTAACTTAAACAATATGATACCCGTACATAACAATTCGGTTAAGCCCGTTGTTCTCGTTGCTTCCTCTACGGATTCGTCTGCTGACCTCCAATACAAGGCATTGCTATCTAATCAATTGACTTGGTGCAATGTAAACAGAGAACCTATTATTTCTAAAGCACAAAAGTTGTATGATATTATAGCAAACGGCACCGGTTGGGACGCTTTGGTTGCACGCTGTTGCAATTTCACAAACGATGAATTGCTCCTACAGCAATACTGTTCCGAAAAAGGTTGGGCACTGTAATTTCGTTGTTTTTCTTATATTATTTCTATTAAGGCTGAGTTTTTATGCTCAGCCTT
>CAYVQA010000209.1:0-1074 GCA_964453965.1 uncultured Staphylococcaceae bacterium
GATGGGATCACATTGTTGACGCTGGGTGTCACGGCGGTCATCATGGTGGGACTGACCCTGTTCATCAACCTGACCCGTATGGGAAAGGCCATGCGAGCCGTTTCGGAGGACCGTGAGGCCGCCGAGTTGATGGGTATCAGTGTCAACAAGACCATCACTGTGACCTTCGCCATCGGTTCGGCCCTGGCGGCGGTAGCCAGTGTATTCTATGGGGCGACCTATACCTTCATCAAGCCTACCACCGGCTCCATGCCGGGCATCAAGGCCTTTACCGCCGCTGTCTTTGGCGGCATCGGTTCCATTCCCGGTGCCATGCTGGGCGGTATCCTGCTCGGCTTGATCGAACAGCTCTCCAAGGTGTACATCTCCACGCAGTGGACGGATGCTATCGTTTTTGGCGTGCTGGTACTGGTGCTGGTGTTCAAGCCGGCGGGACTGCTGGGTAAGCCCATGAGAGAGAAGGTGTGACTGTGGAAAAGAAAACCATGCGAGCTAAGAGCTTTTTTACGGTCGATCGCGTGACGCTGCTGGCCGTGGCGATCCTGTTCCTCGTGATGGGGGGACTGGTGTATACCGATGCCGTTGGCCGGCAGGTGCAAAATATGCTGGTCTCGGTCGCGTGTTATATCGTGTTGGCTGTGTCCCTGAATCTGGTGGTCGGCCTTCTGGGCGAGCTGTCTCTGGGACACGCGGGCTTTATGTCGGTGGGACTTTTCACCGGATGTACCGTAGCCGTTCTGTTGCATGATCATCTGCCCATGGCGGTCAACCTGCCCCTGTGTATGATCATAGGCGGTCTGGTGGCGGCCGGTGTAGGCTTTGTCGTGGGACTTCCCGTCCTGCGGCTGAAGGGGGACTATCTGGCTATCGTGACGCTGGGGTGTGGGGAGATCATCAAGAATGTCATGACGAATTTGAAGATCGCGGGAACCCCCCTGCAGGGCGCGCTGGGCATTGACACCTCCTCCATCCGTCAAGGGTCTAAGGAGCTGTTGCCCTACGCCTTCCTGCTGGTTCTCCTGACCATGGCGGTCATCATGAACTTCAAGCGTTCCAAGCACGGTCGCGCCATCA
>CAYVQA010000210.1:0-1069 GCA_964453965.1 uncultured Staphylococcaceae bacterium
AATATCTAAACAAGGAGAAAATGACTAATGAAAAGAAATTTTAAAGAATGGTTTAGCACATTTACAGATTGCATTGTGCCTTATAATTATTATACAGATTTTAACACTGTTTACAAAAATATAGACAAAATCAAAGTTGAATTAAATATTATGAATTCACTTGTAGGTTCTAAAAATGTCGAAAGCGATTTTGATAACTTATTTAAAAGATATCCAGAAATTAGAAAATGTTTACCTCTACTCATTGCTGTTAGAGAAAATGAAATTAAGGTTATTGATGAAGATGAGAAATTAAAATACAACTTTACGAACATTGATGACATAGACCTTTTAAAAAGATTTATGAGAAAAACTGGTTTATTTGACTTAATTTCTAATCATTTAGTAAATAATTTGGTGGATTATGCCACAGGTGTTGAAGTTGGACTGGGTTCCAACGGAAGAAAAAATCGTGGTGGACATTTAATGGAAAATGTCTTGCAAAAATTCATTGAGCAAGAAGGATTTGTATTAAATCAAACATATTTCAAAGAAATGTATTTAAAAGATATTGAAAAGAAATGGAATATTGATTTGTCCACCCTTTCAAATTTGGGCAAAGTTGCAAAAAGATTTGATTATGTTGTTAAAACAAATAACTGCATTTATGCTTTTGAAACAAATTTCTATTCAAGTTCAGGTTCAAAACTTAATGAAACTGCAAGAAGTTATAAAATGCTTGCAGAAGAATCTAAAAATATTAAAGGTTTTGCATTTGTTTGGGTAACCGACGGCTTGGGTTGGGTTGATGCAAGAAATAACCTTGAAGAAACTTTTGATGTAATGGAAAACATTTACAATATTCAAGACTTAAACAACGGTAAATTAAAGGAACTTTTGAAATAGATGGAAGAAAAGTTTGAATTAGAAACTAATACAGTTTGGTCGTTTCCAAATCGTGGAAAATGGGCAACGCACGATGCCAAATATCGTGGCAACTTTTCGCCATATGTTGCCAAGAATATCATTTTGAGATATTCAAAACCAAATGATTTGGTGCTTGACCAATTCGTTGGTGGTGGAACAACTT
>CAYVQA010000211.1:0-1066 GCA_964453965.1 uncultured Staphylococcaceae bacterium
TATTAGTGTTTTTTTCAGCTATATTATCTTTAAATATAGATAAATAAATTTCTGTATTTTTATTATTTTCAAAAGGATTTGGTGCATATTCACTAAAAAATGTTTTCTTTTTAAATTTCTGCATATTAGTTGTTAGTGCATTTTTATCATCTACTGGACAATGAGATATTATATAATAAACATCTTCAAAATCTTTTAATCTTTCAAATGATAGAAATATTTTACGAATTTCCCATAGTTTACTTCCACCTACAATTATTCTTTTATCATTTTTTAAGAATAAATTTATATTATTATCAGTTAATACTCCATAATCATATATGTAGACATCATAGCCATAAGTCATAGCACTAATTTTCTCATCTTTTGTATATATATCTATTCCACCATATTGAAACATACCTTTATTTAATTCTTTTCCTGCAAGTATTTGTAATTCTTCTATATCTGTTGAATTATTAGCACAAACATAACAAGCTTTTAAACCTCTTTCATTAAAAAATTTGCACAATAAAAGAGCTTGTGTTGTTACTCCTATATGATTTTGTGTTCCACTAATTGCTACTGTCAATAATTGCTTTATTTTTTTATATTCTCTTTTGATTATAACTTTATTTTTGCTATTTATATTATTATCTTCAACCCTAAATCTTATTGCATCTTTATACTCATTACCCTCTTTTGAAAGACATTTTCTAAATTCTTCTTCCTGCTTTTGATAACTATCTCCAATTACAAAATTATATATTCCCTCTTTAAATAATCTTGCAAGTATGTCATCTCCCTCTTTGTAGCCAGTTGCCATTATAATTATTCGTATATTATGCATTGACTTTATTGCTACAACAGATTTTATTATACTTTCCTGTTTTTCTTTTATATCAGAAATATCTAATATAAGATATTTAAAATTACTTAAATTTTGTAATTCTCTTATAGCAAATTCTTGTAGATTTTTAATTCCAGAATATACCTCTATCTCATCATAATCAAATTTTGCACATATCTCTCTTATTAGTTTTTCATTATTGTTACTTATTGCTAAAATCAATATACTCGCCCCCTT
>CAYVQA010000212.1:0-1059 GCA_964453965.1 uncultured Staphylococcaceae bacterium
TGATATCTGTGATATCATCGCTGTCGGTGATAATTTTCCAAAGACAGCAGGCATTTAATTTTAATGGCTTTTGCCGCCCGCCGAGGATGTTTTGACTATCGATTATTTAATATAATTCTGTCAACACGCTCCCACGGCCATGCGGCATGGGAGTTTTTTATTGTCTGTTGTCAATAAGCTAAAGGAGGTCCTATTTTGGCAAACGCAACAATCCTTGAACAAAAGCAAAAGGTCGTTGCCGAGCTTGCGGAAAGCATGCAGAGTGCAGCTGCCGGCGTCCTGGTCAACTATCAGGGCATAACCGTTGCAGACGACACTGCACTGCGCAAAAAGCTCCGCGAGGCAGGCGTTCAGTATTCGGTCATCAAAAATACTCTTATCAGCAAGGCTTGCGACAAGGTCGGCTTTGAAGCTCTTAAACCCGAGCTCGAAGGCATGACCGCTATCGCTATCAGCCACGATGACGCTGTTATCGCCGCAAAGATACTTTGCGAATTTGCTTCAAAGAACGACAAATTTACCGTTAAAGCAGGTTTTGTCGACGGCGAAGTCGTTGACAAAAAGGCCGTTGAAGCGCTCGCAGCTACACCCAGCAAAGAGCAGCTTATCGGCAAAATCATGGGTTCTGTTCAGGCACCCTACTTCAAGCTGGTTCTGGCTCTGCGCGCTATTATCGAGCAGAACGGCGAACCCGCAGCAAACGCCGAAGAGGCATAATGTTATTTAAATCGGAGGAATTAAAATGAACGAAAAAATTCAAGGCATTATCGATGCCATCAGCGAACTTAAAATACTCGAGCTCGCAGAGCTTGTTAAAGCTCTCGAAGACAAATTCGGCGTTGTTGCAGTAGTTGCAGGCGGCGCAGGCGCAGGCGCAGGCGATGCCGCTCCCGCTGCAGAAGAGAAGACCGAGTTTGACGTAGAACTCACTTCTTATGACGAAGCTAAAAAGCTTAAAGTCATCAAAGCCGTTAAAGACGCAGTCGGCCTTTCGCTCGGCGAAGCTAAAGATCTCGTAATGAGCGCTCCCAAGGCTGTTAAGACCGGTGTTTCCAAAGA
>CAYVQA010000213.1:0-1039 GCA_964453965.1 uncultured Staphylococcaceae bacterium
ACTATTGGCATTGTTGATTTTGTTAAAGGTGATACAATTTGCAAATTGTACCATCCCACTAAAACAGGTAGTCATAGTAATCCTACAGGCAGAACTGCGAGAAATGGCTATGTTTCTTTGTCATACAAAGTTCTTGACTTTGTAAAATTGCTGCTGAGTAAATATTCTTACGCACAAGAGCCATTAAAACTCGATGATGCGGAAAGAATGACATTAGATGTAATAAAAGAAATTTATAGTTTCTACCCGATTGAGTTGATGAACGAAATTGGTGAAAGTAATGAATTATCTTCGTTGTTGGAATTGCCAAAGTTAATAGAAGAATATTCCAACAATCCCGATAATGATACGGCATATCTGTTTGAGGAAGTTCTTGATGAAGGATTCAGTATGTTCTACAATGTCGAAACAAGAAGAATTGGCGGTGCAGGGCATACTGATATAGAGTGCTTATACTTAACGAAGAAAAAGAAATTTGCAGTAGAATCAAAATCTACCGCTAACAAGTTAAGTGGTATCAATGTTGGCAGATTGCGTGAACACCGTGAAGAAATTGGTGGAGATTATACGATTGTTATCACTCCGAGATATGTCCCTGCCGCCAAGCGAGATATTAAGGGCACAGATGTTGTGATTATTTTAGCAAGCACATTTGCTGAATATCTTTATAACCATATTTTCCACGAAATCAGAGAAATCGACTATGCTGACTTTGATGACATCATTATTAATCACAGAGGAGAAGATGTGAGTAAATATATCTCAAATATGACTATGGCTAAGTTTGCTGCTCATAGTTAATCAAAAAGGAGAGATAAGCTATGCCAAGAAAAAACGATGATAACCCAACCTATGATTATAATATATATAAGATTCCCGTAAATAGGGTTGATTCATTTTGTGATTTCTTACAGGGGCGTAAGTATGAGGAAATACCACTCAGAGAAGACCTTATTATAAGTCCAAATGGTTTTTCTTTTAAACTTATGTTTTGTGACAAAGATAATAAGAAGGGATCTCCTTGGGTTTCTCTACTCTC
>CAYVQA010000214.1:0-1038 GCA_964453965.1 uncultured Staphylococcaceae bacterium
TTCTCGAGGCGGCGGGAGTTTTGACCGCGCAAAAAATGCTGGACGTGCTTGTCGGATATATCTCGACGCTCGATACCTGTGGCGACGATATGACCGTGTGCGTTATAAGGTTTTATTGAAAAAGGGCAGGAGTGATGTCGCACTCCTGCCTTTATGCTATGCTTATTCTTTTATTGCCGAGACTTCAAATGTGTTAAACTCGTTGCTCTCTTGATTTAAGAAAACAAAGAACCAATAGGGCTCTCGTTTATTTTCGGCGGTAACCTTGTATGCGATATAGCTCTTATACCCGGTTCCTTTTAAATAGCCGATGTCGTTACCGGCCTGCCCGGAAACATAATTTTCAAATGCTTCTTCTTTCGTGATAATGTCTTTATATCCCTCACATTGCACAGGCTCGACATACCGATTGCCGAGAACAAAGTCGCATATCATCGCTTTTTCTTTTTTGTCATGACCGTAGTTTGTATAAAGCAAATCGGTCTCATCCCACGAAAAACGCACAGAGGCTATAAATTTTTTGCGTTGTACGTCCGAATCGGGATCGATTTTAAACATATCTTCCGAAAAATATACCTCGGCATGATTGCCTTTAAATTCTACGGTAATAATATATTCGTGATCGTAATACTCGGGGAAATATGTTTTTAAAAACGTTATCGCCGCGGTTTTTATTTGTTCTTCGGTCGGCGCTCCGTCCACCTCGCTGCCGCAAAGTTCTGAAAAACGCGGTGCGAGATAAGGCAACGCCCAATGAAAATCAAGTTGACCTTCGTTACACATTATAAGTTCGGTTGCCGCGTGGTCTTCTTTGCCGTCGGGCACAAAATAATCGGTGTCAATGCAAATTATATCTCCGCAATCATTATACATTTCTTCTGCGGTCGATTGACCTACATCGGGCACAAGGGGATTTATCTTATACCAGTTATAATCTTTTGTCTTGTCTTTAAAATATTCAAACAGTTTAAGAGCTTCGGTATAGCCGCTTTTGGCGGGATTGCTTAAGATTGCAAGCCTTTTTGATGACGCATACAG
>CAYVQA010000215.1:0-1034 GCA_964453965.1 uncultured Staphylococcaceae bacterium
TATTATTTTTCATTATTATTTTTCATTATTATTTTTCATTACTACTTTTCATTATTACTTTTTTAGCTTTAGCTATTATAACACACCGGTATGAATAAATCAACAAGCATATATGCTTTTACGACTTCACCTTTGGTCTATAAACTTATTTATTGACAAAGGTATTATTTTCTGATATAATTTTCTATACTGTAATGTTGCATATTTTATTATATGGGGGTGTAGCTCACCTGGTAGAGCGATACGTTCGCAACGTATAGGTAGTCGGTTCGAGTCCGATCATCTCCACCAGAAAAACAACCCTTTGTCTACGGATAAAGGGTTGTTTTTTTAATGAAGTAAATTCTTACCGGGAATTATAATAATGCTTTTCAAGCACAAAATATTTGCTGCTTACAATAATACATTTACGGTGCAAATACATCATGCGCCTTTAGCCGCTTTTATATATTGCTTTTATTTTTTAAGGATGGTTCAAAATGGATTCAAAAATATACGGTATCACCAAGGCTTCTATGATTGCGGCCATATATGCCGCACTTACATTAATTGCCGCATCGTGGTCCTTTACCGCAAATCAATTCAGATTTTCAGAGGCTTTAACCATATTGCCCATATTCACACCATATGCCATTCCGGGTCTTACTATCGGTTGTTTTCTTTCAAATTTAGCAAGTCCTGTAGGCATACTGGATTTTGTTTTCGGCACCCTTGCAACATTTCTTTCTGCAATATGTACCAGAGCATTGCGCAACGTACGTATTCGCAACATTCCTATACTTGCTCCGTTGCCGCCGGTTATTTTTAATGCCATAATTATCGGTTGGCTTATATCATACACCATGCCGTCAGGCTTTACCCTTGCGGCCTTTATAACATCGGGGTTAAGTGTAGGGTTTGGTGAATTGATAGTTTGCTATGGCTTAGGCCTACCGCTGGCTATGGCAATCCAAAAATCAGGTGTAAAGCTTTAGTCAGGACGCCGTCGGGGTGTTCCCCCGAACCCCACTGTCAGGGCGCCTGCCCCGAACCCC
>CAYVQA010000216.1:0-1020 GCA_964453965.1 uncultured Staphylococcaceae bacterium
CAACTACTTTATGTATTCCGCGAGTTAACGTTACTTTTGCGCTTCCGTTATCGCCCACGAATACGTCTTCCGATACCCAGTCGCCCGAAGACGCACTAGTGAGTTTATTGGGATTCGTGAAAGTATCCACCCTCACTCCGTCAATTACTATATAGAAGTTACCGAACTTTTCAGCGTCTCCGCCGATGTTTAAGGTGTAGGAGAGGTAATAATCTCCGGGGGTTGCTACGGATATTGCATAGAAAGCAACGCTTCCGCTTGCGGTATTAGACACGTAAGTGGTTTGGTCGGAAGTTTCTAACCAACCGTTACCCGCAATTCCCGCAACGTTGCTTACAACGGAAGAAGATTGCGATATTACGTTGATATTTCTAGTGTGGTTAATTTCCCAAGTTTGTCCCGAAGTATCGGTACGGGTAAGAAGTTCTTTAGATCTTATGCTCTTATCGCTATCGGAATAATTGTAATAACCCAAAGAAGTTGCGTTACTCCTAATTAAAAGTTTAATAACGTAAGTTACGTTTTCAACGAGCTCGTCGTAAGTAAGGGTTCCTTGTTGCCAAGCCAAAAGCGTGTTGTTAAATCCGTCGAAACCATAATATGCGTTAGATTCGTAAAACGGGTTAAAAGATTGAGTGTTGGTTCCGCCCTTAATCATTTTAGCGTTTAAGGTGTTTTCGTTCCAGTCGCCCTCGACTAAACCTTCAAATCCGCACTCTTTTCTTAAAAAGGTTTGGAGAGTGTCTTTACTGCAAGAACCTTCCACGCCGTTTATGAAGTTATAGCTAGACATAACGGTTCCGGGGTTCGCGTTTTTAATAGCCATTTCAAATGCTTTTAAATAGATTTCTCTCAACGCTCTTGCCGAAACGTTTACGTTCATATTCGACCTATTTACTTCTTGGTCGTTTACGGCATAGTGTTTAATAGAGGCAAGTACGCCCACCGATTGAACGCCGTTAATGTAGTAGCTTGCCATCATTCCCGCAATAAACGGATCTTCCGACATATACTCGAAGT